>NZ_JBVJNN010000009.1:58824-190626 GCF_055583685.1 Streptomyces sp. NPDC104581
CCCTCCCTCCCCCCCCCTCCCCCCCCCCCCCCCCCCCCCCCCCCCCCCCCCCCCCACCCCCCCCCCCCCCCCTCTCCCCCCCCCCCCCCCCCCCCGTGCCGGTGTCCGCCGCTACGGATGCTGTGCGGCACGCGCCTCGCGGCGGTTGTCGCGGAAGGTGTTCACCCGTCGCGCCGTGGCGAAGAGCGGGATCACCGCGCCCGTCACCACCTGGAGCGCGCAGCCCGTCTGGAGCAGGAGCTGCCCACCCGGCGCGTCGAACGCCCAGGCCGCCAGGAGGCCCATCGCGGCCACGATCCAGGTGAGCATCGCCACCGCGAGGACGCCTCGCGGTTTCGGGTACTCGACCCGGCTCACCATCAGCCACGCGACGCCGATGATCGCCAGCAGCGTCGGTACGAAGGGAAGCTCGAGCAGCACGATCGAGACGACGGTGAGCGCGCCGAAGGGGCTCGGCATGCCCTGGAACATGCCGTCCTTCAGCGTCACACAGGAGAATCTCGCGAGCCGCAGGACCACCGCCAGCAGCACCACGATCGCCGCCAGCGCCGACACCCGCTGATGCGCGTCGTCGGCGACCATGCCGTACACGAGCACGAAGTAGGCGGGCGCGAGCCCGAAGCTGATCAGGTCGGAGAGGTTGTCCAGCTCCGCGCCCATCGGCGAGCTGCGCAGCTTGCGCGCCACGAGCCCGTCGAAGAGGTCGAAGACGGCCGCGCAGAGCATGAGGATCACCGCGGTGGCCGCGGAGTGCCGGGCCATGCCGGTCTCTTCGCTGCCCGTGAGGTGCGGGATCAGGATGCCGGTGGTCGTGAAGTAGACGGCCATGAAGCCGCAGGTCGCGTTGCCGAGAGTGAGGGTGTCCGCTATCGACAGCCGCATGGACAGCGGCATGTCTTCGGCTTCGTCCTCCTCCTCGGCGTCGGCGGCCCAGCCGGCCGGTGTGTCGGGATCAATCACGGTCAATTCGAGTCACCCCTGCGGTCGTCGTCTGGCCGACCTCGACGGCTACCTCGACACCTTCGGGAAGATAGATGTCGACGCGTGAGCCGAAACGGATCAGGCCGATGCGCTCGCCTTGCTCCAGTTTGGTCCCCTGCGGTACGTACGGCACGATCCGTCGGGCGACGGCGCCGGCGATCTGCACCATCTCGATGTCACCGAGTTCGGTGTCGAAGTGCCAGACGACGCGCTCGTTGTTCTCGCTCTCCTTGTTGAAGGCGGGAACGAAGCCGCCGGGGATGTGCTCCACGGACGTCACCGTGCCCGCGAGGGGGGCACGGTTCACATGCACGTTCAGCGGGCTCATGAAGATCGCGACGCGGGTGCGCCCGTCCTTCCACGGCATGATGCTCTGCACTACTCCGTCGGCCGGTGAGATGACCCGGCCCTGTGTGATCTCTCGCTCGGGGTCGCGGAAGAACCACAGCATGCCTGCCGCGAGAGCGGTGGCGGGCACAGCGACGGCGGCTGCGCGCCTCGATCGGCGCGCACGGACCAGGCTGACTGCTGCGGTGGCGACGGTCGGCAGAAGCCACGGCGATGCTCCGCGTGCGAGGCGGACGCTGCCGCGAGGTGCGGAGGTTTGGCTGTGGGGCATGGATGACCTTCGTAGCGGATGGAGCCGCACGGGCAACGGGGGACGGCGGCTTTCCGTCGATGGTATCGGTTGCCCGGTGCAACTGGGCAATGCAGAAGCCGAGTCGGCGGCCGGAAGACGATGACGCGGTGTGATGTTGTGGGCGGTCAAATGGGATCAAAGGCCGTGATCAGCCTTGGAATCGGTACTCCTCCAGCAGTCGGCGACCGATGATCATTTTCTGGATCTCGGCGGTGCCTTCGCCGATCAGCAGCATCGGTGCCTCCCGGTACAGACGCTCGATCTCGTACTCCTTGGAGAAGCCGTATCCACCGTGGATACGGAATGCGTCTTCCACGATTTCCTTGCAGTATTCCGACGCGAGGTACTTTGCCATCCCCGCCTCCAGGTCGTTTCGTTCCCCGGAGTCCTTTTTGCGTGCTGCGTTCACCATCATGGCATGGGCCGCCTCGACCTTGGTCGCCATCTCCGCCAGCTTGAACTGGATCGCCTGGTGCTGGGCGATCGGTTTGCCGAAGGTGTGGCGCTGCTGGGCGTAGGAGACGCCGAGTTCGAAGGCACGCTGCGCGACGCCGCAGCCACGCGCGGCGACGTTCACGCGGCCCACTTCGACACCGTCCATCATTTGGTAAAACCCTCGTCCGGTGGTCCCGCCGAGGACCCGATTGGCCGGAACGCGCAGTCCGTCCATGATCAACTCGGTGGTGTCGACGCCCTTGTAGCCCATCTTGTCGATCTTGCCGGGGATGGTGAGACCGGGCCTCACCTCACCGAAGCCGGGCTCCTTCTCGACCAGGAACGTCGTCATCGACCTGTGCGGCGCCGTGCCCTCGGGGTGGCCTTCGTCACTGCGGCACAGAACGGCGACGAGCGTGGACGTGCCGCCGTTCGTCAGCCACATCTTCTGGCCGTCCAGCACGTACTCGTCCCCGTCCCGCACGCCCTTCGACGTGATCGCCGACACGTCGGAGCCGAGCCCCGGCTCGGACATCGAGAAGGCGCCGCGCACCTCGCCGGCCGCCATCCGCGGCAGGAAGGTGTCCTTCTGCTCCTCGGTGCCGTGCTGCTTGATCATGTACGCCACGATGAAATGGGTGTTGATGATGCCCGAGACGGACATCCAGCCGCGGGCGATCTCCTCCACGCAGAGCGCGTAGGTGAGCAGGGACTCACCCAGACCGCCGTACTCCTCGGGGATCATCAGCCCGAACAGGCCGAGTTCCCGCAGCCCTTCGACGATCCGGGTCGGATACTCGTCGCGGTGTTCCAGCTCGGTGGCCACCGGAAGGATCTCCTTGTCGACGAAGTCCCTCACCGTGGAGAGGATCTCCCGCTGGATGTCGGTCAGGTCCGCGGTCTGGGCGAGACGGCTCATCGGTCAGCTCTCCTGCGTCGTCGGCTCGGGGCGGCCGGGCTGTTCGCCGCCGCGCTTGTCGATGTAGGTCGCGGTCGGCACCATCACCTTGCGGCGGAACACGCACACGACCGTGCCGTCCTGCTTGTAGCCCCTGGTCTCGACATGGACGACTCCCCGGTCGTCCCTGGACCGGGACGGCGTCTTGTCCAGCACGGTCGTCTCGCCGTACAGGGTGTCGCCGTGGAACGTCGGCGCGATGTGCCGCAGCGACTCGACCTCCAGATTGGCGATGGCCTTTCCGGAGACGTCGGGCACGGACATGCCGAGCAGCAGCGAGTAGACGTAATTGCCCACCACCACGTTCCTGCCGAAATCGGTGGTCTTCTCCGCGTAGTTGCTGTCGAGATGGAGCGGATGGTGGTTCATGGTGAGCAGACAGAACAGGTGGTCGTCGTACTCGGTGACGGTCTTTCCCGGCCAGTGCTTGTAGACGGCCCCGACCTCGAACTCCTCAAAGGTGCGTCCGAATCGCACGGTTCACGCCTCCGGTGCTTCGAACTTCGAGGTCCGCCGCAGTCCCGCCGCCCGGCCCTTGCCGGAGACGACCAGCGCCATCTTGCGGCTCGCCTCGTCGATCATCTCGTCGCCGAGCATCGCCGACCCCTTCTTGCCGCCCGCCTCGGACGTCGCGTAGTCGTACGCGTCGAGGATCAGCTCCGCGTGGTCGTAGTCCTCCTGCGACGGCGAGAAGATCTCGTTCGCCGCGTCGATCTGGCCCGGGTGCAGCACCCACTTGCCGTCGAAGCCCAGCGCGGCGGCGCGGCCCGCGACCTCCCGGAACGCGTCCACGTCCCGGATCTGGAGGAACGGCCCGTCGATCGCCTGGAGATCGTGCGTACGGGCCGCCATCAGGATCCGCATCAGGATGTAGTGGTAGGCGTCCGCGCCGTAACCGGGCGGCTGCTGCCCGACCACCAGCGTCTTCATGTTGATCGACGCCATGAAGTCGGCGGGGCCGAACACGATGGTCTCCAGCCGCGGCGAGGAGGCCGCGATCTCGTCCACGTTCACCAGGCCCCTGGCGTTCTCGATCTGCGCCTCGATACCGATCCTGCCGACCTCGAAGCCCATCGTCCTCTCGATCTGGGTCAGCAGCAGATCGAGCGTCACGACCTGCTGCGCGTCCTGGACCTTGGGCAGCATGAGGCAGTCCAGATTGTGGCCCGCGCCCTCCACGACCGTGATCACGTCGCGGTACGTCCAGTGCGTCGTCCAGTCGTTGACCCGTACGACCCTGGTCTTGCCCGTCCAGTCGCCCTTGTTGAGCGCGTCCACGATCGTGTGCCGGGCGCCCTCCTTGGCGAGCGGCGCGCACGCGTCCTCCAGATCGAGGAAGACCTGGTCGGCCGCCAGGCCCTGCGCCTTCTCCAGGAAGCGCGGGTTGGAGCCGGGCACGGCCAGGCACGAGCGCCGGGGGCGGAGCCGGTTCGCGGGCGAGTGGGCCGCGGAGGGCGTGGGCGACGTGGTCATGCGGAGACCTCCAGGGGTTCGAGCTTGTTCGCGTGACGGATCTCGTCGACGATACGGCCGATGATCTCGGTGATCCCGAAGTCCTTCGGGGTGAAGACGGCCGCCACTCCGGCGGCCCGCAGCGCCTCGGCGTCGGCGCCCGGGATGATCCCGCCGACGACGACCGGGATCTCCCCGGCCCCCTCCTCCCGCAGCCGTCCGAGGACGTCGGGGACCAGCGCGGCGTGCGAACCGGAGAGGATCGACAGGCCCACGCAGTGCACGTCCTCGGCGACGGCGGCGCTCACGATCTGTTCCGGCGTCAGCCTGATGCCCTGGTAGACGACCTCGAACCCGGCGTCCCGCGCGCGTACGGCGATCTGCTCGGCCCCGTTGGAGTGCCCGTCCAGACCCGGCTTGCCCACCAGCAGCCGCAGCCGCCCGGAGCCCAGTTCGGCGGCCGTGCGGGACGCCTTCTCCCGTACGGCGGCGAGCGGTGTCCCCGCCTCCGCGGTGACCGCGACCGGCGCGCCGCCCACCCCGGTCGGCGCGCGGAACTCGCCGAAGACCTCGCGCAGCGCCCCGGACCACTCGCCGGTCGTCACACCGGCCCGCGCGCACTCCACGGTCGCGGCCATCAGATTGCCGGTGCCGGCCGCGGTCCGCCTCAGCGCGGCCAGCGACTCGTCGACCCGCGCGCCGTCCCGGCCCGCCCGCCACTCGTGCAGGGCGGCCACCACCCGGGCCTCGTTCGCCGGGTCGACCGTCATGATCGCGGTGTCCAGATCGGTGGTCAGCGGACTGGGCTCGGTCGCCTCGAAGCAGTTGACGCCGACGATCCTCTCCTCGCCCGACTCGATACGGGCCCGGCGCTCGGCGTGCGACGCGACCAGCCGCGACTTCAGATAGCCGGACTCGACGGCCGCCATCACGCCGCCCATCTCCTCGATGCGCGCCATCTCCGCGAGTGAGTCCTCGACGAGGGACGCCACCTTCGCCTCCACGACGTGCGACCCGGCGAAGATGTCCTCGTACTCCAACAGGTCGCTCTCCAGGGCCAGTACCTGCTGTATGCGCAGCGACCACTGCTGGTCCCAGGGCCGGGGGAGCCCCAACGCCTCGTTCCAGGCCGGGAGTTGTACGGCGCGGGCGCGGGCGTCCTTGGAGAGCGTGACGCCCAGCATCTCCAGCACGATGCGCTGGACGTTGTTCTCCGGCTGGGCCTCGGTCAGTCCCAGGGAGTTGACCTGGACGCCGTACCGGAAACGCCGCTGCTTCCCGTCCGTCACGCCGTACCGCTCGCGGGTGACCCGGTCCCAGATGCGGCCGAAGGCGCGCATCTTGCACATCTCCTCGACGAAGCGCACCCCGGCGTTGACGAAGAACGAGATCCGGGCGACGACGTCACCGAACCGTTCGGCCGGCACCTGCCCGCTGTCGCGCACCGCGTCCAGCACGGCGACCGCCGTCGACAGCGCGTACGCGATCTCCTGGACGGGGGTCGCCCCCGCCTCCTGGAGGTGGTAGCTACAGATGTTGATCGGGTTCCACCGGGGGATGTGCGCCACGGTGTGGGTGATCATGTCCGTGGTCAGCCGCAGCGAGGGCACCGGCGGGAAGACATGCGTCCCGCGCGACAGGTACTCCTTCACGATGTCGTTCTGCGTGGTCCCCTGGAGCAGGTCGCTGTCCGCGCCCTGCTCCTCGGCGACCACCTGATACAGCGCCAGCAGCCACATGGCGGTCGCGTTGATGGTCATCGACGTGTTCATCCGGTCCAGCGGGATGTCCTGGAACAGCCGCCGCATGTCGCCGAGATGGGACACGGGCACGCCGACCCGGCCGACCTCGCCGCGCGCCAGGACGTGGTCGGGGTCGTAACCGGTCTGTGTCGGCAGGTCGAAGGCGACGGAGAGACCGGTCTGGCCCTTGGCCAGATTGTTCCGGTACAGCTCGTTGGACGCCTCGGCGGTCGAGTGACCGGCGTACGTCCGCATCAGCCACGGCCGGTCCTTGCGGCGCGTGCCGCCCGCCGCTTCCCGTTCCGCTTCCGGCATGTCACACGTCCCGGAAGCGGTTGATGGCGTCGATGTGCCGTTCACGCGTCGCCGGGTCGCTCACGCCCATCCCCTCGCGGGGTGCCAGCGCGAGGACCCCGACCTTGCCCTGGTGCCGGTTGCTGTGGACGTCGTACGCGGCCTGGCCGGTCTCCTCCAGCGGGTACACCTTCGACAGCGTCGGGTGGATCTTCCCCTTGCCGATGAGCCGGTTGGCCTCCCACGCCTCGCGGTAGTTGGCGAAGTGCGAGCCCACGATCCGCTTCAGCGACATCCACAGATAGCGGTTGTCGTACTCGTGCGTGTAGCCGGAGGTCGACGCGCAGGTGACGATCGTGCCGCCCTTGCGCGTGACGTAGACGCTGGCGCCGAAGGTCTCCCGGCCCGGGTGCTCGAAGACGATGTCGACGTCCTCGCCGCCGGTGAGTTCGCGGATGCGCTTGCCGAACCGCTTCCACTCACGCGGGTTCTGGTGGTGCGGGTCCTCCCAGAACCGGTAGTCCTCGGCGGTGCGGTCGATGATCGCCTCGGCGCCCATGCGCCGGCAGATCTCGGCCTTGTGGTCGCTGGAGACCACACAGATGGGGTTGGCGCCGCCGGCGAGCGCGAACTGGGTTGCGTACGAGCCGAGTCCGCCGCTCGCCCCCCAGATCAGCACGTTGTCGCCCTGCTTCATCCCGGCGCCGTTGCGCGACACCAACTGGCGGTACGCGGTGGAGTTGACCAGACCGGGGGCCGCCGCCTCCTCCCAGGTCAGATGCCTGGCCTTGGGCATCAGCTGGTTGGACTTGACGAGCGCGACCTCCGCCAGGCCGCCGAAGTTGGTCTCGAAGCCCCAGATGCGCTGCTCGGGGTCGAGCATCGTGTCGTTGTGCCCGTCCGAACTCTCCAACTCGACGGACAGGCAGTGCGCGACGACCTCGTCACCGGGCCGCCAGGTGTTCACGCCGGGGCCGGTGCGCAGCACGACCCCGGCCAGGTCGGAGCCGATGACGTGGTACGGCAGGTCATGGCGCCTGGACAGCTCGCTGAGCTTGCCGTACCGCTCCAGG
Organism: Streptomyces sp. NPDC104581; assembly: GCF_055583685.1. Taxonomy (NCBI): domain Bacteria; kingdom Bacillati; phylum Actinomycetota; class Actinomycetes; order Kitasatosporales; family Streptomycetaceae; genus Streptomyces; species Streptomyces sp. NPDC104581. The sequence continues at coordinate 66,400 of NZ_JBVJNN010000009.1, forward strand.
AAGCCGAAGGTCGACATGGGCTCGAAGATCGAGGTCCAGACGGAGTTGTAGTTGACCGAGCTGGCCATGACGGCCACCAGGGCCTCGCCGGGCCCGAGTTCGGGCACCGGCACGTCGTCGACGTGGAGCGACTTGCGCGGGTCCTTCTCGCGGGATTCGAGACCGGCGAACATCTCCGTCTCGTCCTTGTGCACGGTCACCGCCCGGTAGCTCTCGGGCAGGGGCAGCGCGGCGAAGTCGGCGGAGGTGCTCTCCGGCGACTGGATGGCGTCCAGGATGTCCTTCACGATGTGGCCTCCGGCGAAGCGTGTTGCGGGAACGCTGAACAGGTCCCTGAGGGATGGGACAACGGGTCGCGCTGTGCGCGTGGTGCGGTGGAGGTGTGCCGTCGGTTCGGCGCGTGGTGGTGCTCGGCGACGCCGGGTGGGCGCGTGGGATGCCTGTGACGCAGGCGTCCGGGCACACGGGCCGGGTGGCTCGCGGGGACAGCCGGCGTCCGAGAGGTCTCGGTGCGCCGGTCGCCCGGACACACCCAACGTATGGCACGCCGTGTCATTGGACAAGGCACTGCGTGCCAACAATTTCTCTCAGTTGTCATCCGGCGGACACGCATGAGCGCCATGGGATCACGAGGGGTGAACGGTGGCGACTCAGCGTGCGGTGTGGAGCCGGGACCGTACCCATTTGTACGGGCGCTTCACGGGACGCGCGCCCGGACCGTCCCCCGGCCGGCGTCGAACTGACCGTCCGTCACGGAGCCGTGGGGGCAGGCGGGTCAGCGGTTTCCCAGCGCCTGCTTGATGGTGCGCATGACCTCGTCCAGCGGCGCGTCGGTACGCGCCACCGTCACCAGGACCTCGCCGTTCGTGCTCGCCGTGGCGGCGGGAGCCGCACGGCCGCCCATCGTCCGGCCCGCGCCGATGCCCGAGCCGAAGGTGTCGCGGACGATCGCGAAGGCGTGGTCGAGCTGGGTCTCCACATCGCCCTGGCCGTCGGCCCGCAGCCAGCGGCGCAGCACATGGTTGTGCGCGGTGACGACGGCGGACGCCGCCACCTCGGCCAGCAGCGGGTCGTCGTTGCCGTCGGGGTGTTCGTGCTCGTCGAAGTGGCCCAGCAGATAGCGGGTGAACAGCCGCTCGTAGCGGGCCACCGAGGCGATCTCGGCCTCGCGCAGCGTGGGCACCTCGCGGGTGAGCTGGTAGCGCGCCACGGAGAGCGTCGGCGAAGCCGCGTACATCCGCATGACTTCCTTGATGCCCCGGCACACGGTGTCGAGGGGGTGCTCGTGCGCGGGCGCCGCGTTCAGGACCGCTTCCGCGCGGACGAGCGTGTCGTCGTGGTCCGGGAAGATCGCCTCTTCCTTGGAACGGAAGTGCCGGAAGAACGTGCGGCGCGCGACCCCGGCCGCCGCGGCGATCTCGTCGACGGTCGTCGCCTCGTACCCCTTGGTGGAGAACAGCTCCATCGCCGCCGCCGACAGTTCCCGGCGCATCTTCAGCCGTTGCGCCGCCGCGCGTCCGCCCGCCGCGCTCTCCGGAGCGTCGGCAGGGGGGTTCGTACGGGCGGGCCGTCGGGCGGAGTCAGCGGGCTGAGCCATGACCCGAACGTACTGCATCGGCGCAGGAGGGCGCGCCCGTGGGGCCCGTGCCGGGACGGGCCGCGGAAGGCGGCCCGCCCGGCGTCCGGACACCCGGCACGCTCAGGACACCCCCTGGGGCGTGTCCGGACGCCGCGCCGCGTACTCGCGGAAGCCGCGTCCCGTCTTGCGGCCCAGGCAGCCCGCCGCCACCAGGTGTTCCAGCAGGGGCGCCGGTGCCAGCCCCGGGTCCCGGAACTCGCGGTGCAGGACCTTCTCGATGGCCAGCGAGACATCCAGACCGACCACGTCCAGGAGTTCGAACGGCCCCATCGGATAGCCGCCGCCCAGCTTCATCGCGGCGTCGATGTCGTCGAGCGTCGCGTAGTGCTCCTGGACCATCTTCACCGCGTTGTTCAGATACGGGAACAGCAGCGCGTTCACGATGAATCCGGCCCGGTCGCCGCAGTCCACCGGGTGCTTGCGGATCGTCGCGCACACCTCGCGGACCGTGGCGTGCGCCTCGTCCGACGTCAGGACGGTACGGACCACCTCGACCAGCTTCATCGCGGGGGCCGGGTTGAAGAAGTGCATGCCGACCACGTCGCGCGGGCGCGTCGTGGCGCGGGCGCACGCGACCACCGGCAGCGACGACGTCGTGGTGGCCAGCACCGCGCCCGGCTTGCAGACCTTGTCGAGCGCCGCGAACAACTGCCGCTTGATCTCCAGGTCCTCGGCCACCGCCTCGACCGCGAGCTCCACGTCGTCGAACGCGTCGAGCGAACCGGTGGGCGTGATCCGCGCCAGGGCGTCGTCGCGCGCCTCCCCGGTCAGCCGGCCCTTGTCGACCGAGCGGCCCAGGGACTTGGCGACCCGCGCCTTGGCCGCGTCCGCCTTCTCCTGACTGCGGGCGGCGAGCACCACCACGTAACCCGCCTTGGCGAAGACCTCGGCGATCCCGCTCGCCATCGTCCCGGAGCCCGCGACGCCGACCGACCGGACCGCCGTCCGACCGCTCCCGCCGCCGCGCCCGTCGTCCAGCGGGGTCAGCGCGTCGCGCACCACCGTGCCGCTGCCGGGCCCCTCGTAGGTGTAGAAGCCGCGCCCCGACTTGCGGCCGGTGAGCCCGGCCTCGCTGAGCTGCCGCAGGATCGGCGCCGGTGCGTGCAGCCGGTCGCGGGACGCCGCGTACATGGCCTCCAGGACCGTACGGGCGGTGTCGACGCCGATCAGGTCCAGCAGCGCCAGCGGGCCCATCGGGAGTCCGCAGCCGAGCCGCATCGCGGCGTCGATGTCCTCGCGCGAGGCGTACTTCGCCTCGTACATCGCGGCGGCCTGGTTCAGATAGCCGAAGAGCAGCCCGTCGGCGACGAATCCCGGCCTGTCTCCCACGGCGACGGGCTCCTTGCCCAGCTCACGCGCCAGCGCGGTGACGGCCGTGACAGCGGCCGGCGCGGTCAGCACCGACGACACGACCTCGACCAGCTTCATCGCCGGGGCCGGGTTGAAGAAGTGCATGCCGAGCACGCGCTCCGGACGCGCGGAGTCGGCGGCGAGGCGGGTGACCGACAGCGCGTTCGTGCCGGTCGCCAGGATCGTGCCGGGGCCGACGATCCCGTCCAGCGCGCGGAAGACCTGCTGCTTGATCTCGTACGACTCGGGGACGACCTCGATGACGAGATCGGCGTCCGCGGCGGCCTGGAGATCGGTGAACGTACGGAAGCGGGCGAGCATCCCGCGCCGTTCCTCCTCGGTGACCCGCCCGCGCTCGACGGCACGTGCCGTGGACGCTTCGAGCGCGGCGACCGCGTGGGCGGTGGCGATCTCGTCGATGTCGATGCCGATGACCTCGCGGCCGGCGCGTGCGAGGACCTCGGAGATACCGGTCCCCATCGTGCCGAGGCCGACGACGGCGATGGTGGAGAGAGGGATGTCCATCACGGGACTCCAGGGGATGAGTGACGACTGAGGAGGGGGCAGGCCCTGCCTGCCGTTTCCGTGCGCCGGGGCCGCCGCACCACATGAGTGGGGCGCGCCGCGCGGGCGTGGGTGGGTGTCGGGGTGAGTGAGGTCGGCGGACCCTGTCCCGGAGTCGCGCCGTGCGTGTACCGAACCGACGGGCACTCACGGTGGCTGCGTCACCAGGCCACCGGGAGCCGCGGGGGTTTCCCGCTCACTTGAGATTAACCGGCGGGTAACGAGCGCGCCAGCCCTGGGGAGATGTGCGGTGCGTCACCGGCGGAAACCGGCCGTTCGGGCACCGGGCGGTCACACAGAGCGTTCTTCCGGCCACGGAGCGCCGATACCCTGCCGGACATGAGCGAGCTGGAACGGCAGGCGGGGCCTGCGGACACGGCGGCGGCGACCGAGACGGTGGGAGAGCCGGTGGGAGCGACCGGGCCCCGTGCCCGGTTCACCGCCCGTACCGAACGGGCCGCCGGCGACGAGGAATCGCGCGTACTCGCCGAGCGGGTGAGGGACGAGTCCGGCGACTCGGCCACCTTCCGGCGGCTGATCGCCACCGAGGACCACGAGGAACTGGCCGCTGTGCTCGTCGCGCCCGAACACCCCCTGTGGGCACGGGAGATCGCCGCCTTCCGGCTCGGCCGCGCGGGCGACCGGCGGGCGTTCGAGACGTTGGTCCTGCTCCTCAACCACCGCGACGCCGAACGCTGTCTGTCGGCCTCCCACGCGCTGGCCGTACTCGGCGACCCCCGTACGCCGCGCGCCGCCGCCGCGCTCGCCACCAACGTGCTGCGCACCGCGTACGCGCTCCACCCGGTACGGCTGCTGGCCGACCTGCGCGCCCCGGAGTCCGTACCGGCCCTGATCGCCACCCTGGAGCGGCTGCTCGCACCGGACGAGACGCACTGGCGGGTGGCGCTCGCCTGCGTGGAGGGCCTCGGGCGCCTGGGCGACCGGCGCGCGCTTCCCCTCCTCCGCAACGCCCGCGCCCACCCCCGCCTCTCCGCCGCCGCGTCGGAGGCGCTGAGGCGCCTGGGGTGACGGTCCGGGTCCGGATCCGGCCTTTCCGCGGCGGTGGCCGCGGTCGCGGAAAGGCCCGTCGGCCGGGGCGCCCCGGTCCCGTCCACCGATCGGGGCGCCCGCGGCCGGTGGGCCGGACACGGTCGCCCTGCCCCGGCTACCCGGTGTCGCCCCGTACGACCTCGATCTCTGGCATGCCCGATGATCGCACCCCGGCGCTACAGCAGCGTCAGCTGTGTCGGTCCCGGTGGCGGCGCCGGCGTCTTCGGGGCCGGTACGCGGCGTCGGGCCGCCAGCCCCGACGGGCCGATCCCGAACTCGTCCGCCAGTTCGTGGACCTGGCGGGTGATGCGCCGCTGGTACCACTTCGGCGCGTACGCCCCCTCCGCGTACAGCCGCTCGTAGCGCGGCACCAGATGCGGGTGGTGCTCCCGCAGCCACCGCATGAACCACTCACGCGCGCCCGGCCGCAGATGCAGCACCAGCGGGGTCACCGACGTCGCTCCGGACGAGGCTATCGCCCGTACCGTGGCCCGCAGTTGGTCCGCGCCGTCGCCGAGGAAGGGGATGACGGGAGCCATCAGGACCCCGCAGCCGATGCCGCTGTCCGTCAGGGCGCGGACGGCGTCGAGGCGGCGTTGCGGCGAGGGTGTGCCCGGCTCGACCGTGCGCCACAGCTCCTGGTCGGTGAAGCCGACGGAGACGGACACCCCGACCTCCGTGACCTGCGCCGCCTCGCGCAGCAGCTCCAGATCGCGCAGGATCAGGGTGCCCTTGGTCAGGATCGAGAAGGGGTTCGCGCGGTCGCGCAGCGCCGAGATGATGCCCGGCATCAGCCGGTAACGGCCCTCCGCCCGCTGGTAGCAGTCGACGTTCGTGCCCATCGCGATGTGCGCGCCCTGCCACTGGCGGGAGGCGAGCTGCCGGCGCAGCAGCGCCGGCGCGTTGATCTTGACGACGATCTGCGAGTCGAAGCCGAGGCCCGTGTCGAGGTCCAGATAGCTGTGCGTCTTGCGGGCGAAGCAGTACACGCAGGCGTGCGAGCACCCCCGGTACGGATTGACCGTCCACTCGAACGGCATCCGGGACGCGCCCGGCACCCGGTTCACGATCGAACGGGCGCGGATCTCGTGGAACGTGATCCCCCGGAACTCGGGGGTGTCGAAGGTCCTGGTGGTCACCGCGTCCGTACCGAAGAGCGCCGCGTCGCGGGCCGACGTGGGGTTCTCGGCCAGATTGTCCCAGCGCATTCGCGCCTCCTCAGTTGTACCGACCACAGAATAGAACACGTGTTCCCATGATCGATGCAACCCCGGATTTGGGCGCGCCCGGCGGAGATGGTTGGCTTGCCGCCCGGAGACACGAATGCTGGAGGAAGCCATGGCGCAGGTCGAAGCCACGACGGAGCGGATCATCGCGGCGGGCGCGGACACGGTGTTCGACGCGCTGGCGGACTACCAGGACGTCCGCCCGAAGGTGCTGACCGCGCACTTCAGTGAGTACGAGGTCCGCGAGGGCGGCGACGGCGAGGGGACCCTCGTCCACTGGAAGCTCCAGGCGACCAAGAAGCGCGTCCGTGACTGCCTCCTGGAGGTCACCGAGCCCACGGACGGCCAGCTCGTGGAGAAGGACCGCAACTCCTCCATGGTCACCACCTGGGTCGTCACCCCGGCGGGCGAGGGCCGTTCGAAGACCGTCGTCACCACCGTCTGGGACGGCGCCGGCGGTATCGGCGGCTTCTTCGAGCGCACATTCGCACCCAAGGGCCTCGTCCGTATCCACGACGAGCTGCTCGCGAAGCTCGCGGCGGAGACGGAGAAGGCCACCGAGACCTCCTGAACCGTCAAGTCCCCCCGGACCGGGGCGTCCTGAACGTCGAAGGGCCACCCCCCGGCATCACTGATTCGAGTGGTTTCCCCCGCGACGCGTGACGTGCGCCCGCGCACCACGCGTCGCGGGAAAGCCGCTGATGAGCGCCCCCGCCCGCTCCTCACAACCCCTTGCCGTCGCGCGCCGTACCCCTTCCCGGTGAAGCGCCCGGCTTGCTCCCGCTCTGCGTGCAATGTGAAGAATTACGCCGCGCAGACGCGACGAAGGGGAGCAATTCGTGGGTGGGATCACGCTGGTGAAGGACGACGAGCAGGCCCCCGTGCCCGCTCCGGCCGCGACCGAACCGCCCCCACCCGCCACCGGCGCCGCCACCCCGGGCGGTGAACTCTCCCCGCGCCGCGTGCGGCTGGTCTTCACCGGCCTGATGCTCGCGCTGCTGCTCGCGGCGCTGGAGCAGATGATCGTCGCCACCGCCCTGCCGAAGATCGTCGGGGAACTCCAGGGCCTCGACCGGATGCCCTGGGCCATCACCGCCTATCTGCTGACCTCCACGATCGGCCTGCCGATCTACGGCAAGCTCGGCGACCTCTTCGGCCGCAAGGGCGTCTTCCAGTTCGCCATCGTCGTGTTCGTCGTCGGATCCGCCCTGGCCGGCTGGTCCCGCACCATGAACGAGCTGATCGCCTTCCGCGCCCTCCAGGGCGTCGGCGCCGGCGGCCTCATGATCGGCGTCCAGGCGATCATCGCCGACATCGTGCCGCCCCGCGAACGCGGGCGCTACATGGGCCTCATCGGCGGCGCGTTCGGCCTCGCCTCGGTCGCCGGACCCCTGCTCGGCGGCTTCTTCACCGACCACGTCTCCTGGCGCTGGTGCTTCTACTTCAACGTGCCGTTCGGTCTCGTCACCCTCGCCGTCGTCACCGTCGTACTCCGGCTCCCCAGGCCCACCGCCAAGGCGCGGCTCGACGTCATGGGCGCCGTGCTGCTCGCCGCCGCCTCGACGTGCCTGGTCCTGCTGACCAGTTGGGGCGGAACGGAGTACGAGTGGGGCTCGCGCGAGATCCTCGGCCTCGCCGCCGGCGCCGTCGTCACGGCCGCGCTGTTCCTGGTCGTCGAGCACTTCGCGCCCGAACCGATCATCCCGCTGCGGCTGTTCCGCGACTCGATCTTCAACATCACCGGACTCGTCGGCGCGGTCGTCGGCATCGCCCTCTTCGGCGCCGCCAGCTATCTGCCGACCTTCCTCCAGATGGTCGACGGCGCCTCGGCCACCGAGTCCGGCCTGCTGATGCTGCCCATGATGGGCGGCATCGTCGCCGCCTCCGTCCTCTCCGGCCAGCTGATCAGCCGCACCGGGCACTACCGGATCTACCCCGTCCTCGGCAGCGCCGTCTCCGCCGTCGGCATGTGGCTGCTGTCCCGGCTGGAGACCGACACCTCCCGGCTCGAATACAGCCTCTGGCAGGCCGTCCTCGGCACCGGCATCGGCCTGGTCATGCCGGTCCTGATCCTCGCCGTGCAGAACTCGGTACGCCCCCGCGACCTCGGCACCGCCACCAGCGCCAACAACTACTTCCGGCAGATCGGCGGCAGCGTCGGCGCCGCCGTCTTCGGCACCCTGTTCGCCGACCGCCTCACCGACGCGCTCGTCGACCGCGTCCCGTCCGGTACCGGGTTGCCCAGCGCCGAATCCATCACGCCGCAGATGGTGCACGCGATGCCCCCCGAGCTGCGGGACGGCTACATCCAGGCGTACGCGGACGCGATGCCACGGATCTTCCTCTATCTCGTGCCGGTGCTTCTGGTCGGCCTGCTCATCGCCTGCTTCCTCAAGGAGAAACCTCTGGTGTCCCACAACACCTCCGCCGCCGAGTCCACCGCGGTCCCGCCCGCCCGCACCCCGGGCTCCGCCCCCGCCGCCGCCAACGGCGCGGCCCCGCACGCGTACCCGGCCGGGGTCCCCGTCTGCGGCACCGTCCAGCACCACGACGGCAGCACCGTCCCGCGCGCGGCGCTCACCCTCATCGACGTACAGGGCACCCAGATCGGGCGCGGGGCCAGCGGCGAGGACGGGCGGTACGCGCTGAGCGTGCCGGGGGCCGGTTCGTACGTGATGATCGCCGCGGCGGGCGGACACCAGCCGCAGGCCGTCACCGTCACCGTCGGGGAGCGCCCGATCGAGCTGGACGTGGTCCTCGGCGGCGCCGGCCGCCTCGCCGGAGCGGTACTGACCGCCGACGGCACGCCCGTGCGCGACGCGGCCGTCACCCTCACCGACGTACGCGGGGACGTGGTCGCCTCCACCCGCAGCGGGCGCGAAGGCGGCTATGTGATCTCGGAGCTGGTGGCGGGGGAGTACACCCTCGCGGCCAGCGCGCCCGCCTTCCGGCCCGCCGCGCTCCTCGTCAGTGTCCAGCCCTCGCGCGAGACCCGGCAGGACATCGAACTGGCCGGCGGGGCGGTGCTGCGCGGCACCGTACGCGCCGGGGGCGGCCGTCCGGTCGAGGACGCGCGCGTCACCCTGCTCGACGCGGCGGGCAATGTCGTCGACACGCTGACGACGGGCGCCGACGGGGCATTCCGCTTCGTCGATCTGTCGTCCGGCGAGTACACGGTCATCGCCGCGGGCTATCCGCCGGTGGCCACCGTGCTGCGGATGGCGGGCGGCGGACGCACCGAGAGAGACCTGCAGCTCGGCCACGCCGACTGACCGGAGCCGCGAGTGGATCAACGGCCCGGTCACTGACTGAATTTCAGTCAACTTTCCGGCGTACGCGGGCGCACGATCTAATCGTTCATTGCCCGGCGCATTGCGTGTTCGGAGCCGTACCGTGGGTGCACAGCCGCAGATCCCGGCGGCGGGGAAGGAGCCTTCCACCCATGGACAGTGGCACTCCGCCGCTCCGTTCCCGGCCCGGGCGCGCGGCGACCGGCCGGATTCCGCTTGCCGTGGTCGTCGTGGACGCCGACGGTCTCGTGTCGCACTGGTCGAGCGGCGCACGGCGGCTTTTCGGCCATTCCAGAGAGGCCGCGGTCGGCCAGCCGGCCGACGATCTGATGCCGGTCACGGGAGCGCTCACCGAGGACCGCACGGGACGGGTCAACGGCGCCCACGACATCTGCGGCGCCGACGACGAACTGGGCCCGGAACTGCACGGGCGCAGCTCCTACCCGACCGCCGGCCGGGCCAAGCTCTCCGACCCGGGACGCCCCCGGCTCGACGTGCTGTGGTGGGCCTACCCGCTCGCCGGGCCCGGAGCCGGCCGCCATCTCGTACTCGCCGCGGACGTCGACCAGTTCCGCGGCGACGTCGGTGACGCCGACAGCGCCCGGATAGCGCCGAGTTTCTCGCTGCACACCGAGTTCGCCGACTCCCGGTCGCTCGCCGGCCAACTGCCGCACATCCTGCCGAACATGAGCGTCGCCGAGTCGGGGCGCATCGTCGCCCAGGTCCTCGAACTCGGCTATCCCGTGCTGGAGTTCAGCCACCACGACCGGGTCCTCGTCACCCCCGACTGGGGTGTGCCGCGCCGTGCGGCGGGGCGACCGGCCACCGCACCCGCTACGGCCGAACCCGGCGCCCCGGACGCCGGTCGCGCTGTCGGCCACCCCGGTGGCCCGCAAGTGCCCGCGCCCGACCCCGAACTCGATCTGGAGTACGCGGCGGTCCGCGAGCGGCTGGAGTTCCTCAACGAGGTCAGCGGGCTGATCGGCTCCTCCCTGGATCTCGCGCGCACCATCCGCGAGGTCACCAGCGCCGCCGTGCCCCGCTTCACCGACTTCGCGGGCACCCATCTGCGCGCCGCCGTGCTGGCGGGAGAGGGCTTCCCCACCGGGCGCCCCGACGTCACCACCATCTGGCACCGGGTCTGGGTCGAGCACAACGACGAGCCGGGCCGCTGGGACGACACGGTGCCGGTCGGCGAGGCCATCGCCTTCCCCGAACACACCCCCTTCTTCCAGTGCATGGTCACCGGCGAACCGGTCCTCATCCCGCGGCTCAGCGAGGAGGACGGCGACCGGATCTCCGCGCAGTTCGAGAAGCGCGACCTGCGCCCGCTCATCAACAACCGCTCCATGCTGCTGGTACCGCTGAAGGCGCGTGACGTGGTGCTCGGCTTCATGGTCCTGATGCGCCGTCAGGGCCGACGGCCCTTCGACGACATGGACCGCGCCACCGGCGCCGAACTGGCCGCGAGGGCGGGTCTCGTCCTCGACAACGCCCGGATGTACACGTACCAGGAGAACGTCGCCGACACCCTCCAGGACAGCATGCTGCCGCAGGTCGCCCCGCGCATGGCGGGCTGCGACATCGCCACCCGCTATCTGCCCGGCGCCCGTCTCGGACGGATCGGCGGCGACTGGTTCGACTCCGTCAAACTGCCCGGCTCACGCACCGCGCTCGTGGTGGGCGACGTGATGGGCCACGGCCTCAACTCGGCCGCCATGATGGGTCAGTTACGGACGGCCGTGCAGACGATGGCGACGATGGAGATGCCGCCCGCCCAACTGCTCCGCACTCTGGACGATTTGGCGCAGCGGCTGGGCGAGAACTATCTGGCGACCTGTCTGTACGCCGTGTACGACCCCATCCGCTCCGAGCTGGCGATCGCCAACGCCGGACACATCCCGCCCGTCCTGGTCCGCGCCGCCGACGGCCGCAGCGAACTGCTCGACCTGCCGACCGGCGCCCCCATCGGCGTCGGCGGTGTGCCCTTCGAGACCACGACGGTACGGGTGCGCCCCGGTGACCGGCTGGTCCTGTGCACCGACGGCCTGGTCGAGGTGCGGGGCCAGGACATCGGCGACGGTCTCGCCGCGCTTTGCGAGTCGGCCGCTCATCCGGCCGCCTCCATGGACCGCGCCTGCGACACGATCATCCGCGCGCTCAACACCCAGGGCGGACGCAAGGACGACGTGGCCCTGCTGATGGCCAGGCTGAACGGCATACCGGACGGTGACGTCGCCGAGTGGCAGCTCGCGCTCGATCCGCGCGAGGTGGCGCGGGCCCGGCGTCTGGTGCGCGGCAAACTCTGTGACTGGGATCTGCCGGGCGCGGTGGAGAACGCGGAGCTGATGGTCGGCGAGCTGGTCACCAACGCCGTGCGGCACGCCCGGGTCCGCCATGTCGGGCTGCGGCTGGTCCGTACGGACGCGCTGCTCTGCGAGGTCACCGACGACGAACCAGCCCCGGCGACGCTGCTCGGCGCGACGGCCGACGACGAGTTCGGGCGGGGGCTGAGGATCGTGAGCCGGCTGGCGCGCGGCTGGGGGAGCAGCACTTCGGCGCACGGCAAGACGGTGTGGTTCGAACAGGCCCTGGCGGGAAGGGAGGCGTAGTGGCACGGAGGTGACGTGCCGTCAACTGCTGCTGCACGGGGCCGTGTTCGGGAGGGTCGAAGATGGGCGTTTCGGAGCGCTACCGGGATTCGTGGGAAGGCTACTGGCGCGAGACCTCCGACGCGCCGGGCGAGGCGATCTGGGACTCCGACCCGTCCCTGACCGCCGAACCGCACTGCGACATACTCCTGCCGCACGCCGACCCGTCGCTGCCCGTGGCCGACCTCGGCTGCGGCAACGGCACCCAGACCCGCTACCTCGCCACCCGGTTCGCCCGCGCCGTCGGCGTCGACCTGTCGCACGCGGCGATCGAGCACGCCCGGCGTGCCGACACCGCGAAGGTGGCCGAGTTCGAACAGCTCAGCCTCGTCGACCACGAAGCGGTCCGGGCGCTGGCGGCGCGGGTCGGCGACACCCATGTCTACATGCGCGCCGTCATCCACCAGAGCGAGCCGCAGGACCGGCCCGCCGTCGCCGGGTCGGTCGCCGCGCTGCTCGGTGAGCGAGGCAGGGCGTTCGTCGTGGAGCTGACCTCGGGGTCCAGGGCGCTGTTGCAGCGGGCGGCCGGGGATCCCGGCGGACCGCCCGCGAAGCTGCGGCGGGTCTTCGAGCACGGACTGCGACCGGCCGGGGCCGCCGACGACGAAGTGCCGCGGCTGCTGGGCGAGGCGGGCCTGCGGATCATCGACAGCGGGGACACCACACTGCCGCAGACCGAGTATCTGGCCGACGGCGCCCGGATCGACCTGCCCGCCAGATGGTTCGTGCTGAGCCCTGCCTGACGCGCCCCGCGACCTGTGCGAAAAGGTCCTTGGCCCGGCAATTCGGCGACGGGTACCGTGGGCGAGATGAAGATCCTGATCAGCGCCGACATGGAGGGCGCCACCGGTGTGACCTGGCCGGCGGACGTCCTGCCGGGGACGCCGCAGTGGGAGCGCTGCCGCACCCTCTTCACCTCGGACGTGAACGCCGCGGTCCTCGGATTCCTGGACGGCGGCGCCGACGACGTGCTGATCAACGAGGCGCACTGGTCCATGCGCAACCTGCTGCTCGAAGAACTCGACGACCGGGCCCAGTTGCTCACCGGGCGGCACAAGACGCTGAGCATGGTCGAAGGCGTCCAGCACGGAGACGTCGACGCCATCGCCTTCATCGGCTACCACACGGGCGCGGGCACCGAGGGCGTCCTCGCGCACACGTATCTCGCCAACTCCGTCACCGGGGTCTGGCTGAACGGCGAGCGGGCGAGCGAGGGACTCCTCAACGCCCATGTCGTCGCCGAGTACGGCGTCCCCGTGGTCCTCGTCACCGGCGACGACCTGACCTGCCGGGACGCCGAGGGCTACGCGCCCGGCGCCCGCAAGGTCGCGGTGAAGGACTACGTCTCCCGGTACGCGGCGGTCTGCCGCACCCCCGCGCGTACGGCGGCCGACATCCGCGCGGCGGCCCGGGAGGCGACCGCGCTGGCCGTACGGTACGAACCGGTCGAGGGCGGTCCGTTCACCGTCGAGCTGGAGTTCGACGCCGAGCATCTCGCCGGCGCCGCCACGGTCGTGCCCGGAGTGGTGAGCAGTGGCGAACGGCGTGTCGCCTACACGACCGGGACGATGTACGACGGCATCCGCGCCTTCAAGGCGGTCACCACGATCGTCTCGGCAGCGGTGGAGGAGCAGTATGGCTGACATGACGCCCGACAAGACGCCCGCCGGTGCGCCCGGCACGACGCCCGAGGACGCGCGTACCGACCGCGCCGACGCCATCGACCAGGTGGCCCTGGACGAGGTGGTGTCCTTCACCTCCGAGCTGATCCGCATCGACACGACCAACCGGGGCGGTGGCGACTGCCAGGAGCGCCCCGCCGCCGAGTACGTCGCGGAGCGGCTGGCCGCGGCCGGACTGGAGCCCGCCCTCCTCGAACGCACCCCCGGCCGCACCAACGTGGTCGCGCGCATCCCGGGCACCAACCCGGACGCCGACGCGCTCCTGGTCCACGGCCATCTGGACGTGGTCCCCGCCGAGCCCGCCGACTGGTCCGTGCACCCCTTCTCGGGCGAGGTCAGGGACGGTGTCGTCTGGGGCCGCGGGGCCGTCGACATGAAGAACATGGACGCGATGGTCCTCGCGGTCGTCCGCGCCTGGGCCCGGTCCGGCGTCAGGCCGCGCCGTGACATCGTGCTCGCGTACACGGCCGACGAGGAGGCCAGCGCGGTCGACGGCTCCGGCTTCCTCGCCGACCGGCACCCGGAGCTGTTCGAGGGCTGCACGGAGGGCATCAGCGAGTCCGGGGCCTACACCTTCCACGCCGGACCCGGCATGGCGCTCTACCCCGTCGGGGCGGGTGAGCGCGGCACCGCCTGGCTCAGACTCACCGCGCGCGGCAGGGCGGGCCACGGATCGAAGGTCAACCGGGCCAACGCCGTCAGCAGGCTCGCCGCCGCCGTCGCCCGTATCGGCGGGCACGAGTGGCCGCTCAGGCTCACCCCGACCGTCCGCGCCGCGCTGAAGGAGATCGCCGCGCTGCACGGCATCGACGCCGACGTCCACTCCGAACACTTCGACGCGGACGCCCTGCTCGCCAAGCTCGGCCCGGCCGCCGCCCTGGTCGAGGCGACCGTGCGCAACAGCTCCAACCCGACGGTCCTGGAGGCCGGTTACAAGGTCAATGTGATCCCCGGTCAGGCCGTCGCCTATGTCGACGGACGGATGCTGCCGGGGACCGAGGACGAATTCCGCGCCACGCTCGACCAGTTGACCGGGCCCGACGTCGACTGGGAGTTCCACCACCGAGAAGTCGCCCTCCAGGCACCGGTCGACTCGCCGACCTTCGCCAAACTCCGGGCGGCCGTCGAACGGTTCGACCCGGCCGGGCACGTCGTGCCGTACTGCATGTCGGGCGGCACCGACGCCAAACAGTTCTCCCGCCTGGGCATCACCGGGTACGGTTTCTCACCGCTGAAGCTGCCCGCCGGCTTCGACTACCAGGCCCTCTTCCACGGCGTCGACGAGCGCGTCCCGGTGGACGCCCTGCACTTCGGGGTACGCGTCCTCGACCACTATCTCCAGACCGCGTAGAGGGAGTTGGGCATGGAGCAGCCGAGGCCCTACGGCTCGTGGCCGTCCCCGATCGACGCCGCGCTCGCCGCCTCGCGCGACGGACGGCCCGAGTTCGTCGGCACCGTCGGCGACGAGGTCTGGTGGACGGAGCCACGACCCGCCGAGGACGGCAGGCGCGTACTCGTGCGCGGACTGGACGACGGCCGTGAGGAATCGGTCCTGCCCGCCCCGTGGAACGTCCGCAGCCGGGTCATCGAGTACGGCGGCAAACCCTGGGACGGGGCGGTGCGCGCCGACGGCTCCGCCCTCGTCGTCTTCACGCACTTCCCCGACCAGCGCCTCTACGCCTACGAGCCGGACGGCGACGCGCCCCCGCGCCCGCTCACCCCGGCCCCCGCGCCGGACGGCCGGCTGACCGGCACCCTGCGCTGGGCCGATCCGCTGCTCCGCCCGGACAGGGGCGAAGTCTGGTGCGTACTGGAGGAGTTCACCGGCGAGGCGCCCACCGACGTGCGCCGCGTCGTCGCCGCCGTACCGCTCGACGGCTCGGCCGCCGACGACCGCGGCGCCGTGACCGAACTCTCCGACGACCGCCACCGCTTCGTCACCGGACCCCGGGTGTCACCCGACGGCCGGCACGTCGCGTGGATCGCCTGGGACCACCCCCGAATGCCGTGGGACGGCACCGAGTTGCTGCTCGCCGACATCACGGGGGAGGGCCCCTTCGAGCGGGTGCGGACCGTCGCCGGGGGCCCCGGGGAATCCGTCGCGCAGACCGACTGGGCCGCCGACGGCTCCCTCCTCTACGTCTCCGACCCCGGAGACTGGTGGCAGCTGCACCGGCTGCGGCCCGACGCGTCGGCGCCCCTCGGTGTGAGCGGCCCGGACCTGCTGAGCCCCGCCGTCGAGGAGGAGTTCGGCGGCCCGCTGTGGAAGATCGGCCTCCAGTGGTTCCGCCCGATGGACGACGGCATGATCGCCGTCGTCCACGGCAAGGGCGCCACGACGCTCGGCATACTCGACCCCGAGACCGGCCAGCTCGCCGACGCCGCCGGACCCTGGACCGAATGGGCCGCCACCCTCGCGGTCCGCGGCACCCGGGTCATCGGCGTCGGGGCCAGCCCGCGCAGCGCGTACGAGATCGTGGAGCTGGACACCAGGACCGGACGGGCCCGCGTGATCGGCTCGGCGCACGACGACCCGGTCGACCCCGTCTACTACCCCGAGCCGCAGATCCGCGCCTTCACCGGACCGGACGACCGCGAGATCCACGCCCACATCTACCCGCCGCACAGCCCCGACCACAGCTCGCCCGGCGACGAGCTGCCGCCGTACATCGTGTGGGCGCACGGCGGTCCGACCAGCCACTCCCCGCTCGTACTCGACCTGGAGATCGCCTACTTCACCTCGCGCGGCTTCGGCGTCGCCGAGGTCAACTACGGCGGCTCCACCGGCTACGGGCGCCAGTACCGCGAACGGCTGCGCGAACAGTGGGGCGTCGTGGACGTCGAGGACTGCGCGGCCGTCGCCCGCGCGCTGGCCGACGAAGGCACCGCCGACCCGGCCCGGCTCGCCGTACGCGGCGGCAGCGCGGGCGGCTGGACCAGCGCCGCGTCCCTCACCGGCACCGACATCTACGCCTGCGGCACCGTCATCTATCCGATCCTCGATCTGTCCACCTGGACCGAGGACGGCACCCACGACTTCGAGTCGCGGTACCTCGAATCTCTCGTCGGCCCCGCCGCCGAGGTCCCCGCCCGCTACCGCGACCGTTCCCCGATCAACCACGTCGACCGGATCACCGCCCCGTTCCTGCTGCTCCAGGGCCTGGACGACGTGATCTGCCCGCCCGTCCAGTGCGAACGCTTCCTCGAACGACTGGCCGGGCGCGGCATCCCGCACGCCTACCTCACCTTCGAGGGCGAGGGCCACGGCTTCCGCAGGACGGACACGATCGTCCGCGCGCTGGAGGCCGAACTGTCCCTGTACGCCCAGACCTTCGGGATCGACCGCCCCGACGTTCCCGTACTGGAGCTGACCAAGTGACCCCGAGGCCGGGCCGGCCCGCCCCCGCGCCCCTGGCGCCCCTCGTACGCCCGCCCCGGCTGCGGCCCGGCGCGAAGGTCGCCGTGGTCGCGCCCAGCGGCCCGCTGCCCGCCGAACGGCTCGAAGCGGGCCTGGACATCCTGCGCGGCTGGGGCCTCGATCCCGTCGTGGCGCCCCATGTCCTGGACACGCACCGGGAGTTCGACTACCTCGCGGGCACGGACGAGGCACGCGCCCGCGACCTCCAGGACGCCTGGTGCGACCCGACGGTCGAGGCCGTCCTGTGCGCACGGGGCGGCTACGGCGTCCAGCGCATGGTCGACCTGCTCGACTGGAACGCCGTACGCGCCGCCGCCCCCAAGGTCTTCGCCGGCTACAGCGACATCACCGCGCTGCACGAGGCGTTCGCCGTACGGGCGGGCGTCTCCACGCTGCACGGCCCCATGGTCGCCGCGCTGACCTTCCTCAAGGACCCCGCCACCCAGGAGTCGCTGCGCGCGACGCTCCTCGAACCCGAGACCGTCCGGGTCATCGGCGCGGACACCGCCCGCGCACTCGTCCCCGGCCGGGCCCGCGGGATCACCTTCGGCGGCTGCGTCAGCATCCTCGCCGCCGACCTCGGCACGCCGCACGCCAGGCCCGCCGCCCGCGGCGGGCTGCTGCTGATCGAGGACATCGAGGAGGAGCCGTACCGGCTGGACCGGATCCTCACCCAGCTCCTGCGCTCCGGCCTGCTGGACGGGGTCGCCGGCGTCGCGCTCGGCTCCTGGGCTGGCTGCGGCCCGTACGGAGACGTGCGGACCCTGATGCTCGACCGCCTCGGCGGCCTCGGCGTCCCGGTCGTCGAGGAGCTGGGCTTCGGCCACGGCCCGACGAACCTGACGGTGCCGCTGGGCGTCCCCGCCGTCCTGGAGGCGACGGCCGGCGGGGCCACGCTCACCCTGGAGGGCCCGGCGCTGACATAGGCGCGCCCTCCTGCGACCCACTCGGCCCGCTCCGGGCGCGGGCCGACGTACAGCCGCCGGCCCGCGCCGCCCGCGCACGCTCGTCGCGTGGGCTTCCGCCACGAGGGCCACGCGTCGGACTTCCTCGCCTCGACGGGCCCGGCGCGCCCGCGAACGCCGCGGCGATCAGCGCGGGCACGATCCGCGAGTCACGGCGGCACCCAACCGCGGCACCCAACCGCCGCACCCTGCCGGGAGGGTCTCACCGGCCCTTGCGGTTGATCTTCATCGTGTCCATGTCCGTCACCGACGAGCGCAGCTCCCCGAAGCCGACCCCCGCGCCGCCGAACGCCTTCAGCGCCGTCTCCGCACGGTCCTCGGCGAGCGCCGCCGCCATCTCCTCGCCGTCGGCGGCGTCGGAGACCACCACGAACCGGAAGGAGAAGTGCTTGAGCACCCGGTCGTAGGTGAACGACCCCTCGGGCGTGAACCGCATCCGGCTCAGCCCGTGCTCCTCGACCTCGCCGAGCAACCGCGCCCGCGCCTCGTCCGTCAGCTCCTGGAAAGTCCCGCGCACGATCACCCGATACGTGTGCTGCGTGGTCATGGAACGTGCCGCCTTCTCTCCGAGTAACCAGATTGAAGAACGAGAGTACGACGCCGAGGATGGCTCGCATGCGGAATATCGTGGTGATCGACGCCCCCTCCAACCTCGGCCTCCGGCCACCCGCCCCCGGCACCGTCCCCGGCTGCTACAAGCTCGCCGGCGCCATGCGCGAACAGCGCGTCGTGCAGCGGCTCGGCGCCTCGGAGGGCGGAGTCGTCGTCCCGCCCCGCTACGACCGGGGCGACTGGAAGGAGGGTGACGGCGTCTTCAACGCCGCCGCCATCGCCGCGTACACACCCCGGCTCGCGGACCGCATCGAGCACCATGTACGGGCCGGCGACTTCCCCCTCGTACTCGGCGGCGACTGCTCCATCCAGCTCGGCGCCTCCCTCGCGCTGCGCCGGATCGGCCGGTACGGCATCGCCGCGATCGACGGGTCCGCCGACTTCCGGCACACCGGCAACTCCCCGTCCGTCGGCGCCGCGGGCGGCGAGGAGCTGGCCATCGCCACCGGGCGCGGACAGAGCGACCTCAGCGACATCGAAGGGCTGCGCCCCTACGTCCGCGACGAGGACGTGCGTCTCTTCGGCATCCGCGACGGCGACCCGGACCGGGCGGAACTGGCCCGGCTGAGGATCCCCGCCGTCTCCGTCGGCGAACTCCGCGCGGGAGGCACCGCCGAGATCGCCGGCGCCGCGCTCCGGACGCTGGAACGGCCCGTCACCGAGGGCTTCTGGGTACACCTCGACGCGGACGTCCTCGACCCCGAGGTGATGCCGGCCGTCGACGCCCCCGACCCCGGTGGGCTGCTCCCCGGCGAACTCCGGACGCTGCTGACGGTCCTGGTGCGTTCGGACCGCTGCGCCGGGCTCAACCTGACCATCTACGACCCCGACCTCGACCCCGAAGGCACCGCCGGCGCGCTGCTCGCGGACATCGTTGTGGCCGCCCTCACCCAAGACTGATCCCAAGGTCCTCTGTTCGGCGCGCACTCAACCGTGTTCCATGGTCATCGGGTGCGCGCCGGCCAACCGAGCCCCGGCGGCCCCAGTGACCGAAGCGAGGTTTGCCTGTGGCCACGAGCGTGCGACGTGCCGTACTGACCCTGCCCGCCGCCCCCTTGGGGCCGGAGAACCCCCTGCCCGCGCTCCGGCCGCTCGACGAGACGCACTCCATCGACGAACGCGCCAAGCGGGACCTGCCCCGCGACATGGCACGGCAGATCGGCTACGAACCGCTGCGCACCCTGCTGCCGGCCCGCGTCCTCGACGGCTACGGACGCGACCGCGAGCCCACCGACCTCGACACGATCGTCATCGAGAACGACCGGCTGCGGGCCACCGTCCTGCCCGGCCTCGGCGGCCGGGTCCACTCGCTGCACCACAAGCCCACCGGCCGCGAACTGCTCTACCGCAACCCGGTGTTCCAGCCCGCCGACTTCGCGCTCAACGGCGCCTGGTTCTCCGGCGGCATCGAGTGGAACATCGGCGCCACCGGCCACACCACACTCTCCTGCGCGCCCGTGCACGCCGCCCTCGTCCCCGCGCCCGACGGCGGCGAGATGGTCCGGCTCTGGGAGTGGGAACCCCTGCGCGGCCTGCCGTTCCAGGTCGATCTCTGGCTGCCCGACGACTCCGACTTCCTGCACGTCGGCGTCCGTATACGCAACCCGCACCAAGGCCCGGCGCCCGTCTACTGGTGGTCCAACATCGCCGTGCCCGAGGACGAGCGCACCCGCGTCCTCGCACCCGCCGAAGAAGCCTGGCACTTCGGGTACGAGCGGAGCCTGCGCCGGGTCCCGGTGCCCGGGCACAAGGGCGCCGACCGCACGTACCCGCTGCGGTCGGAGTACCCCGCGGACTACTTCTACGAAGTCCCCGTCGACTCCCGGAAGTGGATCACCTCCCTCGACGCGGACGGCCACGGACTCGTCCAGACCTCCACGGACACCCTGCGCGGCCGCAAGCTGTTCGTCTGGGGATCGGGGCGCGGCGGGCGGCGCTGGCAGCGCTGGCTCACCGAACCGGGCACGCCCGGCTACGCCGAGATCCAGGCCGGACTCGCCCGCACCCAGCTCGAACACGTCAAACTCGAAGGCCACGAGGACTTCAGCTGGCTGGAGTCGTACGGCCCGCTCGAAGCCGACCCGGCCGCGGTGCACGGCGCCGACTGGGCCGCGGCGCGCGCCGAGGTCGCCGACCGTCTCGAACGCGCCCTGCCGCGCGCCGACGTCGACGCCGCGTACGAGGCGTGGCTGCCGTACGCGGACCACGAGCCCGGTGAACGGCTCGCCACCGGCTCGGGCTGGGGCGCGCTGGAAGTCCTGCGCGGCGAGATGCGCGGCGGATACCGGCTCCACGGCACACCGTTCGACGAGTCCATGCTCGGTGAGCAACAGGAGCCGTGGGTCGAGCTGTTCACCCAGGGGACCTTCCCGAAGCCGGACGGGAGCGTGCCGCCGGGGCCGACCCTCGTCGCGCCGCACTGGCGCGACATGCTGGAGACGGCGCCCGCGGAGCCGCTGACGGAGTATCACCTCGGCGTCACCCAGTGGCACGCGGGCGATCTGGCCCAGGCGGTGCGCAGTTGGGAACGCGGCCTCAAACTCGCCCCGTCCCGCTGGCCGTTGCTCCGTTGCTTGGCCCTCGCCGACTGCGAGGGCGGCAACCCGGAACGGGCCGCCGACCAGTACGCGGAAGCCTTCGACGACCTCTGCCGCGAGCGCGGCGACGACGAGCCCTGGACGGCGGCCACCGCCGCCCTGGCACGCGAGGCGATCGCCGCGCTGCTCGCCGCCGACCGCCCGCGGGACGCGCGCCATGTCTGGGACCGGCTCTCCGAGGAGACCCGCGAGCGGGGCGCGTTCCGGCTGATCGAGGCCCAACTGCTCATCGCCGAGGGCGACAAGTCGGCGGCCCGCGCCGTGTTCGACGCGGGCTTCGAGGTTGCCGACCTCCGGGAGGGCGCCGAGACACTGAACGAGGTCTGGTCCTCCCTGACGGACGATCCGCTGCCGGAGGAGTACGACTACCGGATGCGGCCGGACTCCTGAACGAACCACGGCCGGGGGCGACCCCGTTCCCGGCCGACGTCCGGCCGGCGTCCGGCCGGCCGCCGGGCTGTCCGGCAGCCCCCTGATGTCATCACTCTGCGGCGGGCCCCGCGCGGCCGGAGCGCTCGGCCTTCGCGTACCGCGACAGCAACTCGTTGTACGTGACGGACGGGAGCGCCGGCCGGCTCTCGCTCAGTGCGTCCCGGAACGCGCGGGTGGCCCTGGTGACCTGGTGGCCGGGCCCCAGAACGCGCGAGGAGTCGTCGAGGAGCGCGTCGAAAGCTGTCGGACCGTCTGCCGGGGCCCCGTCGCGCCGGATCCGTACCTCGGCCAGACAGCCGCGGAACATCAATGATCCGAAGTGGTCGGGGCCCCAGATACGCAGGGCCACCGGCAGCAGGTCCTCGTACGCGGTGACCGACCCGGCGAAGTCCTCGCTGTCCGCGAGCAGCTTGGCGTACGTGGCGCGGACGGGCAGGGTCTCGACATGGTCGGGCGGAATGACCCGCTCGTAGTCACGGAGCAACTCCCTGCACTCCTCTGCCGCTCCGGACGGATCGCCCGCTTCCGACCGGCAGTCGAGCAGGCGTACGCGTGTGTCGAGCGTCCGCGGGTGGTCCGGGCCCAGAATCCGCACGCAGTCCGCGAGGAGTTCCCTGTAGACCGGCACCATCACGTCGGCCTCCTCGTCGTCCGAACGGAGGTCTGCGCGGCCGCCGCGCAGCCGGAGGATGTCCGGGTGGTCGGGGCCCAGTACCCGGCGGTGCACGGAGATCAGGTCCTCGTAGGCGGTGAGCGCCGCCGCCGTGTCTCCCGCGGCGTACAGCTTCTTGGCGAGCAGCTCGCGTGTGCGCAGGGTGTCGGGGTGGTCCGGACCCAGCACCCGGGCCATGTCCTCCAGCAGGTCGCGGAGGTCGGTGACCGCTCGGGAGTGGTCACCCGCCTCGCCCCGCGCGTCGGCCAGGTCGGCACGGGTCGCCAGGGTGTGGGGGTGCTCCGGGCCCACGGCCCGCAGATGGTCGGCCAGCAGTACCGCGAATTCCTCGGCCGTCCGGTCGGGGTCGCCGATCACGCCCATGATGCCGAGAAGGAAACGCCGGGACTCCAGCACCTGTGGGTGGCCGGGGCCCAGGGCCGAACTCAGGGCGGCCACCGACTCCGCCATGACCTCGGCGGCGGCCGCCGGGTCACTCTCGATCAGCGCGTGCTGCCACCCCATGAGCACGGCACGGGTACCGACGGCGAGCGGGTGGTCGGGCCCGAACATCTGCTCAAGCGCGCGGGTCGACTCGTCCAGGCCGACCGGCGCCGCGGTGGTGTCTCCCGCCTCGTTGCGGAGCAACCCCAGTGTGTAGCGGGCCCGGGAGACATCGATGTGGTGGGCGCCCAGGACCCGCACCGCGTCGTCGATCATGTCCGCCAGCTCCGCGGCGGCTCCGGCCGGATCTCCGGCGGCGGCGCGCCACTCGACCAGTTCGTGCCGTACCAGCAGCGTGCGGTAGTCGTCACCGCCGAGCTCCGTCAGGTGTTCGGCGAGCAGCTCCTCGAACAGTCCGCGCGCCCCGGCGGGGTCTCCCGCCTCACCCCGCAGGCGCGCGAGCTTTCTGCGTATGTCCAGGGTCAGCTCGTCAAAGGGCTCCAGATGCGTCCGGCAGTCGACGAGCAGCTCCTCGTACAGGTCGGCGGCGCGCCGCCGGTCTCTCATGTCGTCGTACGCGGACGCGAGCCGGTTGCGGACCGACAGGGTGTCGCGGTGGTGCGGGCCCAGAGCGCGCCGGTGATCGACGAGCAACTCCTCGTAGGCGGCGAGCGCGCCGGACAGGTCACCTCCGCTGCCCCGGGCGTCGGCGAGGGCGCGGCGCGCGTCGAGGGTGGCGAAGGCGTCCGGCCCCAGCAGACGGGCGCAGTCCGCGGCCAGGTCCGCGTAGGCCGCCACGGCTTCCGCCGGGTCCCCGGCGATGGCCAGGAAGCGCAGGGAGTTGCCGCGGCAGGCGAGGGTACGGGTGGAGCCGGCGCCGTACTTCCGCGCCGAGGTGGCCGCCAGCCGCCGGTAGTGGTCCATCGTCGCCTTGTAGAGTCCCGCGCGGGCGAGGCTCTGGCCGGCCCGGAGCAGCACGTCGTGCACATCCCGGTCCGACCACAGCAGGTCCTCGTCATGGGAACGCAGCGTCTCGGCGTTGGCCCGGAACCGCTGGCCGGTCGCGAAGTCACGCTCCTCCGGCCAGCTCTGGACCAGTGCGTCGGCCGCCGCCCGGACGGTCCGGGCCAGCACTTCCGGCGCAAGCTGTTCACGCACGGTGCGCTGCACCAGCCCGTGGACCTGTACGGGGCGGCCCGGCGCCGAGCTGACCAGGCTGAGCCGGTGCAGCGAGCGCAGCGCGCCCCGCGCGTCGTCGGCGTCCACCTCCCCCGCGGAGACCCGCCCGGCGAGGAGGTTCCGCGCGGCGGTGGCGGCGAACAGCTCGGGCGGGATGCCGTTCGGGCTGAGCACGCTCGCCAGCTCCAGTGCGGGGCGGGCCAGACCGACGGGATTGAGCCGGTCGGCAAGCTCGACCGAGAGTGACCAGGCCGCCGCCACGGTCACCCGCTGCTGGTCGGGCAGGGCCCCGCTCTCGGGCAGCAGGCCGTCCAGGCGGCGCGCCCGGTCCGCGAGCCGGGCCCGGTAGGCGCGGCAGCCCATGTCCTGGTCCAG
This sequence comes from Streptomyces sp. NPDC104581, assembly GCF_055583685.1. Classification (NCBI taxonomy): domain Bacteria; kingdom Bacillati; phylum Actinomycetota; class Actinomycetes; order Kitasatosporales; family Streptomycetaceae; genus Streptomyces; species Streptomyces sp. NPDC104581. The sequence continues at coordinate 90,526 of NZ_JBVJNN010000009.1, forward strand.
CATGTATGCGCACGCCTGCGCCAGGGCGAGCGGCAACCAGCCGAGAGCGGCGGCCAGTTCATCGGCCTCGTCGAGCATCCGGGGGTCATCGCCGAGCCGCCGGGCCAGATACGACGCGGCCTCACGCTCGCTGAACAGCCCGAGCTCCACCAGCCTGCGACCCTGGCCCGCGAGAGCGGCGTCCCGGCGGCGGGTGGTGACCAGGGTAGAGCCGCCGGACCTCGCGGGGGGCCACAGATCACGCAGGTCGCCGGGCACGGTCACATCGTCCAGCACCACCAGCCAGCGGCGCTCGGTGCGCCCCAGCCAGGCCACGAAGCGGGCCGCAGCCTGATCGGCGTCGGCCACCTCACCGGGGCAGACATCGGCGGCTGCCTCCGCGTACGTCGCGACGACGGCCTGGCGAGTAGTAGCCGGGACCCATACGAGCAGGTCGACCGAGCCGTCAGCCTGTGCGGAACGTGCCAGGTGCGCCGCCCACTGCGTCTTGCCGACCCCACCCAGCCCTGTCAGCACGAGTGCCGCGACGGGTGTCTCCCTGTCCGCCGCACCGGATGAGATCAACGGTGCCCGGGCGCCCCGGACATGGAATCCCTCGGCGGGCGGCGGCACCGCGCCGACCTGATGCGGCCAGCTCACCTCGTGGGCCGGCAGCACGAAGGTGTTGTTCATGACGCCGTTGTCGCCGAACATCACGCCACGCGAGTGCCGCAGATCCTGCCGTACGGCGGAATCCCCGGCATTCCCCGGCTCTCCGGGTGCCCAGGGTGCGCCGGGCGTCCCCGGTGTCCCGTAGGACCGATCGTCCCCACCCATGTCTCAGGAGAACGTGTTGTGCTGCACGTTTCGGTCCCCGACCATCACGCCCTTGGCGTCGCGCAGATCGACGACGGGCCGCTCGGACGATTCACCGGGGTCCCGGCCCAGCAGCTGGAACACCTCCCGCGCGGCGGCGAGCGCGCGGCTGTCCTCGGCGGCGCCCGCCTCCACCAGAGCGGCGGCGAGTGCGTCCTGCCATGTCTCGGGGTCCGACTCGTGCTGTTCCAGGGCCTCTTCGGCGTCCCGTCGCCCGGTGAACAGCCGCTGGACGGAGCCCCGGAGCGAGCCGTACGCGTCCAGCGCTGCGGCCGAGGCCACGTCCTGCGCGGCGGCGCCGGCCCCCGCGGCCAGCGCGCTGGTGATCAACACCACCGGTTCCATCTGTCCTCCCTGAGCCACGCTCGACACTGCCTCCCAAGTGTCGCCCGCGGAGACGGTGTTGACGAAGGGTTCCGCATCGCCGGGCGCGGCGCACGGGAGCAGCCCGGGGCCGCCGGGCTGCTCCGGCGGGCCCCCGGGTGTCAGCCGTTCTGGACCGGGTTGCGGTCCACGTACTCGAAGATCGAGCCGTCCGGGTGGACCGCGATCAGGTTGCGGCCGGCCGGTGTGGGCACCGGGCCCGCGACGACCTGGGCGCCGACGCTCGTGAGCGAGGCGTACGCCTCGTCGACGTCCTTGACCGCGATCGTGGCGGTGACCTTGCGCAGCACCTCGATCTCCTCGGCAGGACCGCTCATCAACAGGAAGCAACTGACGGCGGCGACGGAGACCCCGCCGCGCTCGAAACGGAGCGCGGGGCTACCGGTCAGCCGTTCGTAGAACGCGACCGAGGTCTCCAGGTCGTCGACGCAGATGCGCAGCGTGGTTCCCAGGATTTCCATACGGACGAGGGTATCGAAGCACCCTCGTCCGCGACCATGATCTCGAAGGACCCAACCCTCAGACCCGGCACAGGACTTCGCCGTGCGGGACCATGAACCACGCGTCGGGGTCGGCGCCCCACGCGCGCCACGCCTCCGCGACGGCGGTGAGCCGCTCCCCGGTCGCGTGGCCGCCGCGCACCGCGAGTTCCGCGTAGACCGACGCCGTCGTCCGCTCCGCCCACAGGCCGCTCCACCACGCGCGTTCCTCCGGGGTGGCGAAGCACCAGGCCGTCGCCGTGGACGTGATGTCGCTGAAGCCCGCGCGGCGGGCCCAGGAACGGAGCACGCGGCCCGCGTCCGGTTCGCCGCCGTTGGCGCGGGCGACCCGGCGGTACAGCTCCTGCCAGCCGTCCAGCGCCGGTGACGAGGGGAACCAGGTGAACGCGCCGTAGTCGCTGTCACGCGCCGCGACGACACCACCAGGCCTGCACACTCGGCGCATCTCGCGCAACGCCTGCACGGGGTCCCCGACGTGCTGGAGCACCTGGTGGGCGTGGACGACGTCGAAGGAGTCGTCCGGGAAGTCCAGCGCGTGGACGTCGGCGACCGCGAAGCGGACATGGGCCAGGCCGCGGGCCGCGGCCGTCTCCGCGGCCCGCTCCAGCACGTCCGCCGCCGCGTCCACCGCGGTCACGGTGCCGGGCGCCACCAGCTCCGCCAGGTCGGCCGTGATGGTGCCGGGACCGCAGCCCACGTCCAGCACGTCCAGCCCGGAGCGGAGTTCGGGGAGCAGATAGGCCGCCGAGTTCGCCGCCGTACGCCAGCTGTGCGAGCGCAGCACCGACTCGTGGTGGCCGTGGGTGTAGACGGCGGTCTCTCGTGCCATGACCGGGCTCCCTGTCGTGAAGTGGTCCCGCCACGGTACGCCGCCATTTCGTAATATGAGACCCGCGTCTCGTGATGTGGTCATCGGCCGAATGGGCGGCCGGGTGGCCGGGCGGCCGGGCGCGGGACTCATCCGGCGGCCGTGCGGCGCCACTCCTCACGCGTGAGCGCGTACTCCACGTCCCCTTGTTCCGAGCCCTCGATGACCTCCGGCCACTCCTCGAAGTACGTACGGAGACAGCGCAGCCCGGCCTTCTCCAGCACCCGCCGGGACCCCGTGTTGACCGTCATCGTGTTCGCCGTGACCCGCTCCGTGCCCAGTTCGGTGAACGCCTTGTGCACGAGCGCGCGAGCGCCCTCCGTCGCGTAACCCCGGCCCCACACGGCACGGTGCAGCCGGTAGCCCAGCTCCACCACCTCCCAGCCGGCGTCGTTCAGCGGCCGCAGTTCGAACCAGCCGAGCCACTCGCCGGTGGACCGATCCTCCGCCGCCCAGAAGCCGCGACCGAGGAGCCGGGGCAGGGCCTCGGCCCGGAACGTCCCGGGCTCCGCGGGCACACCGCCGTCGATGAAGCGCTTCACGCCGGGGTCGTTGTCCAGCGCGAGGAGACGGTCGAGGTCGGCCTCGACGCAGTCGCGCAGCCGCAGCCGCGGCGTCCGGAGAAAGGGCGGGGTCTCGGAGTCCATGTCCGGGATCCTCGGCCGAGGACCCCGGACCGCGCCACTCATTTGGGCCGGGCGGGACCTCCCGGGACACGACCCGATGTCACTGGAAGGTGCGCGGGCGGTAGACCGTCAGCCCCTCGTTCGTCTTGTCGATCGTCAACTCGGCGGGCGCCTCGGCCACTTCACCGTCGAAGGCCAGCGGTGTGCCGGGCGCGATCCCCTTGATCCGTACCCGCCGCATCCGCTCCGCCGCGTGCACCGGCGAGCGGCTCAGCGGACCGGCCGCCGCGGCGGCCAGCAGCCGCAGGCTCGGGAAGCTGCCGCCGTGCACGACCCGGACGTCCAGCAGACCGTCCGCCAGGTCCAGCCGGTGACCGGGCGTGAACCCGAAGCGCTGGTAGATGCCGTTCCCGGCGAACAGCATCCACAGCTGCCGCTGCCGGCCCTCGAACTCCGCCTCCAGCTGGTGCTGGCCGCGCAGCACCTTCACCGCCGCGAGCACCCCGGCCGGCCAGCCGCCGATCCGCGGCCCCCAGTGCTCCCTTACACGCACCAGCTCCGGATACACCCCCAGGCTGAAGGTGTTGAGGAAGTGCCCGGTGACCCCGTCGGGACCGGTGAACCGCCCGAGGTCGACACGGACGGCGTCACCCTCCGCCAGCGCGCGGCACGTGTCGTGGAAGTCCTCGATCCCCAGGTCGTAAGCGAAGTGGTTCAGCGTGCCGCCGGGAAACACCGCCAGTGGCAGCCTGTGCCGGACGGCGACCACCGCGGCCCGGTTGACCGTGCCGTCACCGCCGACGATGCCCAGCGCGCTGCAACGCCGCGCCGCCTTCTCCAGCTCCGTGTTCACCTCGTCGGGATCGCACTCCACGAACTCCGCCCGCGGCAGCGCGTCGCGCAGCACGCCCGCCGCGTCCGCCGAGCCCGACGCGCGGTTGACGACGATCACCATGTCCTCGCCGCCCGGCAGGGCCGGGGCCTGCGCGTGCGGCCGGCCGGGCGAGGGCAGTTGTGAGCGGGTCGGCACGATGCCCCGTACCGCGTACGCCGCCCCCACCCCCAGCGCGGCGCCCACCAGCACGTCGCTCGGGTAGTGCACGCCGGTGTAGACACGGGACGCCGCGACGGAGAACGCGACCGGCGCGATCAGCGCGCCCCAGCCCTTCGACTCCAGGGCGACGCCCGTGGCGAAGGCGGCGGCCGACGCCGCGTGCCCGGACGGGAAGGACGTGGTGATCGGCTGCCGCTTCAGCTGCCTGATCACCGGCACCGCGTCCAGGACGGGCCGCCGGCGCTGAACCGACCGCTTGCCGACGGTGTTGATGGCCGCCGAGGCGACGGCCAGTGACGCCACGCCGCGCAGGGCGGCACGCCGGGAGCGCTGCCCGCGCCCGATGAGGGCGATTCCGGCGGCGGCGCCGAACCAGAGGAGGCCGTGGTTGGCCGAGCGGCTGAGCCGGGGCAGCACGGGGCCGGCGCCCGGCCAGTGCCGGTCCGCCGCCGAACTGAAGACCCGGTGGTCCCAGCCGGTGAGCAGGGCGGCGATCCGGCGCCGGGCGCCGGGATCGGCCGGGGTGCGGCCCGCGTAGATGTCAGACATGCAACGCGGCTACCCCGTACGGCGTCGCGCCACGCAGTGACCTGGGCCGGTCGAGTCCGGCCGATTGTTTGTTCGGTACCGACTCTCGAACGCCCGCTCGTCTGTTCATCCGCCCGTCCGCCCGTCCGCCCGTCCGCCCGTCCGTTCGTTCGGTCGTTGGGTCGTCCGCCCGGTCGTCTGTTCGGCCGGATTCGCGTTCGGCCGGGCGGCCGAGGAGAGTGGGGGACATGGATGATCCACTGCTGGACCGGCACGGTGAGGCGCTCGACCTCTTCACGGACCGGGTGCACGCCGTCGGCGCCGACCAGTGGAAGGCGGGGACCCCCTGCGCGCAATGGTCCGTACGCGACCTGGTCAACCATCTGGCGTCCGAGCAGCTCTGGGTGCCCCCGCTGGTGAGCGAGGGCCGGACCATGGCCGAGGTGGGAGACGCCTTCGACGGCGACGTGCTCGGTGACGACCCGGTCGCCACCTGGGACCGCGCCGCAGCGGCTGCGCGCGCCGCGTTCGCCGAGCGGGGCGCGCTGGACCGCACCGTGCAGCTCTCCTACGGCGCCACCCCGGTCGCCGCCTACTGCTCGCAGATGGTGCTGGACGCCGTGGTCCACACCTGGGACCTGTCGCGCGGGATCGGTGCGAACGCGCGGCTGCCGGGCCGGCTGGTGGACTTCGCGCTGGCGGAGGTCGAGCCGTACGCGGGCGGCCTCTCCGGCAGCGGTCTGTTCGACGCGCCCCTGGAACCACCCCCGGGGGCCGACGCACAGACCCGTCTGCTGGCGATGCTCGGCCGCGAGTCCGGCCCGTCCGGCGGCTGAGGGCGGCGCCGGCGGGCCGGGCGGCCGGATCGTGGCCGGTGAGTGCGGGAGGTGACGGGCGTGGGGACGGCGGGGAAAGCGGGAACGGCGGAGGGCCCTGGGCGGGTCCCCGAGGGGCACGGTCCCGTACGGTACGGGCCGCCTGCCCCGGACGTGGGCCTGCCCGCGCTGCCCGAACTCGTCGCCGTACTCGCGGACGCGGCGGGCCGCACAGAGCCCGAGCCGCCCGGCGGCGGCCCCGTGCTGCGCGAGGCCGCCTGCGGCTACTGGTCCAGACGCGGCCTGCCCACGCATCCACAGGAGGCCGCCGTCGCGGCGGGCCCGCAGCCACTGCTGCTCGCGCTGCTCGCCGCGGACGGCGGCGACGTCCTGATGCCCCGCCCGCACCCGGCCTCCTGGGCGCCGCAGGCCAGACTCCTGGGGCAGCCCGTCTTCCAGGTGCCGACGCCCGCCGAGTGCGGCGGCGTACCCGATCCGTACGCCCTTCTGGAGACGGTGCGCCGGATACGGGCCGAGGGCGGTACGCCACGGCTGCTGCTGCTCTCGATCGCCGACGACCCGACCGGCACCGTCGCCCCGCCGGAGCTTCTCAGGGAGGCGTGCGAGGCGGCCGTCGGCGAGGGTCTGCACATCATCAGCGACGAGACCTGGCGCGACACCCTGCACCGGCCGCACGAGACGGTGCCGCTCAGCCCGGCCGAGATGTGGCCCGACGACGTCACGGTCCTCCTCGACCTGGCGGGCGCGTTCACCCCGGCGTCGTGGCCCGCCGCCGTCGCGCGGTTCCCCGCCACGTCCGGCGGCGCCGTGCGCAGGGCCAGGACGCTGGACCGTCTCACCGCGCTGGGCGCGCTGGTCGCGGGGCCGGTCGCCGCCGCTGCCGCCCACGCCCTGGACGAGCCGCCGGCCGTGACCGGGCGGACCGCCGCCGCCACGGCGCTGCACGCGCGCGTGGCGGGCGCCCTGCACCACGCCGTGCTCAGCGCCGGAGCGCTGACCAGGCCGCCGCAGGCGGGCCGTCATCTCTACGCGGACCTCGGGCCCGCGCGCCGGGGCCTGGCCGCGCACGGGGTCGGTGACTCCATGGAGCTGGAGGAGTTCCTGGGCGAGCGGCTGGGCGTCCAGGTCCCCGGCGGGCACCGGTTCGGCGACGAGCTGGGCGCGCTGCGGGTCCGGCTCGCCACCGGCCCGCTGCTCGGGTCGACCCCGGAGGAGCGGATGGAGTCCCTCACCGCGGCGGACCCGCCGGCCCTGCCGCATGTCGCCGAGGCCCTCGGCGCGCTGACGGCGGCTCTGGAAGAGGCACGCGAACCGCGCTGAACCCGGCCGCGGGCCGGGAAGCGGCGCGAACCGTCGCGGGGAGCCCGCCGGCCGTCCGCGTACCGCCGTGGAGGGCTGTGCGGTGAACCACCATCGCACGGCGTGGACGAGCCATGATGACGGCACTCGGCTCAGCACCTTGCCGCGCCTCCGCACCGCGACCGCGCCCTACGCCTGCCGGCCCTCCGGCTCTGTCGGACCGTCGGCGACCGGGCGACCGCCCGCCGCAGCCGGGCCGCCCTTCGCCGCGCCGTCCTCGCCGCCCGGCGTGCCCTTGCCGCGTCCCCGCAGTCTGCGCCACAGCGCCGGCCCACCGCTGATCAGCACCGTCAGTGCCACCGCCGCGAGCACGCCCTCCCACGGCTCCGCGAAGAGCGACCCGCCGAGGATCCCGATCAGCTGGTACGTCGCCGCCCAGGCCAGACACGCCGGCAGCGCCCCCTTGATGAACCGGGTCGTCGGCCACCTGCTGACCAGACACGCCAGCATCACCGGTATCCGGCCCGCCGGCACCAGCCGCGACAGCACCAGCACCGTCACGCCATGCTCCCCCAACTTGCGCTGCGCCTCTTCAAGAGTGTCGTCCGAGACGCGCCGCTCCAGCGCAGCCAGCCAGCGCGAGCCGTTCTTCGAGTTGACCCCGCGCCGGCCCAGCCAGTAGAGCGCGATGTCGCCGAGGAACGCCGCGAACGAGGCGACGACGAATATGTAGAGCAGCGCGAGCGGCGCCGTCTGGTGGAAGGCCACCACCGCCGCCGAACTCACCACGGCGCCCGTCGGCACCACCGGCACCAGGGCGCCCAGCGCCACCAGCAGGAACAGCGACGGATAGGTCACCGCCTGCTGCGCCGACTCCGACGGCAACTGGCTCATGAGCTGGTCGATCACAGGGTGGCTCCCGGTCGCACACTCTCGCCGTGCTGAAGCCGGTGCACCGCGACTCCGGGCGCGCGCCGGGCCGCGAGGCGGACGAACTCGTCGCCCGGCGAATGGAATTCGTGCGGCCTGACCCCGTCCAGCCCGATCGGCCAGAACGTGCCGTAGTGCACCGGCACCGCGGCGCCCGGGGCGAGGCGGGTCAGCGCCTCGGCCGCGCGGTCCGCGTTCAGATGACCGTGGCCCAGGTGCGGCCCCCAGCCGCCCACCGGCAGCAGCGCCACGTCGACCGTGCCCACGACGTCCGCCATCTCGTCGAAGAGCCCGGTGTCGCCGGCGAAGTACGTCCGGCGCTCACCGGTGATCACATAGCCGAGCGCGGGGGAGCGCTGCGGCCCCAAGGGCAGCCGCCGCCCGTCGTGGTGTGCGGGCACCGCCCGCACCCACAGGGGCCCGATCTCCACCTCGTCACCCGCCCCGACCTCGGTGATCCGCAGACCGCCCGTCCGTCTGACGGCGTCCAGCCGCCGCAGTCCGGGCACCGCCCGCCGCGCGCCGCGCGGCACGATCAGCCGGGTCCCCGGCGCGAGCTTCGCCAGCGACGGCAGATGCAGATGGTCGGAGTGCAGGTGCGAGACCAGCACGGCGTCGGCCACGGCGGCCTCCGGCGGCGGCACGTCACCGCGCCTGCGGCGCAGATGCGCCAGCCGGCGCGCGAAGAGGGGGTCGGTCAGCACCCGGACGCCGGAGTCCTCGACGGTGCAGGTGGCATGACCCCACCAGGTGATCACATTTCCCAACGCGGGACCTCAGCTCCGTCCGTAGCAGGTCTTCAGCCTACGGCGGACGCACGGCGCACGGGTGCCGTACCGGCAGGAGACGGCTCGCGGCCCCCGGCCCCGCGCCCCTGGCCTGCGCGCCTGACCCCGCGCGCCCGAGGGCGTGCGCCCGTAGGACATCCGTGCGCCCACCTCTGCCCGGTACGCGCCTCCTGAAGAGGGCGCGATCGGAGTAGGGTCGTCGAACACCGGGGGACAGGGGGCGGCTTCGGGGGAGCGGTCGGGTGCAGCTGAGCGGGGGGCCGGAAACATGGGCGATTTACGAGTGGCGGCGATAGCCAGCCTCACCCCGCTCGAAGAACTCGACCGCGAGCCGTTCCTGGTGGACATCCGAGGCCAGCAGGCGATGTGCGCCCGCTGGGCCGCCGGCAAGGGATACGTCGTCACACGGCAGTTGCTCCTCTACGGGATGCGCTCCGACCACTACGGGCTCTGGGTCGACGTCGACGCCGGCCTGGTGGACGCGTTCGTCGTCCCGACCGAGCGGGTGCTCGACCGGGCGCTCGCCTCCGTCCCGGCCTTCTACGCCGAGTGCGAGCGGCGAGGCGTCCCCGTGGAGACCGTGGGCACCGACGAACCTCTTTACGACGCGACGTCCAAGGCCAGGGTCCATCGCAGGCTCTCCATGCCCACCGCCGGGTACGACGGCTGCTGACGCACCCGCCCGTCACCCGGTGCCGCACCCCTCGCCGGCCTCCGCCTCCTGAAGAAGACCGGGCCCGCCGCCGGCTGTGTCAGGCTGTGGAGCGAGCCCGCGGATGTGTGCGGGCCCGGACGTGAGGTGAAGAAGCGGTGTTCAAGGGGCGATGGCGGACGGCCGGCAGGGCCCTGGTGCGGGTCATCGTCGTATGGGCGGTCTCCACCCTGACCATGCTGACGCTCGCCGGCATCCTGCCCGACTTCCAGGTCCAGGGCGCCGACGACAGCCTCACCAGGACCGCGCTCACCGCCGCCTGGGGAGCGGGCGCCTTCGGCCTCCTCAGCGCACTCGTCTGGCCGCTCCTGGTCCGCGCCCTGCTGCTCGTCCCCGCCCTCGTCCTCGGCCTGCTGGTCTTCTTCCTCAACGGCTCCCTGCTGCTGGTCGCGCTCAAGTCCACCCCCGACGGCGGGGGCTCGGCCGACCCCGAGAACGCGATCGTGGTCGCCGCCGTCATGTCAGCCGTCGCGTCGGCGACCTCCACCGCCCTCGCCGTACGTGACGACAACGCCTACCGCCGCAGGCTCTCGCGACTCGCCGAACGCCGCCGGCGCCGCAGTGGTGAGGACAGTGCCCGCAGCGGCTACACGGCGTCGCCCGGCACGCTCTTCCTCCAACTCGACGGTGTGGGACACCAGGTCCTGCTCGACGCCGTCGCCGACGGCCACATGCCCACCGTCGCCGGCTGGCTCGGCGAACGCCCCACCCACCGGCTCACCCCCTGGCGCACCGACTGGTCCAGCCAGACCGGCGCCAGCCAGCTCGGCATCCTGCACGGCAGCAACCACGATGTCCCCGCCTTCCGCTGGTACGAGAAGGAGAGCGGGCGGATCATGGTCAGCAACCGCCCCGCGAGCGCGGCCGAACTCCAGCGCAGGGCCGTCGAGCACACCCGCGACGCCGGGCTCCTCACCCTCGACGGCGCCAGCCGCGGCAACCTCTTCAGCGGTGGTGCCGACCAGCTCGCACTGGTCCTGTCGATGGCGGCGCGGCGCGGCAGGGCGACCCGCTCACGGGCGGGCTACTTCGCGTACTTCAGCGACCCGGCCAACGCCGTCCGCACGGCCGTCTCCTTCGTCGCCGAGGTCTGCCGGGAGATAGGCCAGTCCACACACGCGCGGATCCGCGGCGACCGGCCGAGGGTGGCCCGTGGCGGCCTCTACCCGTTCATCCGGGCCTTCGCGACCGTCGTCGAACGGGACGTCGTGGTCGCGGCGGTGATAGGGGACATGCTGGCCGGCCGCGCCGCCGTCTACGCCGACCTCGTCGCGTACGACGAGGTCGCCCACCACTCGGGACCGCACAGCCGCGACGCCATCCACGTCCTGGAGCGGCTGGACCGCTCGATCGCGCTGCTGGCCAAGGTCGCCGACCACGCGCCCCGCTCGTACCGGCTCGTGCTCCTCTCCGACCACGGCCAGAGCCCCGGCGAGACCTTCCTGGGCGGCTACGGGCTCACGCTCCGCGATCTCGTCCGGGCCGGCTGCGGACTGCCCGTACCGCGCCGCGCCGTGCGCACCAAGAGCGGGGCCGAGGCGCGCGACGCCGCCCGTGACGCCGTGAGGACCGCGCTCCACCGCCCCGTCGACGAGGGCGAGGAGGGCGACGCGAAGCGGTCCGCGCGGGACTCCGACCCGATCGTGCTCGCCTCCGGGAACCTGGGGCTGATCTCCTTCCCGGACGTGCCTGAGCGGATGAGCCGCGAACAGATCGACGAACGCCACCCCGCGCTGCTGCGCACCCTCGCCAACCATCCGGGCATCGGCTTCCTCCTGGTACGGAGCGAGGCGAGCGGCTCCGTCGTGCTCGGCCCCGCGGGGGCGGAGATCCCGGTCGACAAGCTGGACGACACGGGGCTGCTGGCCACGATGGGGCCGGGCGCCGCCGACGCCGTCCGGCGCACCGACACCTTCCCGCACGTCGCGGACATCATGGTCAACTCGATGTACGACCCGGCGACGGGCCGGGTGCACGCGTTCGAGGAGCAGATCGGCTCGCACGGGGGACTCGGCGGCGAGCAGTCGAACGCCTTCCTGCTGTCGCCCCTGACACTGCCCGCGCCCGTGCCGGGCGGCGGTGAACTGGTGGGCGCGGAGCAGGTCCACACCGTGCTGAAGCGCTGGCTGTACGACGGTCTGGGCCCGCAGGTCCCCCTCGGCCCGACCCCGGCCACGGGCGCCGTGCCCCGGGAGGCGACGCAGCCGAGCCCCGAGGGGGCCTGAGCCCCGGGCAAGCCCGGGCGGCCGGGCCCGCCCCGGCCCCGCTGCCGCGTCCGGGCACGGCCCTGCCCGGGTCGGCGTAATCCGCGTCCGCCAGGAGAGCGGTTCTCGCCTGCCCGGCGCGCGGGGCGGCGTCCGCGGGCACAGGATGCACGATCAGGAGGTCGTGCCGAGTGAACAGCGCCCCGGAACCGCGCGGTGACCGGCCCGCCACGGCGGGCCGTCCCCCCGCCCGCGCCCTCGTACCGCTGCTGGCCCTGCTCGCCCTCCTGGGTATGTCGCTCGACCCGTGCGCGTCGGCCGCGCGCGGAGCGGAGCCCCGGCCGGCCGCGTCCGCACCGCCCGAGCCCGCGGGAGAGGGGCACCACGACACGGCGATGGCGGCGCAGCCCGCCGCGTCCAGGGCCGGGCGCCGGGCGGCGGGGCCCCGGGCCGGTGGGGCCGGCCGCCCGGCGCGGCCTCCGTACAGAGGATCCGCCGCCGCCCCGTCCAGGAGCGGGCCTCTCGCGGCGCCGCCCGTCCGCCGTCCGGTGATGCGCTGCTGAGAGGTCCGGCACGCCCGCGTGCCCGTCGGCCCCATCCAGCCGGTCAACCCCCATCGCACCGCGAGGACACAGCCATGCCCATCGACCCCTTCGCCGTACTCAACGCCCTGCTGCGCGCCGAGGCGGCGCGCTCCGCCGAGCACGAGACCAAGGCCCCCGCGCCCAATCCCGCCGGGCCCCCGGCCACCGCCGACGGCGCCCCGGCCACCGAGCCCCGCCCGCGCCTGTCCGGGCCGGACACCACCGTCTAGGGTCCGAAACGGATCGGCCGCCCCCGGTGCCGGATTCCCCGGTGCCGGGGGCCGGGCGCGGTGCGCTCAGCCGAGCGCCGACATGAGGTACTTGGCCGTCGCGGGATCGGCCGGCAGGAACGTCTCGATCGCCAGCTCGGCGACCGTCACGTCCATCGGTGTGTTGAACGTCGAGATGGACGACAGGAAGGTCAGCACCTGCCCGCCGTGCTCGATCCGCAGCGGCAGGGCGAACGTCCCCTGCGTGAACCCCTCCGCGTCCTCGCCGTCCTCCGGCCCGTGACCGGCTCCCCGCGGCGGCGGATACGCGGCGACCTCCTCGTACAGCGCGCGCAGTTCCTCGGAGCGGGCCAGCGCGATCTGCCGCTCCATCTGGTGCAGCAGGTGCAGCCGCCACTGCCGGAAATTGCGGATGCGCGGCGCGGCTCCCTCCGGATGCAGGACGGCCCGCATCGCGTTCACCGGCGGCACCAGCAGATGTTCGGGCACGCCCTCCATCAGCAGGGCGAGGCCCCGATTGGCCGCCACCAGCCTGTACGTTCCGTCCACGACGAGGGCCGGATACGGCTCGTACCCCCGCAGCAGCCGCTCCAGCCCCTCCCGCACCGCCGCCATCGACGGGTCGTCCAGCGCGGTCTCGGTGAACCTGGGCGCGTAACCGGCCGCCAGCAGCAGGGTGTTGCGCTCCCGCACCGGTACGTCCAGATGCTCCGCGAGCCGCAGGACCATCGCCTCGCTCGGCCGGGACCTGCCCGTCTCGACGAAGCTGATGTGACGGGCGGAGGAGTCGGCGCGCAGGGCCAGCTCCAGCTGGCTGATCCTGCGCTGTTCACGCCAGCCCCTGAGGAGCGGACCGACCCCGGTGTCCGACGCGCGAGATGTCATACCCGGACGGTAGCCGGATCCGGTCCGGCGCCCGCCCCGGCCCCGGTGTTCTGCGCGCTCCTCCCGGGTGGGGCAATCTGGTTGTCAAGGGGCGAAACAGGCATGACTTCCGTTTGCCGCCGCACTCCCCGGGCACCGGGGCAGCCGGGAAGTCCGCCGTCCGCCCGTCCGGCCGCACCCGGTCGTATCCGGTGAGGAGTGACATGCGTAGCGAACTACTGACAGAACTGGCGCAGCAGCTCAGGGTGGACTCGGTCCGGGTCGCCGACATGGCGGGCTCCGGGCATCCGACCTCGTCCATGTCGGCGGCCGATCTCGCCGCCGTCCTGCTGGCCAATCACCTCACGTACGACTTCGACCGGCCCGACCACCCCGGGAACGACCGGCTGATCTTCTCCAAGGGGCACGCCTCGCCCCTGCTGTACTCCATGTATCTCGCGGCCGGTGCCGTGGACGAGTCGGAGTTCCGCACCTACCGCCGGCAGGGCAGCAGGCTCGAAGGCCACCCCACGCCCCGGCTGCCCTGGGTGGACGTGGCGACCGGCTCGCTCGGGCAGGGCCTGCCGGTGGGTGTCGGCATGGCGCTCGCCGGACAGCGGCTGGGCAGGGTCCCGTACCGGGTCTGGGTGCTCTGCGGGGACAGCGAGATGGCCGAGGGCTCGATCTGGGAGGCCGCCGAGCACGCCGGGTACCAGCATCTCGACTCGCTGACGATGATCCTCGACGTCAACCGGCTCGGCCAGCGCGGTCCCACCCGCCACGAACACGACCTCGGCGCCTACACCCGCAGGCTGCACGCCTTCGGCTGGCACACCATCGAGGTCGACGGCCATGACATCGACGCGATCGACGCCGCCTGCAACGAGGCGCGCTCGACGGTCGGGGAGCCGACGGCGATCATCGCCGCCACCAGGAAGGGCCGGGGAGTCGCCTCCGTCGAGGACAAGGAGGGCAAGCACGGCAAGCCCCTGCCGGACGCGGCGGCGGCCATCGAGGAGCTGGGCGGCCGGCGGAATCTGCGGGTCGAGGTGCGCAAGCCCGACGCGGCGGCCACCGACCCCCGTACCGAGGTCGGCCATCTGAACCTGCCGCGCTTCGACGTGGGCGACGAGATCGCCACCCGTGACGCCTACGGGCAGGCCCTGACCGCGCTCGGCTCCGCACGCGGCGACATCGTCGCGCTCGACGGCGAGGTCGGTGACTCGACCCGTACCGAGTACTTCTCGAAGGAGCACCCCGAGCGGTACTTCGAGCTCTACATCGCCGAGCAGCAGCTCGTGGCCGCCGCCGTCGGGATGCAGGCGTGCGGACAGATCCCGTACGCCTCCACCTTCGCGGCCTTCCTCACCCGCGCCCACGACTTCCTGCGGATGGCCACGGTGGGCCGGGCGTCGATCAGCGTCGTCGGCTCGCACGCCGGGGTCTCCATCGGCCAGGACGGGCCCTCCCAGATGGGCCTGGAGGACCTCGCCATGTTCCGTGCCCTGCACGGCAGTACGGTGCTCCAGCCGTGCGACGCGAACCAGACGACCCGGCTCGTCGCCGCGATGGCCGAACTGGAGGGCGTCTGCTATCTGCGCACCCTGCGCGGGAAGACACCGGTCCTCTACGGCCCCGACGAGCAGTTCCCCGTCGGCGGCAGCAAGGTGCTCCGCCACTCCATCGACGACCGGATGACGCTCGTCGGCTCCGGGATCACCGTGCACGAGTGCCTCAAGGCCGCCGATCTGCTGGCGGCCGAGGGCATCACCGTGCGCGTCGTCGACATGTACTCGATCAAACCGGCCGACGAGGTCACCCTCCAGGCCGCCGCGGCCGACACCGGCTGTCTGATCACGGTGGAGGACCACCACCCGCAGGGGGGCCTGGGCGACGCCGTCGCGGAGGTCTTCTCCGACGGCAGGCCGGCGCCGCGGCTGGTGCGGCTCGGGGTGCGGAACATGCCGGGCTCCGCCACCCCCGCCGAGCAGCTGCGCGGCTCGGGCATCGACGCCGACTCGATCGCCGCCGCCGTGAAGCTGCTGACCGGCACCGCCGTCGTGCGCTGACGCGGACCGCGCGGCCCCGGCCGGCCGGGGCCGCGGAAGAACGCCCGACAGAGATGACAGAGACCAGAGAAGGAGTGAGCCCCCATGCGCGTCGCGTTCCTGATGGCACCCGAGGGAATCGAGCAGGTCGAGCTGACCGAGCCCTGGCAGACGGTGGTCGACGCCGGTGGTGAGCCCGTCCTCGTCTCGACCCGGAAGGGCGAGGTGCAGGCGTTCAACCACCTGGACAAGGCCGACACCTTCCCGGTGGACGCGACGGTGGCCGACAGCGCGGTCGACGGCTTCGACGGACTCGTCCTGCCCGGCGGTGTGGCCAACCCCGACGCGCTGCGGACGGACAAGGAGGCGGTCGCCTTCGTGAAGGGGTTCTTCGACGCGGGCAAGCCGGTGGCGGCGATCTGCCACGCCCCCTGGACCCTGGTGGAGGCCGACGTGGTGCGCGGCAGGACGCTGACCTCCTGGCCGAGCCTGCGGACGGACATCCGCAACGCGGGCGGTACCTGGGTGGACGAGCAGGTCCAGATCTGCACCGACGGCCCGAACA
Organism: Streptomyces sp. NPDC104581; assembly: GCF_055583685.1. Taxonomy (NCBI): domain Bacteria; kingdom Bacillati; phylum Actinomycetota; class Actinomycetes; order Kitasatosporales; family Streptomycetaceae; genus Streptomyces; species Streptomyces sp. NPDC104581. The sequence goes on from NZ_JBVJNN010000009.1 coordinate 106,401, forward strand.
CCCTCGTCACCAGCCGCAGGCCCGACGATCTGAAGGCGTTCGACTCGGTCTTCATCGACGTCTTCGACTCCTGAGCGCTCCCGTCACGGTGCGTGCCCGTTTGCGTACGCCGTGCGAACGGCGCAATGTGGACGAGCCGGACAACGTCTGTCGGGCGTCCGCCCGGTCGGCCGGGCCGACCTCGTGATCGGGAGACGAGCATGCTTCTGCCGGACAAGGCCAGGCTCGCCCAGCTTCTGCGCCGTTACCGGATCTGGGAGCAGCTGGTCCTCCAGGAGCCGCACGACCCGGTGCGCAGGCGGCGGCTGGACGACGCCGCCTACACCCTGTGCGTGCTGATGGGGCACCGTACGGCGCACGAGGCGATCCGGGCGGCGGAGTCGTATCTCGGCAGAGGTCATCGGGGTGTCCGGGCGCGCGGAGCGGCCCGGACGGCCGGGGCGACCGAGATCTCCGGAGCCGGCGAATTCTGAGGCCCGGCCGACAACAGCGGCGGCCGGAGAGAAAGGGCGTGAACGGCATGGCCGAATTCCTCACGGACATCCGGACGATTCGCGAACGCGCGCGCAAGGAGATCGAGAAAGGCCCGGTGACGGACGCCTACGGGGCGGATCTCGGCCGGGTCATCCAGGTCCTGAACGAGGCGCTCGCCACCGAGATCGTCTGCACCCTGCGCTACAAGAGGCATTACTACACGGCGACCGGGCTGTACGCCGAGCCGGTCGCGGCGGAATTCCTGGAGCACGCGGGGGAGGAGCAGCAGCACGCCGACAAGCTGGCCGAGCGGATCGTACAGCTCGGCGGCGAGCCCGACTTCGATCCGGAGACGCTGACCAAGCGCTCGCACGCGGAGTACGACGCGAGCCTGGACCTGATCGAGATGATCAAGGAGGACCTGGTCGCCGAGCGGGTCGCCATCGCGGCGTACACGGAGATCGCGCAGTGGCTCGGGGACGGTGACCCCACCACGCGCCGGGTCTTCGAGGACCTCCTCGCGCAGGAGGAGGAGCACGCGGACGACCTGCGCGGGCTGCTGGAGCGGCTGCCCGAGAGCGTCAAGTCCTGACCGCGGCGCGCCGCCCCGACGGCACCGCCGCCGGCCGACGGGTGGTCAAGTGCCCGTCGGCCGACGGCGGTTCTGCGTCCGTCGGCGGTGGTTCGGCCTTCGGTCGGCAGTCGTCGGCGGTGGTCGCGGTGGGTCAGCCGTTCACGGTGCGGCGCTTGCGCGCGGCCCAGGTGATGCCCGCACCGGCGACGAGTATGACGGCCGCGGCGCCCGCGATCAGCGGGGTGGTGCTGGAGGAACCCGTCTCGGCGAGGTCGTCACCGGCGGGGCTCGGCTGAGACGACGGCACGGCGGCGCCGGTCGTCTTGCTCGGCTCCGGCTCCGGCTCCTCCGCGGGCGGCGTCGGCGTGGGCTCGCCCGGAGGCGTCGTCGACGGCTCGGGCTCGGGCTCGGTGCCTTCGCAGACCGGCGCGGTCTTGGTGTCGTCGAGCGAACCGTCGTTGCCCGAACCGTCCACCACCACGAGGCGGAGGGACAGTTCCTTGGTGTGCTCGGGCAGTTCGATCTTCTTGTGGAACTCGCCACCGAACTTCTCGATGGGCAGCAGGTCCTTGCCGTCGACCGTCAGGGTCACCGTGTTCTCGGCGTCGGCGGTGTAGTTGACGAGATCGACGCTCACCTCCGAGCAGGTCACGGCCCAGGCCGGGGTGTGCGCCACCGCCGGGCCGGCGAAGAGGCCGACGCCGAGCGCGCTCGCCGCCGCGACCGTCACGAGCGCCCCGGGGCGTCGCCACGATCTGTTGAATACAGTCACTGAAATCCTCCGCGGGAACTGCGCCGACCGGGATGGCGGCGCGCGCGCACAGTACCGCCATTCGAGCTCCACTTCGCACGCACCCCTGGCGACTTGACCGTCCCATGGGGCTGTTGTGCCCGAAATCGATGCCCACGCCACTTTGCTCGCCCCCGGCCCCTTGCCGTCCCCCTGCCTCGTTTGTAACTTGGCGCAGATGCTTCGTAGGAAGCGCTTTCTGCGTGGTCCGGATCGCTTTCCGGGCCGCACCGTCCGAGCCGATGAGGTGAGCGGGATGCCCAAGCCCGGAACTACCGGCAGAAGCCGACTGGCCGTCGTGGCGGGGGTGTTGCTGATGGCGCTTTTCGTGCCACCGGCCGAGGCGCGGGAGGACGGGCCGATCGCCGATCCGCTGCCCGATCCGACGCTCTCCGAAATTGGCCTGGTTCTTGACGAGTTCTCGACCCTCCCCAAGTCCGAACCGGTCCCACCGCCGACCGACGACCGGCTGAAGCGCTGGGCCCGGATCAACTTCGTCGGTGAAGTCCCGGACGGATCGGGCCGGTTGTACGTCCCCGACCTCAACGGCACGATGTATCTGCTGGACGGCGCGGGCACCCCCACCGAGTATCTGGACGTCGGCGCGGCGTTCGGCCCGGACTTCTGGTCCCACCAGGGACTCGGCTCCGGCTTCGGATTCGTCGCGTTCCACCCGGAGTTCGCGGACAACGGCAGGTTCTACACCGTCCACACCGAGGCCAGGGACGCGCTCAGGAAACGCCCCGACCTGCCCTCCGGCGGAGTCACCGTCGTCCACAGCGTGGTCACGGAGTGGACGGCCGACGACCCGTCCGCCGCGACCTTCGACGGCTCGCGCCGCGAGGTGATGCGGCTCGGCTTCCAGAGCACGATCCACGACATCCAGGAGATCAACTTCAACCCCAACGCCCGCCCCGGCGACGAGGACTACGGGCTGCTCTACATCGCGGCGGGGGACGGCGGAGCGGGCTGGCGCAGCTCCGTACCGCAGGATCTGTACGTACCGCAGGGCAAGATCCTGCGCATCGACCCGAGCGGTCACGACGGCCCCGGCGGCAAGTACGGCATCCCGCCCTCCAACCCCTTCGCGCACCGGCAGTACGTGCTCGGCGAGATCTGGGCGTACGGCTTCCGCGACCCGCACCGCTTCAGCTGGGACTCCGCGGGCAGCGGACAGCTGTTCGTCGGGAACATCGGGGAGCACCGCGTCGAGTCCGTCTACGACGTCGAGGCCGGTGACAACCTCGGCTGGAGCGACCGCGAGGGGCCCTTCGAGTACCGCAAGGAGGGGAACCCGACCTGTGGCGTCTACGAACTCCCCGACAACGACGAGCAGTACGGCTACACCTATCCGGTCGCGGCCTTCGACCACGTGCCACCGCCGGCCACGCCGTGCGCCGACAGCGGCAACGCGCTGATCGGCGGCTTCGTCTACCGCGGCGCCGGGATACCGGAGCTGCGGGGCAAGTACGTCTACGGCGAGGGTGTCGGCGGCCGGATCTTCTACTCCGAGGTGGCCGACATGCGCCGTGGCGGGCCGCTCGCCGAGGTGCACCAGTTCAAGGTCCTCGACGCGTCGGGCGCGGCGACCTCCATGGCGGAACTGTCGGGCGACGAACGGGTCGACCTCCGGTTCGGCACGGACCGCGCGGGCGAGCTGTACGTGCTCGCCAAGGCCAACGGGAAGATCTGGAAGGTGACCGATGCGCGCTGACACCGCCGGGCGCGGCAGGCTCGCCCTGGTCCTCGCCCTCACCTCGACGCTCCTGGTCACGGCGTTCGCCCCGGCGGACGCGCCCGCCGACCGGGCCCCGGGCGGGTCCGCGCACGCGCCGCGCCCGGTCGCCGCGTACGACTTCGAGCACCCCGTTCCCGGCGACCCGGCCCGTGAGCGGGACCGGGGCCGGTCGGGCACCACGCTCGAACTGGTCAACGGCGGGGCCCAGTCGCGGGTGAGGGACGACGAGCGGCCCGGCCGGGTCCTGCGGACACGACAGGTCTCACCCGGGAGCGCCGGGACCGACGACTGGAAGGCGGGCGTGTGGGGCCCGCAGGGGGTCCGGACCCTGCGGGCCTTCAACGGCGCGCGGGAGACCACCGTCATGGGCTGGTTCAGGATGGGCGCGGGCAATCCCGCGCCCAACTCCAACACCCCCGATCCGGACGACCGTTACAACGCGATCGGCCTCGCCGGGATCCTCTCCGGCACCTCGCAGGGCCACGATGTGCGCGCCCTGCTCGAACTCATCACCGTCGACGGGGAGATGAAGGTCGTCGCGCTCGGCCGCCGGGTGGACGACGGGAGTTCGCAGACGTTCGCCGCCGACGCCGACTGGCGGGAGATCCTGCCGCCCGACACCTGGGTCTCACTCGCGGCGACGTTCGACTTCGACACCGGGACGATGGCGCTGTACCGCGACGGCCGCCCGCTGCCCGGCCGGCACGTCGTGGCGGGTGACCCCTGGGCGGTGGAGGGACCGCCGGAGCCCGACACCACATCGCCCACCGATCCGCGCGGTATCAAGATCGGCGGCAGTTATCCGCAGAACACCGGGGAGGGAAATCCCTGCGACTGCCGGATGGACGACCTGATGTTCTTCGACCGGGTGCTCACACCCGCCGAGATCATGTCGCAGTACCGGCGCACGCGAGGATAATGGGGCGGACGGGGCAGACAGCCACAGTTCGGAGCCGAACGTGAGCCGAGCAAGCCGTCCGCGCGTCGTCGTCGTGGGAGCCGGATTCGCCGGGTTCGAGGCCGCCCGTACGCTCTGCCGGAAGCTACGGGACACGGCCGAGGTCGTCCTGCTCAACCCGACCGACTACTTCCTCTACCTCCCGCTCCTGCCCCAGGTCGCCGCCGGGATATTGGAGCCGCGCCGGGTGACCGTCTCCCTGCCGGGGGCGCTTCCCCGCGTACGGGTCGTACTCGGCGAGGCGGACCACGTCGACCTGGCGGAGCGGCTCGTGCGGTACACGGGCCCCGAGGGAGAGCGCGGCGAGCTGGCCTACGACCGGCTCGTCCTCGCCGTCGGCAGCGTCAACAAACTGCTGCCGATCCCCGGCGTGACCGAGAACGCCCACGGCTTCCGGGGACTGCCCGAGGCCCTGTACCTGCGCGACCACGTCACCCGTCAGATAGAACTCGCCGCCGCCGACGACACCGCCGTCAGCGGGGCGCGCACCACCTTCGTGGTGGTCGGCGCGGGCTACACCGGCACCGAGGTCGCCGCGCAGGGCAAGCTCTACACCGACGCCCTGGTACGCAAACAGCCCGGCCGCGGACGCCGCCCCGCCCCGCGCTGGCTCCTCGTCGACATCGCGCCCAGGATCCTGCCCGAACTGGACCCCCGGCTCTCCGCCACCGCCCACCGGGTACTGCGCGCACGGGGCGTGGACGTCCGCACCGGCACATCCGTCACGGAGGCCACCCGGAGGGGCGTCCGGCTCGACGACGGCGAGTTCGTCGGGACACGGACCCTCGTCTGGTGCGTCGGTGTCCGGCCCGACCCCCTGGTCAGCGAGGTCGGGCTGCCCGTCCTGCACGGCAGGCTGCGGGTCGGCCCGCGCCTGGGCGTCCCCGGCCACCCCGAGGTCTTCGCGTGCGGCGACGCCGCCGCCGTACCGGATCTGACCAGACCGGGGCAGTGCACCCCGATGACCGCGCAGCACGCGTCCCGCCAGGGCAGGGTGGCCGGCCACAACGTGGCCGCGTCCCTGGGGCACGGGGAGACGCGCACGTACGCGCACCACGACCTCGGCTTCCTCGTCGACCTCGGCGGGGTCAAGGCCGCCGCCAACCCGCTCGGGGTGCCGCTCTCCGGCCCGCTCGCCGGGGCGGTGACCCGCGGCTACCATCTGGCGGCCATGCCGGGGAACCGGATCCGGGTGGCGGCGGACTGGATACTGGACGCGGTACTGCCCCGGCAGGGCGTACAGCTCGGACTCGTACGCTCCTACACCGTGCCGCTCGACACCGCGTCCCCCGAACTGGCGAGGGTCCCCGGCGGACCCCGTGAGGAGTGACCCATGGCGAAGGACTCCCTGACGTCCCAGGAGATCGACGACCGGCTCAAGGCGCTGCCCGAGTGGTCCGTCGAGGACGGCAAGATCGCCCGCAGCTACCGGCTCGCCGACCACTTCGCGGCGACGGCGATGGTCGTGCACGTCGCGCGGATCCAGGAGGAGCTGAACCACCACTCCGACCTCACCCTCGGCTACAACACCGTCGACCTGGCCGTGAACTCGCACGACGTCGGCGGGATCACGGACCGCGACTTCGATCTGGCCGCCCGGGTCGAGGAGATCGCGCCCACGCACGGCGCGAGCTGAGGCGGGCCCCGCGCCCGCCGGGGCTTACGGGACAGCCCTTAGTCTGGTCGTTGTGGACGCGCTCGCCGGACTTCTCGACGGACCCCGTGCGCGAGGGGCCTTCCTGCTGCGCATGGTGATGGAACCGCCGTGGTCCGTACGGATCGAGGACCACGCGCCGCTCTGTCTGATGTGCGTCACACGCGGTGAGGCATGGCTCGTCCACGACTCGGGCACGGAGCCCGTCGTCCTGCGCCCCGGCGACATCGCGATCGTGCGGGGGCCGCGGGCGTACACCGTCACCGACGCCCCCGGCAGCGCACCGCACGCCCTCATCGGCCCCGGCGGCACCTGCCACACCCTGAGCGGCGAACCGCTCGCCGAGTCCATGAACCTGGGCGTGCGGACGTGGGGCAACGCCTCCAACGGGTCGTCGACCATGCTGGTCGGCACCTACGGGATGGACGGCGAGGTCAGCCGGCGGCTCCTCGACGCGCTGCCCGAGGTGCTCCGGCTGCCCGCCGACGCCTGGGACTGCCCGCTGCCGGCGGTCCTGGACGACGAGATCTCACGCGACGACCCGGTCAGAGCGTCGTCCTCGACCGGGTGCTCGATCTGCTGCTGATCGCCGCGCTGCGGACATGGTTCTCCCGCCCGGACGCGGCGGCACCCGGCTGGTACCGGGCGATGGGCGACCCGGTGGTGGGCAGGGCGCTCCGGCTCCTCCAGGACGCACCGGTCCGTCCCTGGACCGTGGCCTCGCTCGCCGCCGAGTGCGGGGTCTCCCGCGCGGCGCTGGCCCGCCGTTTCACCGCGCTGGTGGGCGAGTCCCCGATGGCGTATCTCACCGACTGGCGGCTCTCGCTGGCCGCCGACCGGCTGCGCGAGACGGACGCCACGGTCGAGTCGATCGCCCGGCAGGTCGGCTACGGCGGCTCGTTCGCGCTGAGCGCCGCCTTCAAGCGGGTACGCGGTATCAGCCCGCAGGAACACCGGACGGGCCGCGTGCCCGGCCCGCCCGGCGACTGAGCCGCGGTCTCAGCCGTCGTAGGTGTCCGGGTCGAAGCCCAGGCGCGTACCGGACTCCAGCGCCGCGAGCGCCGCCAGGTCCTCCGCGTCCAGTTCGAAGCCGGACAGCTCGAAGTTCTCCCTGATCCGGGACGGTGTCACGGACTTGGGAATCACCACGTTGCCCAGCGCCAGGTGCCAGCGCAGCACGACCTGCGCGGCCGTCCGCCCGTGCTTGTGCGCGATCGCCAGCACCGTCGGGACGTCGAGCAGCCCCCTGCCGGAGCCGAGCGGCGACCACGCCTCCGTCACGATGCCGTGTTCCGCGTTGGCCGCGCGGACCCCGGCCTGCTGGAACAGCGGGTGCAGCTCCACCTGGTTGACCGCGGGGACGACCGACGTCTCCGCCAGCAGCCGCCGCAGATGCGCGGGCTGGAAGTTGGACACACCGATCGCCCTCGCGCGGCCCGACCCGGCGATCTCCTCGAACGCGCGCCAGATCGTGAGGTAGTCGTCGCGCACGGCGCGCGGCCAGTGGATCAGATACAGGTCGACATGGTCGAGACCGAGCTTCGACAGGGACGTGTCGAACGCGCGCAGGACCGCGTCCCGCGTCCAGGTCTCCTTCTTGCCGTTCCACAACTTGGTGGTGACGAAGAGGTCTTCGCGGGCGATCCCGGAGGCGCCGATCGCCTTGCCCGTGCCCTCCTCGTTCCGGTAGACAGCCGCCGTGTCGATGCTGCGGTAACCGGCCTCCAGGGCCGTACTCACCGCTCGTGTCGCCTCGTCGTCGGGGACCTGCCAGACGCCGAAGCCCAGTTGGGGCATCTCGACGCCGTTGTTGAGGGTGCGGGAGGGGACCTTGCTCACGTGCGGTCGATCCTTACGTCGTCGGTTGGCTCTCAGGGGCGCAACGAACGCGGGGGCGCCCGCATTCCCGTCTTCCCACCCGTATGTCCGTACGGATTGCGGCCGCGCCCCGGTCAGCGGTAGAGCGCGTCCACCTCGACCGTGTACGCCGTCTCGATCGCCTTGCGCTTCAGCTTCAGAGACGGTGTCAGCAGCCCGTGCTCCTCGCTGAAGGGGTGCGCCAGGATCCGGAACGTACGGATCGACTCGGCCTGCGACACCAGCGTGTTGGCCGCCACCACCGCGCGCCTGACCTCCAGCTCCAGGTCCGGGTCGCGTACCAGGTCCACCGGCCGCAGCGGCGCCCTGCCCCGCATCGCGAGCCAGTGGTCCACGGCCTCCTGGTCGACGGTCACCAGCGCGGCGATGTACGGGCGGTCGTTGCCGACCACGATGCACTGCGCCACCAGCGGGTGGGCCCGTACGCGCTCCTCCAGGCCGGCCGGCGACACGCTCTTGCCGCCCGACGTCACCAGGATCTCCTTCTTCCGCCCGGTGATGGTCAGATAGCCGTCCTCGTCGAGCGAACCGAGATCGCCCGTGGCGAGCCAGCCCTCCCGCAGGACGGTGTCGGTGGCCTTCGGATCGTTCAGATAGCCCGCGAAGACGTGCGCGCCGCGCAGCCACACCTCGCCGTCCTCCGCGATGTGCACCGTCGTCCCCGGAATGGGCAGGCCGACCGTCCCGTACCGGGTGCGCTCCGGCGGGTTGGCCGTCGCCGCCGCGCTGGACTCCGTCAGGCCGTACCCCTCGAAGACCGTCACACCGGCGCCCTCGAAGAACAGGCCGAGCCGCCGGTCCATGCCCGAGCCGCCCGACATCGCGTGCCGCACCCTGCCGCCCATCGCGGCGCGCACCTTGGAGTACACGGCCTTCTCGAAGAACTGGTGCTGGATCCGCAGCGCCGCCGACGGGCCGGGACCGATCCCGAACGCCCTGTGCTCCATCGCCTCCGCGTGTCTGACCGCCACGTCGACGGCCTTGTCGAAGGGCCCCGTCCTCCCCTCGCGCTCCGCCCTGCGGCGCGCGGCGTGGAAGATCTTCTCGAAGATGTACGGCACGGCCAGGATGAAGCTCGGCCGGAACGCGGCCAGATCCGGCAGCAGTTCGCCCGCCCGCATCACCGGCTGGTGGCCGAGCTTGACCCGGCCCCGGATCGCGGCGATCTCGACCATGCGGCCGAAGACGTGCGCCAGGGGCAGGAAGAGGAGTGTCGACGCCTCGTCACCGCGCTTGGAGTGGAAGACCGGCTCCCAGCGGGCGATCATCGTGTCCGTCTCGAACATGAAGTTCGCGTGCGTGATCACACAGCCCTTGGGGCGGCCGGTGGTGCCCGAGGTGTAGATGACCGTGGCCGTCGAGTCGGGTGTCACCGCGCGGCGGTGCCGGTGCACCACGTCGTCGTCGATGTCGGCGCCGGCGGCGTTCAGTTCGGCGACCGCGCCCGCGTCGAGCTGCCACAGCCGCTTCAGCCGGGGGAGCCGGTCGATCACCGAGCCGACGGTCATCGCGTGGTCCTCGTGCTCGACCACGCAGGCCGACACCCCGGCGTCGTACAGCATCCAGAAGACCTGCTCGGCGGAGGACGTCGGGTAGACAGGCACGGAGTGGGCGCCGACCGACCACAGCGCGAAGTCGAAGACCGTCCACTCGTACCGGGTGCGGCTCATGATCGCGACACGGTCGCCGAACCGGACGCCGTGTGCCAGCAGCCCCTTCGCCAGGGCCAGCACCTCGTCACGGAACTCGGCCGAGGTCACGTTCCGCCAGGTGCCGCCGGGGTCCTTGCGGCCGAGCGCGACCCGGTCGGGACCGTCCAGCGCATGATCGAATACGGCGTCCGCCAGCCCGCCCACAGGGGGCGCGGACGCCATGGGTCGGACAGTGAACTCGCGCAATGACCTGCTCCTTGTGGCGCTCCGCACGGCGCCGTGACGCTACCCCAAGGGGAGGTCCGGCGGGAGGGAGCGGACGGAAGTGGTGTCTTGCCGTATCGCACCAGGTCAGAGGCGTGGAGGAGGCTCCGGGGAACGGTGCCGGGCGGTCTTCTGACCGTAGAGTAAGTGTGCTTGGGGGGAATCTCCACCGAATCTGTACGGTGCGCTTACCGTCCACGCTGGACGGAGCGGGCTTGGCCTGTACCAGCGCCTCGATATGGCGGGTTCTCGCCTCAGCGCGCGCCGGCGGGGCGGTGCAGCCGGTCGCCGCCCGCCAGGATGGCGGCGGCGAGCGCGTCCGCCGGGCTCCGGCCGGGGACGCCCGGGGCGCCCGCCCGCCGCCCGTGCCCGCCGCGCCCTCCGTGCAGCAGCACGAAGTCCACATCGCCCAGCTCCGGCAGCGCCGCCCGGGCCGGCACCGGCACCAGCCCGGGCGGGACCAGGCCACGGGTGTGGGCCATCACGCCGAGCCCCGCACGGGCCGCCGCGACCAGACCGCTCAGGCTGGCGCTCGTGCACGCGACGCGCCACGCGCGGCCGTCGGCCTCCAGCACCTCCAGCGCGCGGGCGCGCGTGATGCCGGGCGCCGGGAACAGGATCAGCGGCACCGGACGCTCGGGGTCGATCCGCAGCCTCGGCGCCCCGATCCAGGTCAGCGAGGACTGCCACACCAGCTCGCCGTGGGTGTCCCCGCTCCGGCGCTTGGCCAGCACCAGATCCAGCTCACCGGCCGCCAGCCGCTCGTGGAGCGTGCCGGAGAGCTCCACGGTCAGCTCCAGATCGACCTCGGGGTGGTCGGTGCGGAACGACTCCAGGATCTCGGGCAGCCGCGTCAGCACGAAGTCCTCGGACACGCCGAAGCGGAGCCTGCCCCGCAGGCGGGTCCCGGAGAAGTACGCCGACGCCCGCTCGTGGGCGGCGAGGATCGTACGGGCGAAGCCGAGCATGGCCTCGCCGTCCTCGGTCAGCTCCACGCTGTGCGTGTCCCGCGTGAACAGCTGCCGGTCCCCGGCCGCCGCCTCCAGCCGCCGTACGTGCTGGCTGACCGTCGACTGCCGTACGTCGAGCCGCCGGGCGGCCTGTGTGAAGCTCAGCGTCTGTGCCACGGCCAGGAAGGTGCGGAGCTGGGCGGGGTCGTACATGCGGACCAGGGTAGCCCTCGTCATCGCGGAACGTGATGACAGTCAGAGCCGTATGCGGGATTCCCGATCAAGCCCGGACCCTGGACGATGGAGAGCGCGCGATCCGTCCCGGAGCCCGGGCGAGATCCAGAGCACGGCAAGAACCAGTGGAGCACATGAACCGCCGCACCTCGTCCCCCCGTCCGCGCCCCTCCCGCCGTCGCCCGGCCCCCGACTCGTCACCGCGCCCGGGGTGGCGCCGGTTCGCCCGGCCGCCGGTAGACCCGTACATCCTCGCCCTCCTCGGCACGGTCGCCCTCGCGGCGCTGCTGCCCGCCTCCGGCAAGGCCGCGGACGTCGCCGGCGGGGCGACGACCGGCGCGGTCGCGCTTCTCTTCTTCCTGTACGGCGCCCGGCTCTCCACCCGTGAGGCGCTGGACGGCCTCAAGAGCTGGCGGCTCCATCTGACCGTCCTGGGCTGCACGTTCCTGGTGTTCCCACTGCTGGGGCTGGCCGCGCGGGGGCTGGTGCCGTTCGCCTTGACGCCGGAGCTCTACAGCGGGCTGCTCTTCCTGTGCCTGGTGCCCTCGACGATCCAGTCGTCCATCGCCTTCACCTCCATGGCACGAGGCAACGTCCCCGCGGCGATCTGCGCCGGGTCCTTCTCCAGCATCGCGGGCATCGTCGTGACACCGCTGCTCGCCGCGCTGCTGCTCGGCGGGGGCGGTGCCGGGTTCTCGCCCGACTCACTGCTGCGGATCGTCGCGCAGCTGCTGCTGCCCTTCGTGGCGGGGCAGTTGCTGCGCCGCTGGGTCGGCGGGTTCCTCACCCGTCACCGCACGCTGCTGGGCCGGGTCGACCGCGGTTCCATCCTGCTCGTCGTCTACACGGCCTTCAGCCAGGGCATGGTCGCCGGAGTCTGGAACCGGGTGACTCCGGGGCGGCTCGGCGCGCTGTTCGCGGTCGAGGTGGTGCTGCTCGCGGCGATGCTCACGATCAGCTGGTACGGGGCGCGCCGGCTGGGCTTCGGCCGGGCCGACCAAGTGGCGATCCAGTTCGCCGGGTCGAAGAAGAGCCTGGCGGCCGGGCTGCCGATGGCGAGCGTGCTGTTCGGCGCGCAGGCCAGCCTGGCGGTGCTGCCGCTGATGCTGTTCCACATGCTGCAACTGGTGGTCTGCGCGATGATCGCGAAGCGCCGCTCCCGCGACCCTCTCCCCGACGCACCACCGCCCGCCACCCCGTCCCCGGACCGCCCGACCCCGGTCAACGCCTGAGTGTCGGGTCAGTCCCCGGCGAGTGAGCCGAAGGGTGCGCCGCTGTCGAAAGGGAGAGCGCGCGGAGGCCGCGAGGAACGAGGGGGTGAGCACGGTCGACCGTCGACAGGGGCTCAGAGCGCCCGGAGGCGAACCGAGCCCCAAAACAACAAGGAGGGACCCCGGCCGGCGCAGGGGGCGCTCCCCGCCGGCCGGGGCCATGTCCCGTGTATCCCGTGTCGCGGCGGCGCCTCACACCTCGCTGTGGAGGGCGATGCGCTCGTCGCCGGCATACACGTTCATGGAGGGGCCGCGGAGGAAGCCGACGAGGGTCAGCCCGGTCTCCGCGGCGAGGTCGACGGCGAGTGACGACGGTGCGGAGACCGCCGCCAGGACCGGAATACCGGCCATCACCGCCTTCTGGGCGAGTTCGAAGGACGCCCTGCCCGACACCAGCAGGATCACCCGTGACAGGGGCAGCAGACCTTGCTGGAGGGCCCGGCCGACGAGCTTGTCGACCGCGTTGTGGCGGCCCACGTCCTCCCGGATGTCGAGGAGTTCCCCGTCCTCGGAGAAGAGGGCCGCCGCGTGCAGACCCCCGGTCCGGTCGAAGACCCGCTGTGCCTCCCGCAACCGGTCGGGGAGGACGGAGAGCAGAGCGGGTTCGACGCGGACCGGGGGAGTGTCGGCGATCGGGAAGCGCGCCGTGGTGCGTACGGCGTCGAGGCTGGCCTTGCCGCACAGGCCGCACGAGGACGTGGTGTAGACGTTGCGTTCCAGCGTGATGTCCGGCACCTCGACACCGGGTGCGAGCTGGACGTCCACCACGTTGTACGTGTTCCCGCCGTCGTCCGTCGCTCCCGCGCAGTACACGATCGACCGGATGTCGTCGGCCGAGCCGAGGACGCCCTCGCTGACCAGGAACCCGGCGGCCAGCGCGAAGTCGTCGCCCGGGGTGCGCATGGTGATGGCGAGCGGCTTGCCGTTCAGCCGGATCTCCATGGGCTCCTCGGCGACCAGGGTGTCCGGACGGGTGGAGACAGCCCCGTCCCTGATGCGGATGGTGCGGCGGCGCTCGGTGACGCGTCCCACGGTGATCCTCCCCTTTCTCGCTCGGTCGGACGCCGCTCCGGCCCGCTCGTGTTCGCGGCGCGGTCGGTGCGGTCGGTGCCGGGGCACCGCCGCTGCCGTCAGCGCTGCTGCGCGTGCTGGTAGCCGAAGCGGCCCTTGATGCACAGGTTGCCGTGGGTCACCGGGTTGTCGTGCGGTGAGGTGACCTTGACGATCTCATTGTCCTGCACGTGCAGCGTGAGGTTGCAGCCGACGCCGCAGTACGCGCAGATCGTCGTGGTCTCCGTCTGCGCCGACTCGTCCCAGGTACCCGCCTGGCGCATGTCGAACTCCGACTTGAAGCTGAGCGCGCCCGTCGGGCAGACCTCGATGCAGTTGCCGCAGTAGACGCACGCCGACTCGGGCAGCGCCACGGCGTGCTCCGTGGAGATGCGGGCGTCGAAGCCGCGTCCGGCGACGGAGATGGCGAAGGTGTTCTGCCACTGGTCGCCGCACGCGTCCACGCACTTGTAGCAGAGGATGCACTTGTCGAGGTCGCGGACGTAGAGATCGTTGTCGATCTTCGGCGTCTCGTTGACGCGGGCCGCGTCGGGCCCGAACCGGTCGGGCTTCGCCTCGTACTCCTTGATCCATTCGGCCGCGCGCGGTGTCGTGGACAGGTCGGTCGACGACGCGAGCAGTTCCAGGACCACCTTGCGGCTGGTCCGGGCGCGCTCGGAGTCCGTGCTGACCTTCATCCCCGCCTCGGCCCGGCGTGAGCAGGCCGGCGCCAGCGTACGGGCGCCCTCGACCTCCACGACGCAGACCCGGCACGCGTTCTTCGGCGTGAGCGTGTCGCCCTCGCAGAGCGTCGGGATGTCCTTGCCCGCGGCCCGGCAGGCGTCCAGGATCGTGGAGCCCTCGGGGACCCGGGTGGGCTCGCCGTCCAGAGTGAACTCAAGCAGGCGGCGCGGCAGTTGAAGCGGGACAACGGTCACTTGAAAGCCCCCAGACGGTCGATGGCGGATTCGACGGCGTTCCACGCGGTCTGTCCGAGACCGCAGATGGAGGCGTCGCGCATGGTCTGACCGACCTCGCGCAGCAGCGCGACGTCGTCCGACGCGGCGGCGCCCGTACGGTCCTTGATGCGGTGCAGTGCCTCTTCCTGGCGGACGGTGCCGACCCGGCAGGGCACGCACTGGCCGCAGGACTCGTCGCGGAAGAACTCGGCGATGCGCAGCAGTGTCCTGGGCAGCCCGACGGTGTCGTCCATGACGAGGACCACGCCGGAACCGAGGGTGGTGCCGGCTGCCCTGGTGCCCTCGAAGGTGAGCGGGATGTCCCGCTCGTCGGGCCGTACGAAGCCGCCGGCCGCGCCGCCGAGCAGGATCGCCCTGATCTCGGTCGGTGTGCCGGCGAGGTCGAGCAGTTCGCCGAGCGTGGCGCCGAAGGGCAGTTCGTAGATGCCGGGCCGCTCGACGTTGCCCGAGACGCAGAAGAGTTTCGGCCCGGTGGAGTTCTCGGTGCCGATCGCCGCGTACGCCTCGGCGCCCATCGTCAGGATGGGCAGCACGTTGATCAGTGTCTCGACGTTGTTGGCGGCCGTCGGCTTGCCGAACAGCCCCTTCTCCACCGGGAACGGCGGCTTCGAGCGCGGTTCCCCGCGGAAGCCCTCGATCGAGTTGAAGAGGGCCGTCTCCTCGCCGCAGATGTACGCGCCGGCGCCGCGGCGTATCTCGATGTCGAAGGCGTAGCCCTGGCCGAGGACGTCGTCACCGAGGAATCCGCGCAGCCGGGCCTGGGTGAGGGCGTTCTCCAGACGGTGCAGGGCGCGCGGGTACTCGCCGCGCAGATAGAGGTAGCCGACATGGGCGCCGGTGGCGTAACCGGCGATCGTCATGGCCTCGATCAGGGCGAACGGGTCGCCCTCCATGATGACCCGGTCCTTGAAGGTGCCGGGCTCCGATTCGTCGGCGTTGCAGACCAGATAGTGCGGCCGGTCCGGCTGGGACGCGGTGGCCTGCCATTTGCGCCCGGTGGGGAAGGCCGCGCCGCCCCGGCCGACCAGTCCGGAGTCGGTGACCTCCCGGAGCACTCCGGCCGGGCCGATGTCGAACGCCCGCCGCAGCGCGGCGTATCCGCCGTGCGACCGGTAGTCGTCGATGCTGGCCGGGTCGACGACGCCGACCCGTCGGAGCAGCAGCAGGCCCTCCTGCCCGGCCTGCGGTACGGCCATGGCGGCCGGCGGCTCCGCGGGGGCGTCCTCGGGGGCGGTGGCGGCGTCGAGAAGCGTGTCGACCGTGGCGGGCGCGATCACCGCGAACGCCTGCCGCCGGGGGGCGGGTTCGGCGGACGAGCCGTTGGCGTGCGCGCGCGGCGGTGTGACCACCGCGCCCTGGGGCCCGTCCGCCGTGCCGGGATCCGACCCGACGGAGGTGACGTGGGCGCCGGCCACCGTCCGGGCGGACTCGTCCGTCCCGTTCGTGCCGCCGGTCCGCTCCGGGGCGGCGGTGTTCCTCAGCCGGGGGTCCCGCTGGGCGGGCACGGTGTCGTGCGGGGTGCCCGCCTGCAACAGCAGGGCCGCCGGGGCCCGTTCGCACAGTCCGAGACAGGGGCTCGACTGCCAGGTCACGCCGTCGGAGGCCGAGCCCGCCGCGCCCATCCGTTCCTCCAGCTCCGCGCAGAGCTTCGCGGAGCCGTTGCCCGCGCACGCCAGGTCGGTGCAGACGTGCAGCACCTTCGCGGGGCGGGGCTTGAGCGCGAACATCGCGTAGAACGTGGCCACGCCGTACGCCTCCGCCGGCGGCACGGTGAGCCGCCGGCACAGGTAGGCGAGCGCGCCCTCGCTGATCCAGCCCACGCGGTCGTTGACGGCGTGCAACCCCGGCAACAGCAGGTCGCGCCGTTCGCGTGCCTCGCGACCGCCGCGGGCCCAGCGCAGATCCACGTCCGAGCGGTCGGCCGCGCCTTCCCACGCCGACGTCGGGGGGCCGAGCAGCGAGTCGACCGCCGCGCGCTCCTCGTCCGTCGGTTCGCCGTCACCGAAGTGCAGGTCCACTGATTCTCAGCTCCTCACTGCTGTCGACGGCATCTCCGTCACGTCGGCGGGCAACTTCTCGATCCGGATGGCCGACGCCTTGAACTCGGCGGTGCCGGCGATGGGGCAGTTCGCCTCGATCGTCAGCTGGTTGGTGTCCACCTCGTCCGGGAAGTGCATCGTCATGAAGGCCAGTCCGGGACGCAGCCCGCGGTCGATCCACACCGGCGCCCTTACCGTGCCGCGCCGTGAGGAGATCTGGACCTCCTCGCCGACCTCGACCCCGTACAGCCGCGCGTCCTCCGGGCACAGCTCCAGATACTCGCCGCGGCGCAGCGGGGAGGCGAAACTCCCGCTCTGCACACCGGTGTTGTAGGAGTCGAGTCGGCGTCCCGTGGTGAGCCTGATCGGGTACTGATCGTCCGTCAGGTCAACCGGCGGGTCGTGCTTCACGATGCCGAACGGGGCGAGCCTGCCGCGCTTGGCCGGGTCCGCGTCCCACAACCTGCCGTGCAGATAGGTGGGTTCGATGCGCTCGGTGTCGGGGCACGGCCACTGGATGCCCTGGTGCTCGGCCAGCCGGTCGTACGTCATCCCGAAGTGGTCGGGGGACAGGGCGCGCAGCTCGTTCCAGACGGTCTCCGCGTCCGCGAACTTCCACGGGTGACCGAGCCGTTCGGCGATCTCGCAGATGATCTCGATGTCCTCGCGCGCCTCGCCCGGGGGGTCGAGCGCCTTGCGTACGCGCTGGACCCGGCGTTCGCTGTTGGTGGTGGTGCCGTCGGTCTCGCACCAGGCGGCGGTGGCGGGCAGGACCACGTCCGCCAGCTCGGCCGTCCTGGTGAGGAAGATGTCCTGCACCACCAGGAAGTCGAGAGCCTTCAGCCGGGTCACGGCCTGCTCGCTGTCGGCCTCGGACTGTGCCGGGTTCTCGCCGATGCAGTAGACGGCCCGGAGGTCGCCGGTCTCCATCGCCTCGAACATGTCGGTCAGGTTGAGGCCGTAGTGGGGCTGGATCACGGTGTCCCACGCGGTCTCGAACTTCTGCCGCACGTCCGGCTCCAGGATGTCCTGGAAGCCCGGCAGCCGGTTGGGGATGGCCCCCATGTCGCCGCCGCCCTGCACGTTGTTCTGGCCGCGCAGGGGCTGGACCCCGGAGCCGTACCGTCCGACGTGCCCGGTGAGCAGCGACAGGTTGATCAGAGCCCGCACGTTGTCGGTGCCGTTGTGGTGCTCGGTGATGCCGAGCGTCCAGCACAACTGGGCGCGCTCGGCGCGGGCGTAGGCGTGGGCGAGGTCGCGGATGGCCTCGGCGGGTACGCCCGTCACCTTCTCGGCCACGGTGAGGGTCCACGGCTCGACCTCGGCCGCGTACTCCTCGAAACCGGTGGTCGCCTGCTCGATGAACTGCTTGTTGTGCAGGCCCGCGTGGATGATCTCGCGGCCGACGGCGTGGGCGAGCGGGATGTCCGTGCCGACGTTGAGACCCAGCCAGCTCTCGGCCCACTCGGCCGTGCTGGTGCGGCGGGGGTCGACGGCGTACATCCGCGCGCCGTTCCTGATGCCGCGCAGGACGTGCTGGAAGAAGATCGGGTGCGCGAAGCGGGCGTTGGAGCCCCACATCACGATCAGATCGGTCTGCTCGACCTCCCCGTACGAGGAGGTGCCGCCGCCGGAACCGAAGGCCGCCGAGAGCCCGGCGACGCTCGGCGCGTGACAGGTCCGATTGCAGGAGTCGACGTTGTTGGTGCCCATCACCACGCGTGCGAACTTCTGCGCGACGTAGTTCATCTCGTTCGTGGCACGGGCGCACGAGAACATGCCGAACGCGCCGTGTGCGGCGCCCAGTCCCTCGGCCGCCCGGTCAAGTGCCTCTTCCCAGGTCGCCCGCCGGAACGGGCCGCCCTTCTCGTCCCGCACGAGCGGGTATTCGAGCCTGGCATACGTCTTCGGCGTGCGATCCCGCCTTCTTGCGCTGCTTTTCACGCTGCGCTCCCTCATGAGTCATGGCTTGTGGCCGCGCCATTGCATACAGTATCCCGATGGGTCGTGGGAAGCGGAAGCCTTGCGCAGGGGTTTTGTGCGGGGCCGGGGGAGCCGGGTCCGCCCGGCGGGCCGGCGCGTCCCCGCCCGCCGGACGGGCCCGGTCGTGCCCGTCCGGCGAGGGGGACCCCTGGGGCTACGCGGCCGCGCCCCGGGCCAGCAGGTCGGAGATGGCGTCGACCGTGCGGAGCGTCGGCACCTCGACCCCGCACATGGCGGCCAGTTCGACGACGGCCGCGAGCAGCACGTCCAGCTCCATCGGCTTCCCCTTCTCCAGGTCCTGGAGAGTGGAGGTCCGGTGGTCGCCGACCCGTTCGGCGCCGGCCAGCCGGCGTTCGACGGAGATGTCGGGGTGGCAGCCGAGCGCCTCGGCGACCAGGAGCGTCTCGCGCATCATCAGTTCGATGACGTCACGGGTCGTTTGGTGCAGGCACATCTCCCGCATCGTGGCGCGGGTCAGCGCGCTTATCGGGTTGAAGGAGATGTTGCCGAGGAGTTTGATCCAGATCTCGTCGCGCAGTTCGGCCTCGACCGGACACTTGAGCCCGCCCGCCCGCATGGCCTCGCCGAACTCCTTGGTCCGTGGCGAGAGCGACCTGTCCGGCTCCCCGATGGAGAACCGGGTGCCTTCCAGGTGCCGTACGACGCCCGGCCCCGCCAGCTCCGTCGCCGCGTAGACGACGCAGCCGATGGCGCGCTCCGGCGGCAGGACGGCGCTGACCGAGCCGCCGGGGTCCACGCTCTCTATCCGGCGGCCGTCGTGCGGGCCGCCGTGGCGGTGGAAGTACCACCAGGGGATGCCGTTCTGGGCGGCGACGACCGCCGTGCGGTCCTGGAGCAGAGGCGCGATCAGCGGCCCGCACGCCGCGTACGAATTCGCCTTCAGGCCCAGGAACACATAGTCGACCGGCCCGATGTCGGCCGGCTGATCGGTGGCGTGCACCCGCGCGGTCCAATCGCCGCGCGGGCTGTACACCCGGACTCCGTGCTGCCTCATGGCCGCCAGATGCGGTCCACGGGCGATGAGATGGACTTCGGCGCCTGCGCGATCGAGCGCGGCGCCGACATAGGCGCCGATCGCTCCGGCACCGACGACTGCGACTTTCACCGTGGGGCTCTCCGTTCGCTTTGAGGGTGTTGAGAGAAGCGAGGAAAGGGGCACACTTTGCCGACGATATATTGTCTACAGTATGGAATAAGGGTCGACAAGACTTCTGTCGCCGGGTGTGCGGCCCACGTGAACAACGGGTCAAAGATCTTCCCAAACGGTCGGCACGGTTCCTAGAGTTCGCGACCATGACCCCACCACTCGCCCCGGTCGGCTGGAGCCGCTGGCTGGTACCCCCCGCAGCGCTCTCGGTGCACCTCTCGATCGGACAGGCCTACGCCTGGAGCGTCTTCAAGCCCCCGCTGGAATCCGCTCTCGACCTCTCCGGCACCCAGAGCGCCCTCCCCTTCCAGCTGGGCATCGTGATGCTCGGCCTCTCCGCCGCCTTCGGCGGCACCCTCGTCGAACGCAACGGCCCGCGCTGGGCTATGACCGTCGCGCTCGTCTGCTTCTCGTCCGGCTTCCTGATCTCCGCGCTCGGCGCCGCCACCGAGCAGTTCTGGCTGATCGTCTTCGGCTACGGCTTCGTCGGCGGCATCGGACTGGGCATCGGCTACATCTCGCCGGTCTCGACACTGATCAAGTGGTTCCCCGACCGGCCCGGGATGGCCACCGGCATCGCGATCATGGGCTTCGGCGGCGGCGCGCTCATCGCCTCGCCCTGGTCCGCGCAGATGCTGGAGTCGTTCGGGTCCACCGGCGACGGCATCGCCAAGGCGTTCCTCGTGCACGGCCTGGTCTACGCCGTGTTCATGCTGCTCGGTGTCCTGCTGATCCGTGTACCGCGCCCGGACGCGGCGCCCGGGGCGGCGGCCCCCGCGTCGGCCCTGATCACCACCGCGCAGGTCTCCGCCAAGTCCGCCGTCCGCACACCGCAGTTCTGGCTGCTGTGGATCGTCCTGTGCATGAACGTCACCGCGGGCATCGGCATCCTGGAGAAGGCCGCCCCGATGATCACCGACTTCTTCTCCGACACCGACACCCCGGTCTCCGTCTCGGCCGCGGCCGGATTCGTCGCCCTGCTGTCGGCGGCCAACATGGCCGGCCGTATCGGCTGGTCCTCCACCTCCGACGTGATCGGCCGGAAGAACACCTACCGCCTCTATCTGGGCGTCGGCGCCCTGATGTATCTGCTGATCGCGCAGTTCGGCGACGCGTCCAAACCGCTCTTCATCATCTGCGCGCTGGTCATCCTCTCCTTCTACGGAGGCGGCTTCGCCACCGTCCCCGCCTATCTGAAGGACCTGTTCGGCACCTACCAGGTGGGCGCGATCCACGGACGGCTGCTCACCGCGTGGTCCGCGGCCGGCGTGCTCGGCCCGCTCATCGTCAACCGGGTCGCCGACAGCCAGGAGGAGGCGGGCAAGAGCGGCCCCGGTCTCTACGGGCTCTCCCTGACCATCATGATCGGGCTGCTCGTCGTCGGGTTCGTGGCCAACGAGCTGGTCCGGCCCGTCCACCCGCGCCACCACCGGCCCGCGGACACCGCCGGGCCCGGGGGCATTCCCGCGCCCGCGTCCGAGGGCGACGCCGCCGCGAAGTCCCAGGCACCGTCCGGAACCAACGAAGGAGGCCCCCGATGACCACAGCACCGGAGAGCGGGAGCGCGGTGCCCGGGCCCCGGCGGACCGCGCTGATCGTCTTCGCCTGGATCTGGGTGGGCGTCCCCCTCGCGTACGGTCTGTACGAACTGGTCCGCAAGGCCACCCAGCTGTTCACCGGGTGAGGCCCGCGGGCGCCGCCCGATGATCCGGAGTCTCCAAGAGGAGGCGGGGAATCCTGTTGGGTCACCTGCCCCCTTACTCGTGAGTCGCTGACGAGACTGGTGATCTCCTGACGTCGACCGAAGAGGGGGTCCCGGGCATGACCGGCACTCGTATCGCCGCGCTCGGGCACTACCAGCCCGCCAAGGTGCTCACCAACGACGACCTGGCGGGCATGGTCGACACCAGTGATGAGTGGATCAGGAGCCGGGTCGGCATCAAGACCCGGCACGTGGGCGGTCCCGACGAGTCCGTGGACGAACTGGCGGCGCACGCGGCGGCGAAGGCCCTCGCCGCCGCCGGGCTGGCCCCCGCCGACATCGACCTGGTGCTGGTCGCCACGTCCACGGCGATCGACCGGTCGCCGAACATGGCGGCGCGCGTCGCCGCCCGCCTCTCCATGGGCTCACCCGCCGTGATGGACCTCAACGTGGTCTGCGCGGGCTTCACCCACGCGCTCGCCACCGCCGACCACGCCGTACGGGCGGGCGCGGCGGCCCGCGCGCTGGTCATCGGGGCCGACAAGATGGCCGACATCGCCGACTGGACCGACCGCTCCACCTGCGTCCTGCTCGGTGACGGCGCGGGCGCGGCGGTCGTCGAGGCCGTCCGGCCGGGCGAGGAGCCGGGCGTCGGCCCGGTGCTGTGGGGCTCGGTGCCCGAGATGGGCAACGCCGTACGGATCGAGGGCACCCCGCCGCGCTTCGCGCAGGAGGGCCAGTCCGTCTACCGGTGGGCCACCACCCAGCTGCCGCCGATCGCCCGTGAGGTCTGTGAACGGGCCGGCATCCGCCCCGAGGACCTGGCCGCCGTCGTACTGCACCAGGCGAACCTGCGGATCATCGAGCCCGTCGCCCAGAAGATCGGCGCGGTCAACGCGGTCATCGCCCGCGACGTGGTGGACTCCGGCAACACCTCGGCCGCGTCCATCCCGATGGCGCTGTCCAAGCTGGTGGAGCGCGGCGAGGTGGAATCCGGCGCCCCGGCGCTGCTTTTCGGCTTTGGCGGAAATCTCTCTTACGCCGGGCAGGTCATCCGCTGCCCCTGACCGCTACGGTTCTCGGTAGACTGTAGACGATAGCCAATCGTCGTGCCGTTGCCGCGCCCGCTGCCGTAGCCGGCCAGGATGGGGGACCGCATGTTGTCCGCAGGACTGCCACAGGGCTCCGTGCCCAAGCTCGAACGCCCCGGCCCGCTGCGCGAGCGCGTCTACGAGGCGCTCCTAGAACTGATCACCGTGCGCTCCCTGAGGCCCGGTCAGCATCTGGTCGAGAGCGAACTCGCCGGGCACCTCGGGGTCTCCCGCCAGCCTGTACGCGAGGCGCTCCAGCGCCTCAACACCGAGGGCTGGGTCGATCTCAGGCCCGCCCAGGGCGCGTTCGTGCACGAGCCGACCGAGGCGGAGGCGGACCAGCTCCTCTCGGTCCGTACGCTCCTGGAGGCCGAGGCCGCGAGGCTCGCCGCCGCGAACTCGGGTTCGGCGGGGATCGCCGCGCTGGAGGCGCTCTGCGTCAAGGGTGAGCGGTCGGTGGCCGACGACGACGTGGAACTCACCGTCGCGACGAACGCGGCCTTCCACGCGAAGGTGATGGAACTGGCGGGCAACGTCGTCCTGGCGGAGCTGGCCGCGCGGGTGGACCGGCGGGTGCGCTGGTACTACGCGCCCGTGGCGCGGCAGCGCGGCAAGCAGTCGTGGATCGAGCACCGGGCCCTGATCGCGGCGATCTCCGCGCGGGACGAGGAGGCCGCGACGGCGGTCATGCGCTCCCACACGGAGCAGACCCGTACCACGTACCACCACCGCGGGGACGCCGCGGTCTGACCACTCCACACGGGCCGGGAGCGGCCCGTACGATCAGCGGCAAGGCGCCTCCGGCGGGACGCGGGGGCGCCTTCGTCATGCGCCGGACCGGATCGCCGGGGACGCCGCGAACCGCCCCCGGCGGCTCCGCGCACGCCCCGTCCCCGCGGGCCGCGAAACGCCTTTGTCCTGACTGTGGAGAAAGTTGGGGGCGATTCCTGCGCAACTTCTTCCCACTCGGGGAAAGCGCTGCTACGTTCCCCTCGAAAGCCCGTCGAAACGACAACCGACGTAGCGACGCATCACAGAGCCGAGAGGCGGGGAGGGGCGCGTGAGACGTATGACCGCACGACCCGCGAACGCTCATCAGGCGCGACTGCTCCGGCTCCTGCGTGACGGTGGTCCCAACTCCCGTGCCCAGCTCGGTGACCAGGTCGACCTCTCCCGCTCCAAGCTCGCCGTGGAGGTCGACCGGCTGCTGGAGACCGGGCTCGTCGTCGCCGACGGACTCGCCGCCTCGCGCGGTGGCCGCCGCTCCCACAACATCCGGCTCGCGCCCGCGCTCCGCTTCCTCGGGGTGGACATCGGCGCCACGTCCATAGACGTCGCGGTCACCAACGCCGAACTGGAGGTCCTCGGCCACGTCAACCACCCGATGGACGTCCGCGAGGGTCCGGTCGCCGTGTTCGAGCAGGTGCTCGCGATGGCCGCCAAGCTCAAGGCCAGCGGACTCGCGGACGGTTACGACGGCGCCGGCATCGGCGTTCCGGGACCGGTCCGCTTCCCCGAGGGTGTGCCCGTCGCACCGCCGATCATGCCCGGCTGGGACGGCTTCCCCGTACGCGAGGCGCTCAGCCAGGATCTCGGCTGCCCGGTCATGGTCGACAACGACGTGAACCTGATGGCGATGGGGGAGCAGCACGCGGGCGTCGCACGCTCCGTGGGCGACTTCCTCTGCGTCAAGATCGGCACCGGTATCGGCTGCGGCATCGTCGTCGGCGGCGAGGTCTACCGCGGCACGACCGGCAGCGCGGGCGACATCGGGCACATCCGGGTCGAGCCCGACGGACGCGCCTGCGTCTGCGGCAACAGGGGCTGTCTGGAAGCCCACTTCAGCGGCGCCGCGCTGGCCAGGGACGCCGAGGACGCCGCCCGTACGGGCCGTTCCGCCGAACTCGCCTCGCGCCTGGAGGCCGCCGGCCGGCTCACCGCCGCCGACGTCGCCGTGGCCGCCGCGGCCGGTGACCCCACCGCCCTCCACCTCATCCGCGAGGGCGGCAACCGGGTCGGCCAGGTCATCGCCGGGCTCGTCAGCTTCTTCAACCCGGGCCTCGTCGTGATCGGCGGCGGGGTGACCGGACTCGGCCACACCCTGCTGGCCAGCGTCCGCACCCAGGTCTACCGCCAGTCACTTCCGCTGGCCACCGGCAATCTCCCCATCGTTCTCGGGGAGTTGGGGCCGACCGCCGGAGTCACCGGCGCGGCCCGCCTCATCAGCGACCACCTCTTCTCCCCGGCCTGACACCGGCACCCCCGACGTCGGGCCGTACGGCACACGCCTCACCCGCACAACCGAAATAACAGCAAAAAAACCAACAAGAGCCCCAACAAAGCACCACCGTTCACCGCACCACCCGCATCGCACCGCCCTGTTCCGCACGCCCGCACGCCCGCTCACCGGCCGCATCCGCCGAGGGGATACGCCATGGCACCAGCACCACCCGAAGGCAGTCTGCTCACCATGTCCGGCATCACCAAGCTGTTCCCGGGCGTCCGCGCCCTGGACGGCGTGGACCTGGAGGTGCAGGCAGGCGAAGTCCACTGTCTGCTCGGCCAGAACGGGGCCGGCAAGTCCACACTCATCAAGGTGCTCGCCGGCGCGCACCAGCCCGACGACGGTGTCATCACCTGGCGCGGTGAAGAGGTCCAGCTCAAGTCACCCATCGCGGCCATGAAGCTCGGCATCGCGACCATCTACCAGGAACTCGACCTGGTCGAGGGCCTGTCGGTCGCCGAGAACATCTTCCTCGGCCACGAGCCGACCTCCGCCGGCTTCATCGTCAAGGGCGGCGAGGCCAGGGCCGCCGCCACCGCGCTGCTCGGGCGCCTCGGCCACCCCGAGATCCCCGCGGGCCGGCTGGTCGGCGACCTGTCCGCCGCGCACCAGCAGATCGTCTCGATGGCCCGCGCGCTCTCCCACGACGTACGCCTGATCGTGATGGACGAGCCGTCGGCCGCGCTCGACCCCGACGAGGTCGACAACCTCTTCCGGATCGTCGACACGCTGACCGCCGACGGGGTCGCCGTCATCTACATCTCCCACCGCCTGGAGGAGATCCGCCGCATCGGCGACCGCGTGACCGTCATCAAGGACGGCCGCACCGTCGCCGTGGGCCTGCCCGCCAAGGAGACCCCCACCAGCGAGGTCGTCGCCCTGATGACCGGCCGCGAGGTCGCGTACGTCTTCCCCGACCGCCCCGCGGTCGCCGACGCCCCGCACGGCGAGCCGATCCTGCGGACCGAGGGACTCACCAGGGAGGGCGAGTTCGAACCCGTCGACCTCCAGCTGCGCCCCGGCGAGATCGTCGGCCTCGCCGGACTCGTCGGCTCCGGCCGCTCCGAGATCCTGGAGACCATCTTCGGCGCCCGCAAGCCCACCGGCGGCCGGGTGATCGTCGACGGCAAGGAGCTGAAGCCCGGCAGCGTACGCGCCGCCGTACGCGCCGGACTCGGTCTCGCCCCCGAGGAGCGCAAGGCACAGGCCCTGCTGCTCATCGAATCGGTCACGCGCAACGTGTCGGTGTCGTCCATGTCCCGCTTCTCGCGCGGCGGCTGGCTCGACGGCGGCGCCGAGCGCAAGGCCGCCAGGGCGGCGACCCAGGAACTCTCGCTGCGTCCCGACAACCCCGACGCGATCATCCGCACGCTGTCCGGCGGCAACCAGCAGAAGGCGGTCCTGGCCCGCTGGCTGCTCCGCGGCTGCCGGGTGCTGCTCCTCGACGAACCCACCCGCGGTGTCGACGTCGGCGCCCGCGCCGAGCTCTACTCCGTGATCCGCCGGCTGGCCGACGACGGCCTCGCCGTACTACTCGTCTCCAGCGAGGTCCCCGAGGTCCTTGGCCTCGCCGACCGGGTGCTGGTGCTCCGGGAGGGCCGTGTCGTCCACACGTCCCCGGCCCAGGAGCTCGACGAGCACCGTGTACTCGACCTTGTGATGGAAGGGAGCCCGACGCCATGAAACAGCCTGCCTCTGAGGCGCAGCAGGGCGGGCCCGAGGCCGCACCCGCCGCCGACGCCGTGCCGCTGACCAAGCCCGCCGCGAAGACCCCGGGAGGTTCCGGGGGCCGCCCGCCGCTGGGACTGCGTCTCGATTTCCGTACGCTCTCGCTGCTCGGCGTGCTCGCCGCGCTGATAGTCGTCGGCGGCATCACCAAGCCCGATCAGTTCCTGGACACCAGCAATCTCCAGCTGGTGCTGACCCAGGCGTCGATCATCGGTGTGGTCACCGTCGGCATGACGTTCGTCATCACCAGCGGCGGCATCGACCTGTCGGTCGGCGCGATCGTGGCCCTGGCCTCCGTGTGGGCGACCACCCTGGCCACCCAGGAGTACGGCTTCGCCGGCATCCTGTTCACCGCGATCATCGTGGGCCTGGCCTGTGGTCTGGTCAACGGCGTACTGATCGCGTACGGCGGCATGGCGCCGTTCATCGCGACCCTCGCGATCATGGCGTCCGCCCGTGGTCTGGCCCTCCAGATCACCGACGGCAACACCCAGGTCGTCACGTTGAAGTCGGTCCTCGACCTCGGCTCCCGCGACTCCTACATCCTGGGCGTCCCGCCGCTCGTCATCATCTTCGTGGCGGTCACGGTCATCGGCTGGCTGCTCCTCAACCGCACCACCTTCGGCCGGCGCACCGTCGCGGTCGGCGGCAACGCGGAGGCGACCCGTCTCGCCGGCATCGACGTGCGCAGGCAGCGGCTCTACCTCTACCTGCTCTCCGGACTGTGCTGCGGTATCGCGGCCTTCATGCTGATCGTGCTGTCCGGCTCGGGACAGAACACCAACGGAAACCTCTACGAACTCGACGCCATCGCGGCGGCGATCATCGGCGGCACACTGCTCAGCGGCGGTCGCGGCACGATCGTCGGCTCCGTCCTCGGTGTCCTGATCTTCACCACCATCACCAACATCTTCGCTCTCAACAACCTCCAGAGCGACGTCCAGCAGATCGCCAAGGGCGCGATCATCGTCGCCGCCGTACTGGTCCAGCGCCGCACGGCGCGCAACGGTGAGGGCTGACCTCGTATCCCCGAGGCCCGTATCTCGTACCGCTCCTCGAAGCACCGCTTCCGACGCACCGCACCATCCGCTCTCCTGAAGGGGACGAACCGTCATGCCAGAAACGAGCCGCAGAGGTCTTCTGTTCGGCACCGCCGCCATCTCGGCGGGTGCCCTGCTCACCGCCTGCACCAGCAATGAGAAGAAGGACGAGCCCGCCGCCAACGAGCAGCCGGTCGACGACAAGCCCGGCAAGGCCGTCACCATCGGTTTCGCCGGTCCCCAGGCCGACCACGGCTGGCTGGCCGCGATCAACGCCAACGCCCGGTCGCAGGCGAAGAAGTACTCGGACGTCACGCTCGACATCACCGAGGGCTCGAACGACACCGCCGCCCAGATCGGCCAGATCGACTCGCTGATCAACAAGAAGGTCGACGTCCTGGTGATCCTGCCGGCCGACGGCAAGGCCCTCACCCAGGCCGGTCTCAAGGCGATGCGCGCGGGCATCCCCGTCATCAACCTGGACCGCATCTTCGCCGACCCGCAGGCGTTCCGCTCCTACGTCGGCGGCGACAACTACGGCATGGGCGTCAACGCGGGCAAGTACATCGGCGAGAAGCTGAAGGACAAGCCCAACGCCACCGTCATCGAACTGTCGGGCCCCGACAGCCTGGAGCTGACCAAGCAGCGCACCCAGGGCTTCGACGACGCGCTCAAGAACTACCCCAACATCAAGAAGGTCGCCCGCCAGGCGGCCGACTTCACCGTCGAGTCCGGCCAGGCCAAGATGGCCCAGCTCCTCCAGGCGCAGTCCAAGTTCGACGCCCTGTGGAACCACGACGACGACCAGGGTGTCGGCGCGCTGCGCGCCATCGACCAGGCCGGCCGTGACGGGTTCCTGATGGTCGGCGGCGCCGGCGCCAAGTCCGCGATGGACGCCATCAAGGCCGACAACAGCGTCCTGAAGGCGACCGTGCTCTACCCGCCGATCATGGCCTCGACGGCGATCGACCTCGCCCGCGCGCTCGGCCAGGGCAAGGGCGTCAGCGGCATGGCCGGACTGGAGATCCCGGCCCAGGTCACGCTGTTCTCGGCGGTCGTCGACAAGGAGAACGTCGACGAGTACCTGCCCCAGGGATTCAGCTGACCGGCTCCGCCAGTCTGCCCCCACACGTGCGAGAGACGAGGAGTAATCCCTTATGACCAGCAGGGAAGCGTCGGAGAAGGAAGCCGGCGCACCGCCGCCACTCGGTATCGGCATGATCGGATACTCGTTCATGGGTGCCGCCCACTCACAGGGCTGGCGCACGGCGGGACATGTCTTCGATCTGCCGATGCGGCCGCACCTCGCCGCCATCTGCGGGCGGGACGAGACGGCCGTCCGCACGGCAGCCGACAAACTCGGCTGGGCCGCCGCGGAGACCGACTGGCGGGACCTCATCGCACGTGACGACGTGCGGCTGGTCGACATCTGTACGCCTGGGGACAGCCACGCGGAGATAGCCATCGCCGCGCTGGAGGCGGGCAAGCACGTCCTGTGCGAGAAGCCGCTCGCCAACTCGGTCGCCGAGGCCGAGGCCATGGTCCGGGCCGCCGAGGCGGCCAGGTCCCGGGGCCAGCTGGCCATGGTGGGCTTCAACTACCGGCGGGTGCCCGCCATCAGCTACGCCCGCAAGCTGATCGAGGAGGGACGGCTCGGCGCGCTGCGGCACGTACGGGTCACCTACCTCCAGGACTGGCTGGTCGACGCCGAGTTCCCCCTCACCTGGCGGCTCAAGCGTGAGCACGCGGGATCGGGGGCGCTCGGCGACCTGGGCGCGCACATCGTGGACCTCGCGCAGTTCCTGGCGGGGGAGCCGCTGGTCGGGGTCTCCGCGATGACCGAGACGTTCGTCCGGGAGAGGCCGCTGCTGTCAGGGGCGTCGGCCGGACTCTCGGCGACCGGCGGCGCGGAGACGGGCCCGGTCACGGTGGACGACGCCGCCCTGTTCACCGGGCGGCTCGCCTCGGGGGCGCTGGCGTCCTTCGAGGCCACCCGGATGGCGGCGGGGCGCAAGAACGCGCTGCGGCTGGAGATCAACGGCGAGCACGGTTCGCTGGCCTTCGATCTGGAGCGGCTCAACGAGCTGTCGTTCCACGACCAGTCGGAGCCCGCGGTGACCGCCGGCTTCCGGCGGATCCTGGTCACCGAGTCCGAGCACCCCTACCTCGACGCCTGGTGGCCGCCGGGCCACGGGCTGGGCTACGAGCACACCTTCGTGCACCAGGCCAAGGATCTGGTCGAGGCGATCGCCGCCGGAACCGACCCCGCGCCCTCCTTCGCCGACGGTCTCCAGGTGCAGCGGGTCCTCGCCGCGGTCGAGGAGAGCGCGGAGAAGAACGCCATCTACACACCCGTCCCGGCCCCGTCCGGAATCGAGTCCTGAGGGAAGGTCCGTATGTCACGCCCGTTCACGCTGTTCACCGGCCAGTGGGCCGATCTGCCGCTGGAGGAGGTCTGCCGGCTCGCCCGTGACTTCGGTTACGACGGTCTGGAACTGGCCTGCTGGGGCGACCACTTCGAGGTCGACAAGGCGCTCACCGATCCGGGCTATCTGGAGAGCCGCCACCAGCTGCTCGACAAGTACGGCCTCAAGTGCTGGGCGATCTCCAACCATCTCGTCGGCCAGGCGGTCTGCGACAGCATCATCGACGAGCGCCACCAGGGCATCCTGCCGTCCCGTATCTGGGGCGACGGGGAGGCCGAGGGCGTACGGCAGCGGGCCGCCGCGGAGATCAAGGACACCGCCAGGGCCGCCGCCGCGTTCGGGGTCAACACGGTCATCGGCTTCACCGGTTCGTCCATCTGGCATCTGCTGGCGATGTTCCCGCCGGTGCCGCCCGGCATGATCGAGCGGGGTTACGACGACTTCGCCGAGCGGTGGAACCCGATCCTCGACGTCTTCGACACCGAGGGGGTGCGCTTCGCCCACGAGGTCCACCCGGGCGAGATCGCGTACGACTACTGGACGACGAAGCAGGCGCTCGAAGCGGTCGACCACCGCCCCGCGTTCGGGCTGAACTTCGACCCGAGCCACTTCGTCTGGCAGGACCTGGACCCGACCGGATTCCTCTACGACTTCCGGGACCGGATCTACCACGTCGACTGCAAGGAGGCGCGCAAGCGTCTCGACGGCCGTAACGGCAGGCTCGGTTCGCATCTCCCCTGGGGCGACCCGCGGCGCGGCTGGGACTTCGTCTCGGCCGGGCACGGTGACGTGCCGTGGGAGGACGTCTTCCGCATGCTGGGGGCGATCAACTACGAGGGTCCGATCTCGGTGGAGTGGGAGGACGCCGGTATGGACCGGCTCGCGGGCGCCCCCGAGGCGCTCGCCGACCTGAAGCGGTTCGACTTCGACCGGCCCACCGCGTCCTTCGACGCGGCCTTCGGCGGCGGCGAGTAGCCGCTCCTCACGTCACACAGCCCAACACGAGCCCGGCGGTGGAAAGTTCACCGCCGGGCCGTCCGGCATGCCCGGAAAGCCCTTTGTCCTGAGTCGGGAAAAAGTTGAACTTCAGCGCTGCGCAAGGGCTTTCCGTCTCGGACGAACAGGGTTACGGTCACTGAGATGTACAGGACATGTTGATCTCCGGTGCGACGGCGCGCCCCGGCGAGACAGCAGACCGAGAGCAACAGATGCGGGATCACGGGTGCTTGGACGAGCACTCCCCCCCATCCCCCCACCCGAGGCGAGCCCCCATGCTCCTTCGTTCCCTCGGACCCGCACGCACGACAGGCACTACCGGAGGACTCTCGTGCACAGTCAACGACGTCCCAGAGGCCGCTCCCTTCTCGCACTGCTGACCGGCGCCCTGCTCGCGGGGTCGACCCTCAGCGCCGTGCCGGCCAACGCCGCCGACCCCGGAAGACAGGCCGCCGCCCCCACGTTCCAGCAGGTGACCCTGGCCAAGGGCGCCGAAGAAGCCGGTGAGCCCATGACCCTGGCGGTCCTTCCCGACCGCCAGGTCCTGCACACCTCACGCGACGGCACACTGCGCATCACCGACGAGGGGGGCACCACCAAGGTGTCCGGCACCCTCGACGTCTACAGCCACGACGAGGAAGGACTCCAGGGAGTCGGCGTGGACCCCGGCTTCGCGCAGAACCGGGCCATCTACCTCTACTACGCGCCCGAACTCGACACCCCGTCCGGCGACGCGCCCGAAACGGGTACCGCCGAGGACTTCGCCCCCTTCGACGGGGTCAACCGGCTCTCGCGCTTCACGCTGAACGAGGACGGCACCCTCGACAAGGGAAGCGAGAAGAAGGTCCTCGACGTGCCCGCCTCGCGCGGCACCTGCTGCCACGTCGGCGGTGACATCGCCTTCGACGCGGACGGCAACCTCTACCTGTCGACGGGTGACGACACCAACCCCTTCGCCTCCGACGGTTACACGCCGATCGACGACCGGCCGAACCGCAACCCCGCGTTCGACGCCCGGCGTTCCTCCGGCAACACCAACGACCTTCGCGGCAAGGTGCTGCGGATCAAGGTCGCCGACGACGGCTCCTACACCGTCCCCGAGGGCAACCTGTTCGCCCCCGGCACGGAGAAGACGAAGCCCGAGATCTACGCCATGGGCTTCCGCAACCCGTTCCGGATCTCCGTCGACAAGGAGACGGGCATCGTCTACGTCGGTGACTACGGTCCCGACGCGGGCGCGGCCGACCCGGACCGCGGCCCGGCCGGACAGGTGGAGTTCGCCCGTGTCACCGAGGCGGGCAACTTCGGCTGGCCGTACTGCACCGGGGACAACGAGCCGTTCAAGGACTACGACTTCGCCACCGGCGAGTCCGGCGCGGCCTTCGACTGCGCCGCGCCGAAGAACGACTCGCCCCACAACACCGGCCTCACCGACCTGCCGCCGTCCCAGGCCGCCTGGATCCCCTACGACGGGAACAGCGTGCCGGAGTTCGGCGACGGCTCCGAGTCCCCGATGGGCGGTCCCGTCTACCACTACGACGCGGACCTCGACTCCCCGGTCAAGTTCCCCGAGGAGTACGACGGGAACTTCTTCGCCGGCGAGTTCGGCCGCAAGTGGATCAAGCGCATCGACCAGGGCGCCGACGGCACGGTCAACTCGATCAACGACTTCCCCTGGTCCGGCACCCAGGTCATGGACCAGGAGTTCGGCCCCGACGGCGCGCTCTACGTCCTCGACTACGGCACCGGCTACTTCGGCGGCGACGAGAACTCGGCGCTCTACCGCATCGAGAACGCCACCGAGGGCTACTCACCGGTCGCGGTCGCCAAGGCGGACAAGACGTCCGGCACCGGACCGCTGGAGGTGGCCTTCTCGTCGGAGGGCACCGAGGACGCGGACGGCGACGAGCTGACGTACGCCTGGGACTTCGGCGACGGCGGCACCTCCACCGAGCCGAACCCGACCCACACCTTCGAGGAGAACGGCACCTACTCGGCGACCGTCACCGCGAAGGACCCCGGCGGGCTCACCGGCACCGCTTCCGTGCAGGTCGTCGTCGGCAACACCGCACCCCAGGTGAAGCTGGAACTGCCCGCGCCGGGCACGCTCTTCGAGTTCGGCGACGAGCTGCCGTTCAAGGTCACCGTGACCGACCCCGAGGACGGCGACGACATCGACTGCTCCAAGGTCACCGTCCGCTACATCCTCGGCCACGACAGCCACGGTCACCCGATCACCTCGAAGACCGGCTGCGAGGGCACCATTACGGCGCCCGCCGACGCCGAACACGATCCCAACGCCAATATCTTCGGAGTGATCGACGCCGAGTACACCGACGGCGGAGGCGGCGGCCAGGGCTCGCTGACCGGTCACGGCCAGTCCGAGATCCAGCCGAGGCACCGTCAGGCGGAGCACGCCAACGACTCGTCCGGCACCACCGTGACGGATCGTGAGGGAGCCAACGGCGGCAAGACCGTCGGCGGTATCTCGAACGGCGACTGGATCTCCTTCGAGCCGTACCACCTGGCCGGGGCCGCCAAGCTGACCGCCCGGGTCTCCTCGGACGGCGCAGGCGGCACCCTTGAGGTGCGGGCGGGCGCGGCCGACGGCGAGGTCCTCGGCTCGGCCGAGGTGCCCGTCACCGGCGGCTGGACGACGTTCGAGGACGTCGCGGTGGAGCTGACCGGGGCCCCGGCGGAGACGACCGATCTCGTCCTGACCTTCAAGGGCGGCGAGGGCGACCTCTTCGAGGTGGACGACTTCGAGATCACCGGGGAGGCACCCGCCGCGGCGGGCGAACGTGTCCTGGTCTTCTCCAAGACGGCGGGCTTCCGCCACGACTCCATCGAGGCCGGCACCGAGGCCCTGAAGGAGCTGGGGGAGTCCACCGAGATCACGGTCGAGTCCACGGAGGACGCGGGCGCGTTCACCGCGGACAATCTCGCGAACTACGACGCGGTGGCGTTCCTCTCCACCACCGGTGACGTGCTGAACGCCGAGCAGCAGACGGCGTTCGAGGAGTACGTCGCCGGAGGAGGGGGCTATCTGGGTGTCCACGCCGCCGCCGACACCGAGTACGAGTGGGAGTTCTACGGCGGACTGGTGGGGGCCTACTTCGACTCCCACCCGGCGATCCAGCCCGCCACCGTGCAGGTCGAGGACCACGAACACCCGGCCACGGCCCATCTGGAGGACACCTGGGACCGTACGGACGAGTGGTACAACTACCGCACCAACCCCCGTGAGCAGGCCCGGGTGCTCGCCTCGCTGGACGAGTCGAGCTACGAGGGCGGCAACATGTCGGGTGACCACCCGATCGCCTGGTGCCAGACCTACGAGGGCGGCCGGTCCTTCTACACCGGGGGCGGCCACACCAAGGAGTCGTACGCCGAACCGGCCTTCCGCGACCATCTGCTCGGCGGACTGAGGTATGCCACCGGACAGGTCGAGGCCGACTGCACTCCGGCGGGCGGCACGGACCCGGACCCCGGGTACACGGACATCTTCGACGGCAGGACGCTGGACGGCTGGAAGCAGGCCGGACCGGGCGGATTCGACGTCGTCGACGGTGAACTGCGTTCCCAGGGCGGCATGGGCCTGCTCTGGTACGAGGCCAAGGAGCTGTCCTCGTACTCCCTCAAGCTCGACTGGAAGATGGCCGGCGACGACAACTCCGGTGTCTTCGTGGGCTTCCCCGCCTCGGACGACGTCAACTCGGCCGTGGACAACGGCTACGAGGTCCAGATCGACGCCACCGACGCCGACGACCGCACCACGGGATCGGTGTACGGGTTCCAGGCAGCCGACATCGAGGCGAGGGACAAGGCCCTCAAGCCGCCGGGTGAGTGGAACAGCTACGAACTCAGGGTCGACGGGGAGCGCCTCCAGGTGTTCCTCAACGGAGTCGAGATCAACGACTTCACCAACACCGACCCGGTCCGCAGTCTGAAGGACGGTCATATCGGCCTCCAGAACCACGGCGCGGACGACCAGGTCTCCTTCCGGAACATCCAGCTCAAGGAGGGGCCCGCCCAGTCGGCACGGTGAGGTGACCGGGATGTGCCCGGCGGTGGTCCGAAACCACCGCCGGGCCGTCCGGTCTGCCTTTTCTGCCTTTGTCCTCAACCGGGAAAAAGTTGAACCCAATTGCTGCGCAAGGTCTTTCCGGCACGGACCAACCGGGCTAACGTCCAGCGAGATGTAGGGGGCACGTTGCTCGTGCAGAACGCGTCCCAGCACGTCGGGAGCGGCGTTTCGGCGTCCCCTCGGCACCCGCAGTACGAACAGCCCCACCCCCGGAGGACTTTCGTGCCCAGAAGACGTCATAGATCCAGATCCCTCCTCACGCTCGTGGCCGGCGCACTGATCGCCGGCACCATCTCAGCCGTCCCCGCCGCCGCCCACCCGGAGGACCCGCACCCGGCGGACGGCAACTTCCAGCAGGTCGCCCTCGCCAAGGGCGCCGACGAGGTCGGCGAGCCGATGTCGCTCGCCGTACTGCCGGACCGCCAGGTCCTGCACACCTCACGCGACGGCACGCTCCGCGTCACCGACGCCGCCGGCGACACCAAGGTCGCGGGCAAGCTCGACGTGTACACGCACGACGAGGAAGGTCTCCAGGGCGTCGGTATCGATCCCGACTTCGCCGAGAACCGCGCGATCTACCTCTACTACTCCCCGGTGCTCGACACCCCCGCCGGTGACGCACCCGAGACGGGCACGGCTGCCGACTTCGCCCCCTTCGACGGGTACAACCGGCTCTCGCGCTTCACGCTGAACGAGGACTTCACCCTCGACACGGCCAGCGAGAAGAAGGTCCTCGACATCGAGACCAACCGCGGCGTCTGCTGCCACGTCGGCGGCGACATCGCCTTCGACGCGGACGGCAACCTCTACCTGTCGACCGGCGACGACACCAACCCCTTCGCCTCCGACGGCTACACGCCGATCGACGACCGGCCGAACCGCAACCCCGCGTTCGACGCCCGGCGGACCTCCGGCAACACCAACGACCTGCGCGGCAAGGTGCTGCGGATCAAGGTCGCCGACGACGGCTCGTACACGATCCCCGAGGGCAACCTCTTCGCCCCCGGCACGGAGAAGACGCGCCCCGAGATCTACGGCATGGGTTTCCGCAACCCCTTCCGGATCAACGTCGACCAGAAGACCGGCATCGTCTACGTCGGTGAGTACGGCCCCGACGCGGGCGCGGCGTCCGAGACCCGCGGCCCGGCCGGACAGGTCGAGTTCGCCCGCATGACGGAGGCCGGCAACTTCGGCTGGCCCTACTGCACCGGCGACAACGACGCCTACCGGGACTACGACTTCGCCACCGGCACCTCCGGCCCCGCGTTCGACTGCGCCGCGCCGAAGAACGACTCGCCGCACAACACCGGCCTCACCGACCTGCCGCCGTCCCAGGGCGCCTGGATCCCGTACAACGGGAACAGCGTGCCGGAGTTCGGCGACGGCTCCGAGTCCCCGATGGGTGGCCCGGTCTACAACTTCGACCCGGAGCTGGAGTCCGCGGCGAAGTTCCCCGAGGAGTACGACGGGGACTTCTTCGCCGGTGAGTTCGGCCGCGAGTGGATCAAGCGCATCGAGAAGGACGCGGACGGCACCGTCAACAGCATCCACGACTTCCCGTGGACCGGCACCCAGGTCATGGACATGGAGTTCGGCCCCGACGGCGCGCTCTACGTCCTCGACTACGGCCGCGCCTGGTTCGGCGGCGACGAGAACTCGGCCGTCTACCGGATCGAGAACATAGCCGACGGCCGGGCCCCGATCGCCAAGGCCACCTCCAGCAAGACCTCGGGAACGGCGCCGCTGCGGGCCAACTTCTCCTCCGCGGGCACCGTGGACCCGGACGGTGACGAGATCACCTACGCCTGGGACTTCGGCGACGGCGGGAAGTCCACCGAGCCCAACCCCAGCCACGTGTACAAGAAGAACGGCACCTACACCGCGACGCTGACCGCCACCGACCCCAAGGGTCACACCGGCAACTCGTCCGTCAAGATCGTGGTCGGCAACACCGCGCCCAAGGTCACGCTCACCGTGCCCGCCGACGGCGCCCTCTTCAAGTTCGGCGACAAGCTGCCCTTCAAGGTCACCGTCACCGACCCCGAGGACGGTCCGATCGACTGCTCCAAGGTCACCGTCAACTACATCCTCGGCCACGACAGCCACGGCCACCCGATCACCTCGGCCAAGGGCTGCGAAGGCACCATCACCGCACCCGCGGACGGCGAGCACGACCCCAACGCCGACATATTCGGCGTCATCGACGCCGAGTACACCGACGGCGGAGGCGGCGGCCAGGCCGCGCTGACCACGCACGACCAGGTCCAGCTCCAGCCTCGCCACCGCCAGGCCGAGCACTTCTCGCACGCCTCGGGCATCACGATCTACGACAAGGCGTCGGCCAACGGCGGCAAGACCGTCGGAGACATCGACAACGACGACTGGATCTCCTTCACGCCGTACAACCTGACCGGGTCCAAGACCCTCACCGCCCGGGTCTCTTCCGGCGGCGCGGGCGGATTCCTCGAAGTGCGTACGGGCTCCGCCACCGGCAAGCTCCTGGGCTCCGCGCCCATCCCGGTGACCGGCAGCTGGGACACCTTCCAGGACATCGACGTACCGCTGCGCTCGGTGCCCAAGGCCACCACGGAGCTGTTCCTCGTCTTCAAGGGCGGTCAGGGCGCGCTCTACGACCTCGACGACTTCGAGATCAGCGACCAGGCCGCCGGCAAGACCGAGAAGCGGGTCCTCGTCTTCTCCAAGACCGCCGGGTTCCGCCACGACGCCATCCCGGACGGGATCGCGGCCCTGAAGGAGCTGGGCAAGACCAGCAACATCACGATCGACGCCACCGAGACCGCGGCGCAGTTCACCACCAACAACCTCGCCCGGTACGACGCGGTGGTCTTCCTCTCCACCACCGGTGACGTCCTCAACCCCGAGCAGCAGAAGGCGTTCGAGTACTACATCTCCACCGGCGGCGCCTACATGGGCGTGCACGCCGCGTCGGACACCGAGTACGACTGGGCCTACTACGGCAAGCTGGTCGGTGCCTACTTCTCCGGCCACCCGCAGATCCAGGAAGCCACCGTGCGGGTCGAGGACCACGATCACCCCGCCACCGCGCACCTGGACGACGAGTGGCAGCGCACGGACGAGTGGTACAACTACCGTGACAACCCCCGCTCGGACGTGAAGGTCCTCGCCACCCTCGACGAGACCACCTACCAGGGCGGCACGATGAAGGGCGACCACCCGATCGCCTGGTGCCAGACGTTCGACGGCGGCCGGTCCTTCTACACCGGGGGCGGCCACACCAAGGAGTCGTACGCCGAACCGGCGTTCCGTGAGCACCTGCTCGGCGGTCTGCGGTACGCGGCCGGCCAGGTCAAGGCCGACTGCAAGCCCAACACCGGCTACCGGGACATCTTCAACGGCAAGACCCTGGACGGCTGGAAGCAGGCGGGTCCGGGCAAGTTCAACATCGGTGGCGGCGAGATGCACACCGAGGGCGGCATGGGCATGCTCTGGTACCAGGCCAAGGAACTGGGCTCGTACTCGCTGAAGATGGACTGGAAGATGGACGGGGACGACAACTCCGGTGTCTTCATCGGCTTCCCGGCCTCCGACGACCCCTGGTCGGCCGTCAACAACGGCTACGAGATCCAGATCGACGCCACGGACGCGGCCGATCGCACCACCGGCGCGATCTACACGTTCAAGTCGGCCAACATCAAGGCCAGGGACCAGGTTCTGCGGCCCCCGGGTCAGTGGAACAACTACGAGATCAAGGTGCAGGGTGAGCGGGTCCAGGTCATCCTCAACGGAGTCAAGATCAACGACTTCACCAACAAGGACCCGGTGCGCAGCCTGAAGGACGGCTACATCGGCATCCAGAACCACGGTGCCGACGACCAGGTCGCGTTCCGCAACATCCAACTGAAGGAACTGGCCTCCTAGCACACCGGAGGTCCACCGGCCTCCTGGCCAACCACCGGGAGGCCGGCCGCCAGACGGCGGCGGGCGGGGAGGCGCCGTACCCCCCGCCCGCCGTCCACCAACACACCCACCCGGCAGGGAGGCAGCCCGTGACCACCAACGATTCGACTGCAGGACGTACCGGAGTCTGGTTCGTAGGAGCACGAGGCTCCGTCGCGACGACAGCCGTCGCCGGCTGCGCGGCGGTCAACGCGGGCCTCCATCCCGCGACCGGCATGGTCGCCGAGACCCCGCCCTTCGCGGGCTCGGGCCTCCCGGCGCTGTCCTCGCTGGTCTTCGGCGGACACGACACCGCGAGCTGCCCCCTGCCGAAGCGCGCCGAGGCACTCACCGCCGCGGGTGTCCTCCCGCACGGCCTGCCCAACACCATCGCCGCCGAACTCGAAGCGGCCGACGCGGAGATCCGCATCGGCGGACCGATGCCCGGCGACACCCGCGACGACGACGAACTGATAGCCGCCTTCGCCGACGACATCACCGCCTTCATCCGCCGCACCGGCGTCGTACGCGCCGTCGTCGTCAACGTCTCCTCCACCGAGCCCGAGCCCGCCGCCGGCGACCCGCGGCTGCCCGCCAGCTCCCTCTACGCCGCCGCCGCGCTCAGGGCGGGCTGCTCCTACGTGAACTTCACCCCGTCGACCGGGCTGCGGAGCGCGGCCCTCGCGGACGCCGTCGAGGCCAGCGGACTTCCCCACGCGGGCCGCGACGGCAAGACAGGCCAGACGCTGCTCCGTTCCGTGCTCGCCCCGATGTTCGTCCAGCGCGCCCTCGACGTCAGGGCCTGGTCGGGCACCAACCTGCTGGGCGGCGGGGACGGAGCGGCGCTGGCCGACCCGGCGGCGGCCGCCGCCAAGAACGCGGGCAAGGAGCGTGTCCTCGCCGACACGCTCGGCATCGCGCCCGAGGGCGAGGTGCACATCGACGACGTGCCCGCGCTCGGCGAGTGGAAGACCGCCTGGGACCACATCGCCTTCGACGGGTTCCTCGGCTCCCGCATGATCCTCCAGACCATCTGGCAGGGCTGCGACTCGGCGCTCGCGGCGCCGCTCGTCCTGGACCTGGCCCGGCTGGTCGCCCGCGCCCACGAGGCCGGGCTGAGCGGCCCGCTGCCCGAGCTGGGCTTCTACTTCAAGGACCCGGACGGCGGACCCGCCGCGCTCGCCGAACAGTTCGACGCGTTGCTCTCCTTCGCCGAGCGCCTGAAGGAGAGCAAGTGAGCCTGCGCGCCTGGGCCGAACTCCTGCGGGTGTCCGCGCTGTTCACGGTCCCGGGCGACGCCCTGGCCGGCGCGGCGTCCGCCGGGGTCCGGCCCAACCGCGGTACCGCGCTCGCCGTCGGGGCGTCGCTCTGCCTGTACGAGGCGGGGATGGCGCTCAACGACTGGGCGGACCGCGACGAGGACGCCGTCGAGCGCCCGCACCGGCCGATCCCGTCGGGGCGCATCACCCCGAACGCGGCCCTCGCCGCGGCGGGCGGACTGACCGCCGCGGGCCTGCTGCTGGCCTCCCGCGCGGGCCGCCCGGCCCTGGCGCTGGGCACGGCCCTCGCCGCCACGGTCTGGGCGTACGACCTCCGTCTCAAACACACGGCGGCGGGCCCGGTGGCGATGGGCGCGGCCAGAACACTGGACGTACTGCTGGGAGCGACGGCGACCCGCGCGGCGTCGCCTCGCGCCCCGAAGACCGGCGCGGTGGCGCGGCCCGCCGCCTCGCCGCCCGCGCGGCGGGGCGTACTGGCGCGTCTGTCGGCGTGGTCCGGACCCGGCCCGACGCCCGGCCCGGCGTCGGAGGCCGCCGGCTCGTCGTCCGCGGGGCGCGGTGTGCTGGCACGCCTGTCGGCCTGGGCGGGTGACCCCACCGCCGGGTCCGGCCGGACTCCGATGGAGAGCTTGACGAGCGGGCTCACCGGCTCGCCGTCCCGTCCCGCGACGGAGGCCGCCGCCTCGACCGCCCGCCTCTCGCCGCCCGTGGGCCCGGAGGTGTTGTCGCGTCTGTCCGCGTGGGCCGGTGGTCCGACACCCGGCCCGGCGGCGGAAACCGCTGCCGCGCCGTCCGGGCGACAGGGTGTGCTGGGACGTCTGTCCGCGTGGGCGGGTGGCCTGATGCCCGGCCCCGGCTGGACCTCGCCGGCGAGCGGGCTCACCGGTTCGGCCGTCCGTCCCGCGTACGAGGCCGCCGCCTCGACCGCCCGCCTCTTGCCGTCCGGCCGCTCCAAGGCCGGCCCGGGCCGGCGACCGGGCGGACCTTCCCCTCGGGGCCGTACCACGGTCTGGGCGGGCGGCCCCGTCGAGCCCCTGGCCTCCAAGGGCGCCGTACCGGCGGGCGGTTCCGGCCGGGCGCTGCTGCCGCCCGCGTCGCTCGACACCGCCCTGGCCGCCGCGGCGGCCGCGGCGGCGCTCACCGGCGCCGGCCCCGCGGCCGGGCACCACGCCGTGCCCCGCTCCGCACTCGTCCCCGCCGCACTCCTCGGCGCGCACACAGTCGCCGTCACCACCGTCTCCCGCCGCGAGGTGTACGGCGGTTCCGTCGGGGCACCCCTGGCCGCGCTCGCCGTCACCGGGGTGCTCGGCGCCGTGGTCGGTCTGCGCCGGCCCGACAGCGGACCACCGGGGCTCGTCGCGCCCGCGCTCGCCACCGCCTTCGTCGTCACCGCCGGGCAGGCGTTCCTGCACGCCGCGCTCAACCCCTCACCGCAGCTCACCCAGCGCGCGGTCGGCGGCGGCATCCGGGCGATGATCCCGTTCCAGGCCGCGCTCGCTGCGCGCGGCGGGGCTCCCGGGATCGGACTCGTCGTCATGGGCCTCGTGCCGCTGGCCAGGAAGCTCGCGAAGAGGGTGAGTGTGACATGACCATCCGCTACGGATACGGCACCAACGGGCTCACCGACCTGCGCCTGGACGACGCGCTCGGACTGCTCGCCGACCTCGGGTACGACGGGGTCGGGCTGACCCTCGACCACATGCACCTCGACCCGCTCGCCCCCGAACTCGCCGCCCGCACCGCCAAGGTGGCCGCGCGGCTGACCGAACTCGGCCTGGGCGTCACCGTCGAGACCGGCGCCCGCTACGTGCTCGACCCGCGCCGCAAGCACGGACCCACCCTGCTCGACGCCGACCCCGAGGCACGCGCCGCCCGCACCGCGCTGCTCGTCACCGCCGTCCGGGTGGCCGCCGACCTCGGCGCCCACGCCGTGCACTGCTTCAGCGGCATCACCCCCGAGGGCACCGACCCGGACACCGCCTGGAAGCGGCTGGAGGAGTCGATCACCCCGGTCGTCGAAGCCGCCGGAGCCGCCGGCGTGCCCCTCGCCATCGAGCCCGAACCCGGCCATCTCCTCGCCGACATCGCCGGCTTCCACCACCTCAGAACGCTCCTCGGCGACCCCGGACCCCTCGGCCTGACGCTCGACATCGGCCACTGCCAGTGCCTGGAGCCCGCGCCGCCGGCCGACTGCGTCCGGGACGCCGGTCCCTGGCTGCGCCACGTACAGATCGAGGACATGCGGCGCGGGGTGCACGAGCATCTCCCGTTCGGGGACGGCGAGATCGACTTCCCGCCCGTGCTGGCCGCGCTCGACGCCACCGGCTACCAGGGCCTGACCGTCGTGGAGCTGCCGCGCCACTCGCACGCCGGGCCCGAGATGGCCCGCACCTCCCTGGACTTCCTGCGCTCGAAGGGAGCAGCGGTATGAATCGCCCGCCCAGCCACGGATCCGACAGGCCCGACGGGGCGATGGGATCCGACCGCCCCGACGGACCCGACGGCTTCCACGGAAGCCTCGACGCGAAGGCCGTCGCCTGGCTCGACCAGGCACTCGCCGAAGCGGCGGAGGCGGCGGAATCGGGCGGTGAGCACGACAACGTTGCCGTCCCCCGCTGGGAACTCCGCTTCGCCGCCGCCGGCCGCCACTGCGGCCAGGAGAACGCCGACACCGCCCGCACCCTGCTCCTCCGCCGGGCCGCCGCCGACATCGACACCCTCACCCGCCTCTACCAGCGCGGCACCGCCGGCGAACGCCGCGCCGTGCTGCTGGCGCTGCCGCACCTCGTCCCCGGCCCGGAGGCCCTGCCGCTCGTCGAGGACGCCCTGCGCACCAACGACACCACGCTCGTCGAGGCGGCCGTCGGCCCGTACGCGGCCGACCATCTCGACCCGCACGCCTGGCGGCACGCCGTACTGAAGTGCCTCTTCACCGGCGTGCCCGTGGCCGCCGTCGCCGACGCGGCACACCGCGCCGAAGGCGACACCGAACTCGCCCGGATGCTCACCGACTTCGCGTCCGAGCGCACCGCGGCGGGCCGGTCGGTACCCGCCGACCTGCACCGCGTACTGAACATGACCGGCGAGGAGTCCTGATGCGCATCTTCGACCCCCACATCCAC
The DNA here is from genome assembly GCF_055583685.1 of Streptomyces sp. NPDC104581. Taxonomy (NCBI): domain Bacteria; kingdom Bacillati; phylum Actinomycetota; class Actinomycetes; order Kitasatosporales; family Streptomycetaceae; genus Streptomyces; species Streptomyces sp. NPDC104581. The sequence continues at coordinate 149,732 of NZ_JBVJNN010000009.1, forward strand.
ATGACCTCCCGCACCACGGACGACTACCAGGCCATGTACGCCTCCGGAGTCCGTGCACTGGTCGAGCCGTCCTTCTGGCTCGGCCAGCCCCGCACCTCGCCCGCCAGTTTCTTCGACTACTTCGACGCGCTGCTCGGCTGGGAGCCGTTCCGCGCGGCCCAGTACGGCATCGCGCACCACTGCACGCTCGCCCTCAACCCCAAGGAGGCGAACGACCCCCGCTGCACCCCCGTCCTGGAGGAGCTGCCGCGCTATCTCGTCAAGGACGGCGTCGTCGCCGTCGGCGAGATCGGCTACGACTCCATGACCCCCGCCGAGGACATCGCGCTCGCCACCCAGCTCCAGCTCGCCGCCGAGTACGCGCTGCCCGCGATGGTCCACACCCCGCACCGCGACAAGCTGACCGGACTGCGCCGCACCATCGACGTGGTCGCCGAGTCCAATCTCGACCCCGAGCACGTCCTGCTCGACCACCTCAACGAGACCACCGTCAAGGACGCGGCGGACAGCGGCAGCTGGCTCGGCTTCTCCATCTACCCCGACACCAAGATGGACGAGGACCGGATGGTCGCCGTACTGCGCTCCCACGGCACCGACCGCGTACTCGTCAACTCGGCCGCGGACTGGGGCAAGAGTGACCCGCTCAAGACCCGCAAGGTCGGCGACGCGATGCTCGCCGCCGGTTTCTCCGACGACGACGTCGACAAGGTGCTGTGGCGCAACCCCGTCGCCTTCTACGGCCTCAGCGGCAGACTCCAGCTCGACGTCCCCGCGCCGGAGGCCCTCCACGAGGGCAACTCCATCCTCCGCGGCGGGGAGTGAGCCCATGCGCTTCCGCCACCCCGACGGGTCCACCGTCCATCTCTCGTACTGCACCAACGTCCACCCCGCCGAGACCCTCGAAGGCGTACTGGCCCAACTGCGCGACCACTGCGAGCCGGTACGCCGACGCCTCGGCCGCGACCGCCTCGGCATCGGTCTGTGGCTCGCCAGGGGCGCGGCCCGCTCCCTCATCAACGACCCCGCCCAACTGCGCGGCCTCAAGGGTGAGCTGGAGCGGCGCGGGCTGGAGGTCGTCACCCTCAACGGCTTCCCCTACGAGGGCTTCGGCGCCGAGGAGGTCAAGTACCGCGTCTACAAGCCCGACTGGGCCGACCCCGAGCGGCTGTCCCACACCACCGACCTCGCCCGGCTCCTCGCCTCGCTGCTGCCCGACGACGTCACCGAGGGCTCCGTGTCGACCCTGCCGCTGGCCTGGCGCACCGCCTTCGACGACGACGCGGCCCGCACCGCGCACGCCGCGCTCACCACCCTCGCCGAACGGCTCGACGCGCTGGAGGAGCTGACCGGCAAATCCATCCGGATCGCGCTGGAGCCCGAGCCCGGCTGCACCGTCGAGACCACCGCCGACGCGATCGGACCGCTCACCGACGTCGCCAGCGCCCGCATCGGCATCTGCGTCGACACCTGCCATCTCGCCACCTCCTTCGAGGACCCGGCGACCGCGCTGGACGCCCTCGCCGAGGCCGGCGTCACCATCCCCAAGGCCCAGCTCTCCGCCGCGCTGCACGCCGAACACCCCCACCTCCCCGAGGTGCGCGACGCGCTCGCCGCCTTCGCCGAACCCCGCTTCCTGCACCAGACCCGCACCCGCACGGCGGCCGGTCTGCGCGGCACCGACGACCTCGAAGAGGCACTGGCCGGTGAGGCGCTGCCGGACGGCGCCCCCTGGCGCTCCCACTTCCACGTCCCGCTGCACGCACCGCCCGCCCCGCCCCTGACCTCGACCCTTCCCGTACTCCAGGACACCCTCGCCCGGCTCGTCGGCGGCGCCGAACCGCTGACCCGCCACCTGGAGGTCGAGACGTACACCTGGCAGGCGCTCCCGCCGGAGCTGCGCCCCCGCTCACGCGGCCGGCTCGCCGAGGGCATCGCCGCCGAACTCACGCTGGCCCGCGACCTCCTGGTCGACCTGGGTCTCAAGGAGCTGCCATGACCGCCGACCCCACGCCCGAGCCGTCCGCGGAGCCGGCCGCGACGGGCCCCACACCCCTGCTGGTCCTGGACGTGGTCGGACTCACGCCCCAGCTCCTCGCCCACATGCCCAACCTCCGGAAGCTGGCGGCCACCGGCTCCCAGGCCCCGCTGACCACCGTGCTGCCCGCCGTCACGTGCAGCGCCCAGTCCACCTTCCTCACCGGCACCCTGCCGTCCGAGCACGGCATCGTCGGCAACGGCTGGTACTTCCGCGAACTGGGCGACGTGCTCCTGTGGCGCCAGCACAACGGACTGGTCTCCGGGGACAAGCTCTGGGACGCCGCCCGCCGCGCCCATCCCGGCTACACCGTCGCCAACATCTGCTGGTGGTACGCGATGGGCGCCGACACCGACTACACGGTCACACCCCGCCCGGTGTACTACGCCGACGGCCGCAAGGAACCCGACTGCTACACCCGGCCGCCCGCCCTCCACGACGAACTGCACGACAAGCTCGGCACGTTCCCCCTCTTCCACTTCTGGGGCCCCGGCGCCGACCTCGTCTCCTCGCAGTGGATCATCGACGCCACCCGGCACATCATCGACACCCGCCGCCCCGACCTGGCGCTGTGCTACCTGCCGCACCTGGACTACGACCTCCAGCGCTACGGCCCCGACGACCTCCGCTCCCACCAGGCGGCGCGCGACCTCGACGCGGCGATGGGCCCGCTGCTGGACGACGCCCGCGCCGAAGGCCGTACCGTCGTCGCGCTGTCCGAGTACGGCATCACCAACGTCTCCCGGCCCGTCGACATCAACCGGGCGCTGCGCCGGGCCGGCCTCCTGGAGGTCCACACCCAGGACGGCATGGAGTACCTGGACCCGATGGCATCACGTGCCTTCGCCGTCTCCGACCACCAGATCTCGCACATCTACGTGCGCCGCCCCGAGGACCTGGCCGCGACCCGTGAGGCGCTGAAGGACCTCAAGGGCATCGAGGAGATCCTCGACGAGCAGGGCAAGAAGAACTACGGCCTGGACCACCCGCGCTCCGGCGAACTGGTCGCCGTCGCCGAACCGGACGCCTGGTTCACGTACTACTACTGGCTCGACGACGCCAGGGCGCCCGACTTCGCACAGCTCGTCGAGATCCACCGCAAGCCCGGCTACGACCCCGTCGAGCTGTTCATGGACCCCCTCGACCCGTACGTGAAGGTCAAGGCGGCCAAGGCCATCGCCCGCAAGAAGCTCGGCATGCGCTACCGGCTCGCCGTCGTCCCCCTGGACCCCTCACCGATCCGCGGCAGCCACGGCCGCCTTCCCACGAGCGACGACGAAGGTCCGCTCATCATCTGCTCCACCCCCGAAGCCGTCACCGGCCGCACCGAGGCCACCGACGTGAAATCCCTGCTCCTCAATCTGGCAGGACTGCACTGACCTAAGGAGTTCCACGCATGAGCCGCAAGAAGTCAGTCGACCCGGAGCTCGCAGCCAAGCTCAGCCGGCGCAACATGCTGGGTGTCGCCGCGGGCGCCGGCGCCGCAGCCGCCCTCGGTCTCGCGGCGGCCACCCCCGCCGCCGCGGGCGACAGGGGACGCGGTCACGGCCACGGACACGGCCACGGCCACGGCAAGGGCGAGCCCGTCCTCACCCCGGGCCACCTCGGCATCCAGCTCTACTCGCTGCGTGACAAGGTCAACTCGCTCGGCTTCGCCAAGGTCTTCGAGGAGCTGGAGCGCTTCGGCTACGACGAGATCGAGTTCGCGGGCTACACCCAGGGCGCGGCCGGCGACATCACCATCCCCCAGCTCCGCAAGCTGGCCAGGAACCACGGGCTGCGCCCGATCGGCAGCCACGTCAACTACGCCGACGACAACAACCCGGACGCGTACAGCTTCGCCCAGAACCTGGAGAAGGTGCTGGACGACGCCCAGGCGATGGGCCTCAAGCACATCGGCACCGCGTCGGGCCCCTGGCGGCACGGCGACACCGTCGACGCCTGGAAGCGGGCGGCCGAGGACTTCAACACCTACGGCGCCGCCGCCCGCAAGCGCGGCATGAAGTTCTACCAGCACAACCACGCCGAGGAGTTCTCCTTCGCCAGCGACCAGCCGGGCGTCCGCCTCTACGACGTCCTGCTCGCGGAGACCGACCCCAAGCTGGTCTACCTGGAGATGGACATCTACTGGGCGTTCGCCGCCAAGCACCGCTTCAGCCAGACGGGCGACGGCAGGCCCGCGCCCTTCGACCCGCTGAGCTACGTGCTCAAGCAGCCCGACCGCTACCCGCTCTTCCACGTCAAGGACGGCGTCAGGAACGAGGAGGCGCGCGACGGTTACGACATGGTCGACGTCGGTGACGGCGACATCGACTACAAGAAGTTCATCTCGGCCGTGAACAAGACCCACAACGGCCGCCGGGACCACCACTGGCAGGCCGAGCACGACAACCCGGTCGACTCGATCCTGTTCGCCGAGAAGTCCGCGGACCACCTGCACTCGCTGCGGGAGCGGCGCGGCCACCACTAGGAGACGGACGAACAACGGCTCCCCGTACGGCTGCCGGCCGTACGGGGAGCCGCTTCACTCGGGTCGGCGGCCGTTCGGCCGCTCAGACGTCCTCCCGCCCGATCGGATTCGGATTCGCCTGGATCTTCCTGATGTCCGGCCGGCCCGGAGCCTTGAGGAAGATCGCGAGGCAGGCCGAGAACAGTCCGACACTGCCCGCGATGGCGAACGCGGTCCCGTAGCCCCAGTTGCTCACCACGACTCCGCCCACACCGGCGCCGACGAGACCGGAGATGAGCTTGGAGCTGTAGACCATGCCGTAGTTCGACGCGTTGTTGTTCTCGCCGAAGTAGTCCGCCGTCATGGCCGCGAACAGCGGGAAGATCGCGCCACCGCCGAAGCCGGAGATCATCGAGCAGACCAGGAACAGCGGCATGACGCCGATCGAACCGGAGAACCACACGCCGAACTGCGACAGGCCCAGGACCACACAGACGAAGATCAGTGTCTGACGGCGGCCGTACCGGTCGGATATCCAGCCGATGACGCCGCGTCCCGTGCCGTTCACGATGGCCTTCAGGGACATCGCCGTCGCCACGATCCCGCCGGCGAAGCCCATCTCCTTGCCGAACGGCACCTGCATGGCGATACCGAAGATGTTGATGCCCGCGGTGCAGAGCAGGCAGAACCACATCATCCACAGGACCGGGACCCGGGCCGCCTCCTTGGGTGTGTACTGCCGGACGGCCGGCGGGTTCTTCTCCAGCGCGCGCCGGATCCTCGGGTCGTCGGAGACCTTCAGGGGGTCGGCGCCCTCGGGCCACCAGAACTTCGGCGGGTCCTTGAAGAACCAGCCGGAGACCGCCACCATCACACAGCACACCACGCCGACGAAGACGAGCACGCCCTGGTAGTTGCTGAGGTCCATGTAGGTGCTGAACAGGAAGACGAACGGCACCGAGCCGTAGGCGAAACCGCCGTTGACGAGGCCGGTCTTGCCTCCCTTCCGCTCCGGATACCACTTGCCGACCATGTTCACGCAGGTCGCGTAGACCAGACCCGCGCCGATACCGCTGAACATGCCGAACCCGATGTACGCCACGATCACGTGCGGCGCGTAGGCGAGGGAGAGGTATCCCAGGATCGTGCCGAGCGCGCCGAGCATCATCGCGTAGCGGGCGGGCAGCTTGCCGCTCTCACGGAGCTGCCCCGCGGGGAAGGCCACGGCCGCCTGGAAGAAGATCCAGACACCCATCAGCCAGAAGATGTGCCCGCTGCTCCACGCGTGAGCCGTGTGGAGAGTGTCCTCGGCCGCGGTGAACGCGTACTCCGAGGAGCTGATGCCCATCATCCCGATCCACGGGAAGAGCACCATCGTCCAGCGCGGCCGGCCCATGATCTGCCGGTCGGACTGGCCGATCCGGTAGATCCGGCCGTTCCGGTCCGTCACCTCCTGGTAGGGGACAGATGCGGAGATGTCAGTTGTCGCCATTGTCGATCGAACCCCTTGCGTCGAAGAAGTCAGGCCAGCGCCCCCTGTCCGTTCTCTTCGTGCGGGGGGCCTGCGATGAGCGGAATCCGCAGGCCCCCTGGGTCGCACCGTCAGGTCATCCGGCGCCTCCCCACAGCCTCGCGACCGGCGCGCCGCGCCCAGCGGCGCCGGCCGTCGCCGGCCGCTGACCGTCCCTCACAGCAGCCCCGCCGCCCGCGCCCGGCGAGCGGTGTCGTTCCGGGGGGCGACCCCCGGACCCCCGGCCGGTGTCCGGCCGCTGTCCGTCCCTCACAGCAGCCCCGCCGCCCGCGCCCAGCGGTACTTCGCGCCGAGCACCTCGACCGGCTTCTCCGTGGTGTACGGGTACGCCACCACGCCCCGTTCGTAGAGGTACTGGCACGCGGCCTCCACCTCGACGTCGCCCGCGAGCGACGCCACCACCGGCTTCTCGATGCCGCGCTCCCTGAACTCGGCCACCACCCGCGCCGTCAGCTCGGCGAAGACCATCGGCGGGGTGACGATGGTGTGCCAGTAGCCCAGGACGAGGGAGTGGATCCGGGGATCCTCCAACCCGAGCCGGATCGTGGCCTCGTAGGTCGACGGCGGTTCGCCGCCGGTGATGTCCACCGGGTTGCCCGCCGCACCGAACGGCGGGATGAAGGCGCGGAACGCCTCGTCCAGGTCCGGCGGGATCTCCATCAGCGACAGGCCGTTGTCGACGATCGCGTCCGACAGCAGCACACCCGATCCGCCGGCGCCCGTGATGATCACGACGTTGTCGCCCTCGGGGGTCGGCAGCACGGGCAGGCCGCGCGCGTACTCCAGCATGTCGCTCAGTCCGGGCGCCCTGATGACACCGGACTGCCGCAGGATGTCCTCGTACACCGCGTCGTCGCCCGCGAGGGCGCCCGTGTGCGAGCCCGCGGCCTTCGCGCCCGCCGCCGTGCGGCCGGCCTTGAGGACCACCACCGGCTTCTTGGGGACGGTCGCGCGCGCCGCCTCCACGAAGGAGCGGCCGTCCTTCAGGTCCTCCAGGTGCATCGCGATGCAGTCGGTGTTCTCGTCCTCACCGAACCAGGTCAGCAGGTCGTCCTCGTCGAGGTCCGACTTGTTGCCCAGCCCGACGATCGCCGACACACCCGTCCTGGTGGTCCTCGCGAAGCCGAGGATCGCCATCCCGATGCCGCCGGACTGCGAGGTCAGCGCCACGCCGCCCTTGACGTCGTACGGGGTGCAGAACGTGGCGCAGAGATCCTGCCACGTGGAGTAGTAGCCGTAGATGTTCGGCCCGAGGAGACGGATCCCGTTCTCCTCGGCGATCGTCACGATCTCCCGCTGGAGTTCGTCCTCACCGGTCTCCGCGAAACCGGAGGGGATCAGCACCGCGTTGGGGATGTTCTTGCGTCCCACCTCGCCCAGCGCGCCGGCGACGAACTTCGCGGGAATCGCGAATATCGCCACATCAGGCTCACCGGGAACATCCATCACGCTCTTGTACGCCTTACGGCCGAGTATGTCATCGGCTTTGGGGTTCACCGGATAGATCTCGCCCGCGAAACCTCCGTCGATGAGATTCCGCATGACCGAATTACCTATCTTGCCGTCCTCGTTGGAGGCACCGATCACCGCCACCGAACGCGGCTCCATGAGCCGCCGCATGGAGGTCAGGATCTCCTCGCGCGAGTAGCGGCGCCGCTCGGCGGGAGCCTCGCCGGTCAGCAGGATCCGTACGTCCGCCGCCATCACCCCGCTCGCCGACGCGAAGACCGGGTTGAGGTCCACCTCGGCGATACCGGGGAAGTCGGCCGCCAACTGCGAGACCCTGACCACGAGATCGGCCAGCGCGTCGCGGTCGACGCCCGCGGCGCCGCGCACCCCGCGCAGGATCTCGGCGGCCCGGATGCCGTCCAGCATGGACAGCGCGTCGTCCTTGGTGGCCGGCGCGAGCCGGAAGGTCACGTCCTTCAGCACCTCCACCAGGACGCCGCCGAGGCCGAAGGCCACGACCTTGCCGAAGGTGGGGTCGGTGACCGTGCCGATCAGGATCTCGGTGCCCGCGGGCACCATCTGCTGCACCTGGACGCCGAGAATTCGCGCCTTCGGGTCGTACGCCCGCGCGTTCGACACGATCGTGGTGAACGCGGCGCGCACCTCGGCGGCCGAGCCGACGCCGATCTGCACACCGCCGGCGTCCGTCTTGTGCAGGATCTCCGGGGAGACGATCTTCATCGCCACCGGGAACCCGAGCCGCGCCGCCACGGCCACGGCGTCGTCCGCCGATTCCGCCAGCGCCTCACCCGGTGTCGGGATGCCGTAGGCGTCCGTGACGGCCTTGCCCTCGGGGGCGGTGAGTGAGGTACGCCCCTGTGCCAGGGCGGCCTCGACGATCGCTCCTACGGCATCCTTGTCGGGCGTGAACCCGGTGCTGTCCGCCACTAGATGACTCCGTTCGTCTTCAACAGGCGCAGTTCCTCGTCGCCGAGACCCAGCTCGCCGACGTACACCTCCGCGTTGTGCTCGCCGAGCAGCGGGGAGGAGGTGATGCGGACGGGGGAGTCGGAGAGCTTCAGCGGGCTCCCGACCGTGGTGAAGGTCCCGCGCTGCGGGTGCGCGACCTCGACGACCATGTCGTTGGCCGCGAGCGAGGTGTCCTCGATGATCTCCTTGGTGGAGAGGATCGGGCCGCACGGGATGTTGTGGGCGTTGAGCTTCTCCAGCACCTCCCACTTGGGCAGGGTCGAGGACCACTCCTCGATGAGCTGGAACATCTTGCCCAGCTTGGTGAGCCGGGCCTCGGGAGTCGCCCACTCGGGGTCGTCGGCCAGTTCGGGCCGCCCGATCAGTTCGCTGACGGGCTTCCAGCCGACCGGCTGCACGATGACGTACACGTAGTCGTTGGGGCCGCCGGGGGAGCACTTGACCGCCCAGCCGGGCTGACCGCCGCCGCTGGCGTTGCCCGAGCGCGGCACCTCGTCACCGAAGTCCTCGTTGGGGTACTCGGCCAACGGGCCGTGCGCCAGGCGCTGCTGGTCGCGGAGTTTGACCCGGCAGAGGTTGAGCACGGCGTGCTGCATCGCGACGTTCACGCGCTGCCCGCGCCCGGTGGCGGTCCGCTGGTAGAGCGCGGCCAGGATGGCGGCCACCGCGTGCATGCCGGTGCCGGAGTCGCCGATCTGCGAGCCCGTGGCCAGCGGTGGCCCGTCCTCGAAACCGGTGGTCGACATCGAGCCGCCCATGGCCTGCGCGACGACCTCGTACGCCTTGAAGTTGGTGTACGGACCCTCGCCGAAGCCCTTGATCGACGCGTACACGATCCTCGGGTTGATCTCCTGGATCTTCTCCCAGGTGAAGCCCATCCGGTCGACCGCGCCGGGGCCGAAGTTCTCGACCATCACGTCGGAGCGGCGGATCAGTTCGGTGAGGATCTCCTTGCCGCGCTCGGTCTTGGTGTTGAGGGTGACGCTGCGCTTGTTGCAGTTGAGCATCGTGAAGTACAGCGAGTCGACATCGGGGATGTCGCGGAGCTGTTTACGGGTGATGTCTCCCGTCGGTGCCTCCACCTTCACCACGTCCGCGCCGAGCCAGGCCAGGATCTGGGTGGCCGATGGGCCGGACTGCACATGCGTCATGTCGAGGACACGGACACCGCTCAGCGCCTGGGGGTTCGTGTCGGGGGAGTTCTCCGGGGCTGCTGGAGCCTGGGTCATCATGGCCTCCCTTACTTGTACATGGTCTGGTTCATGGTTCCGGGGGCGTACGCGTCGGGGTCGACCCAGACGTTGATCAGCGAGGGCAGTCCGGACTCGCGGGCCCGCCGGAGCGCGGGCGCGATCTCGGCGGGGTCGCGGACCTCCTCGCCGTAACCGCCCAGCATCTGGGCGAACTTGTCGTAGTGGACGTCGCCGAGGGTGTTGCCGATCCGCTCGCGCTCGTCGCCGTACTTGGCCTTCTGGCCGTAACGGATCTGGTTCATCGACGAGTTGTTGCCGATGATGCCGACGAACGGCAGGTTGTAGCGGACCAGCGTCTCGAAGTCCCAGCCGGTCAGGGAGAAGGCGCCGTCGCCGAAGAGCGCGACGACCTCCTTGTCGGGCCGTGCCTTCTTCGCCGCGAGGACGAAGGGGACACCGACGCCGAGCGTGCCGAGCGGGCCCGGGTCCATCCAGTGGCCCGGCGACTTGGGCTGTACGACCTGGCCGGAGAAGGTGACGATGTCGCCGCCGTCGCCGATGTAGATCGAGTCCTCGGTGAGGAAGTCGTTGATCTCGCTGACCAGGCGGTAGGGGTGGATCGGCGAGCTGTCCTTGCGCAGGTTCGGCAGCCGCTTCTCGATGGCGGTCTGCTCGGCGGCCCGCAGCTCCTCCAGCCACGCCTTGCGCTTGACGGAGCCTCCGTTGATCCGGCCGCTCGCCGCCTCGGTGACCGACTTCAGCACGAGGCCGGCGTCGCCGACGATGCCGAGGTCGATGTCGCGGTTCTTGCCGACCGTGCGGTAGTCGAGGTCGATCTGGACGACCGTGGCGTCCGGCGAGAGGCGCTTGCCGTATCCCATCCGGAAGTCGAAGGGGGTGCCGACGATGATGATGAGGTCGGCGTTGGTGAAGGCGTACCGCCGGGAGAGCTGGAAGTGGTGCGGGTCGCCGGGAGGCAGCGTGCCTCGCCCCGCGCCGTTCATGTAGGCGGGGACGTTCAGTGTCCGTACGAGCTCGATGGCGTCGTCCGTGGCCCGCGTCGTCCACACCTGGCTGCCGAGCAGGATCGCCGGCTTCTCGGCGTGGACCAGCAGATCGGCGAGCTTCTCGACGGCCGCGGGGTCACCGGCCGAACGGGTCGAGGCCCGGTACTGGCCGGCCTTGGGTACGCGTGCCTTCCCGGCCGGGACCTTCGCGTCGAGGACATCGCGCGGAATCTCCAGGAAGGAGGGGCCGGGAGCGCCGTTGTAGCACTCACGGAAGGCCATGGAGACCATGTCGGCCGCGCGGGCCGTGTCGGGGACGGTCGCCGCGAACTTGGTGATCGGCGTCATCATGTCCACGTGCGGCAGGTCCTGGAGCGAACCCATCTTGTGCTGGGTGAGCGCGCCCTGGCCGCCGATGAGCAGCATGGGTGACTCGGCACGGAACGCGTTGGCGACACCGGTGACGGCGTCGGTCGTGCCCGGTCCCGCGGTGACGACGGCGCAGCCGGGCTTGCCGGTGATGCGCGCGTAACCGTCGGCCGCGTGGGCGGCGACCTGCTCGTGGCGTACGTCGACGACTTCGATGCCCTCGTCGACGCAGCCGTCGTAGATGTCGATGATGTGGCCGCCGCAGAGGGTGTAGATGACCTCGACACCTTCTGCCTTGAGTGCCTTGGCGACCAGATGACCACCGGAGATGAGTTCCTGGCTGTCGTCGGGCATGAGGTTGTCCTGTCCCTTCGTAGGGGAGGCCGGGGGGCTCTTGGGGGTGCTCCCGAGCGCTCCCGCGATGGATTGCATACAGTCGACGAATACTGTATGAAGCTTGTTATCCCGCATCCGGTGGGTGGTGTCCAGGGGGCGTGCGGCACTTTCATTCCTTTCTGTTGCAGTGGGAGCCGGCATGGATCTGTACGAGCACCAAGCCAGGGACCTGTTCGCGGAGTACGGCATCGCCGTGCCGGAGGCCGAGACGGTCGAGTTCGCGAGGGAGGCCGCGCTCGCGGCGGAACGGCTCGGCGGCCGGGTCGTCGTCAAGGCACAGGTGAAGACCGGGGGCCGGGGCAAGGCCGGCGGGGTGAAGCTCGCGGCCGATCCGGCCGCGGCGGAACTGACCGCTCGCCAGATCCTCGGCATGGACATCAAGGGCCACACCGTCGCCAAGGTGATGCTGGCCCAACCGGTCGACATCGAGACCGAGTTCTACGTCAGCTATGTGCTCGACCGCGCCGCGGGGACCTTCCTCGCGATCGCGTCCGCCGAGGGCGGCATGGACATCGAGGAGGTGGCCGCCACCCGCCCGGAGGCGGTGGCCCGGATTCCCGTCGACCCGGCCGAGGGCGTCACCGCCGCGAAGGCCGCCGAGATCGCGGCGGCGGCGTCACTGCCGCCGGAGACCGCCCCCGTACTCGAATCCCTCTGGCAGGTCCTGGTCAGGGAGGACGCCCTGCTGGTCGAGGTCAACCCCCTCGTCAGGACCGCGGAGGGCCGCATCCTCGCCCTCGACGGGAAGGTGACCCTGGACGACAACGCCCGCTTCCGCCAGAGCCGTTGGGGCGACGAGCAGCGGGACCCGGGCGCCGACCCGCTGGAGGCCGCGGCGGCGGCCAAAGGCCTCAACTACGTCAAGCTCGACGGCGAGGTCGGCATCATCGGCAACGGCGCCGGGCTCGTCATGTCGACCCTCGACGTCGTCGCCGGCTGCGGCGCCCGGCCCGCCAACTTCCTCGACATCGGAGGCGGCGCCTCGGCCCAGGTCATGGCCGACGGACTCTCCGTCATCCTCTCCGACCCCGATGTGAAGTCCGTGTTCGTCAACGTCTTCGGCGGGATCACCGCCTGCGACGCCGTCGCCGACGGCATCGTCCAGGCCCTGGAGACCGTCCGGTTGACCAAACCGCTCGTCGTACGCCTCGACGGCAACAACGCCGCCCGGGGCCGCGCGATCCTCGCCGACCGCGCGCATCCGCTCGTGGAGCAGGTCACGACCATGGACGGCGCCGCGCGCCAGTCCGCCGTACTCGCGAACGCCGGATAGCACCGGACAGCCACGGACAACGCGGACAACGGAGCAGAGGGAGAAGAGACCATGGCGATTTTCCTGACCAAGGAGAGCAAGGTCCTCGTCCAGGGCATGACCGGTGCCGAGGGCATGAAGCACACCCGCCGGATGCTGGAGGCAGGCACCGACGTCGTCGGCGGGGTCAACCCGCGCAAGGCCGGCAAGAGTGTCGACTTCGACGGCCGGGCCGTCCCCGTCTTCGGCTCCGTGGCCGACGGCATCGCGGCGACCGGCGCGGACGTCACCGTCGTCTTCGTGCCGCCGCCGTTCGCGAAGGCCGCGGTCACGGAGGCGGTCGACGCGGGCATCGGCCTCGCCGTCGTGATCACCGAGGGAATCCCCGTCCATGACGCGGTCGCCTTCCAGGCGTACGCTGAGAAGAGCGACACCCGGATCATCGGGCCCAACTGCCCGGGGCTCATCAGTCCCGGACAGTCGAACGCCGGCATCATCCCGGCCGACATCGCGACCAAGCCCGGCGGGATCGGGCTGGTCTCCAAGTCGGGCACGCTGACGTACCAGTTGATGTACGAGCTGCGTGACATCGGCTTCTCGTCCGCGGTCGGCATCGGGGGCGACCCCGTCGTCGGCACGACGCACATCGACTGCCTCGCCGCCTTCGAGGCCGACCCGGACACCGAACTCATCGTCCTCATCGGCGAGATCGGCGGCGACGCGGAGGAGCGCGCGGCGGCGTACATCGCGGACCACGTGACCAAACCGGTCGTCGGGTACATCGCCGGCTTCACCGCGCCCGAGGGCAAGACCATGGGGCATGCCGGGGCGATCGTGTCGGGGTCGTCGGGCACCGCGGAGGCGAAGAAGGAGGCGCTCGAAGCGGCGGGGGTAAGCGTCGGCTCGACGCCCTCCGAGACGGCGCGTCTGGTACTCGACCGCCTCGCGGTCACGACCTGACACGAGGCCGGCGTCCCGGCGACCGGCCCCCGTCAGCCCGCCCGGCGTCCGAGACGAACCGCCCCATCGGGCGGCCGCGGGTCCTTCGTACCGGTGGTCGGCCCGGGTCCGTCCGGCGTTCGAGGACATGCGTCGGGCGGGTGGTGTCCAGCCTGTCCGGCGTTCGAGACGAACCGTCGCATCGGGCGGCCCCGGGTCCTTCGTACCGGTGGTCGGCCCGGGTCCGTCCGGTGTTCGAGGACGGACCGGCCACCGGGCGGGACCGACAAGACAACACGCGCCACCCCGCCGTACCGGACGACCCGTGCACCTCGTCCGGCAGCCGCGCTCACGCCCCCGCCCCCATTCGAGCGGAGTACCCACCATGGCACCCACCCTCATACCGAAGCCGGGCACCGCCTGGTCCGACGCCTGGCAGCACTCTCTCGCCGTCGCGCCCGAAGCCTTCAGGGACGACCACGTCCTCAACCTCTGGGCCGCCTCCTGGCAGTCCGGCGGCCGTACCCTCCCCGCCTCCAGCCCCGTCGACGGCAGCCCGATCGCCGGACCGCCCCGGCTCGACGCCGGTGGCGCCCAGCAGGCCGTCCGCGCCTCGCTCGACCAGCACCGCGCCTGGCGGCACGTCCCGCTGGCCGAGCGCCGTGCCCGCGTCTCCGCCACCCTCGACGCCCTCACCGAGCACCGGGAACTGCTCGCCCTGCTCCTCGTCTGGGAGATCGGCAAGCCCTGGCGCCTCGCCCGGGCCGACGTCGACCGCGCGATCGACGGCGTGCGGTGGTACGTGGACGGCGTCGAACCCATGCTGGCCGACCGCGGCCCGCTGCCGGGCCCGGTCTCCAACATCGCCAGCTGGAACTACCCGATGTCCGTCCTCGTGCACGCCATGCTCGTCCAGGCGCTGGCCGGCAACGCGGTCATCGCCAAGGCACCCACCGACGGCGGCGTCGCCTGTCTCACCCTGGCCGCCGCACTCGCCGCCCGCGAGGGACTGCCGATCACCCTGGTCAGCGGCAGCGGCGGCGAGCTGTCCGAGGCTCTCGTCCGCTCCCCGGAGATCGGCTGCGTCTCCTTCGTGGGAGGCCGCGACACCGGCGCCCGGATCGCCACCACCGTCGCCGACCTCGGCAAGCGCCACATCCTCGAACAGGAGGGCCTCAACACCTGGGGCATCTGGAACCACACCGACTGGGACGCGCTCACCGCCGTCATTCCCAAGCTGTTCGACTACGGAAAGCAGCGCTGCACCGCGTACCCGCGCTTCGTCGTCCAGCGCTCGCTGTTCGCCGACTTCCTCGCGGCCTATCTGCCCGCCGTACGCTCCATCCGGCTGGGGCACCCACTGGCCGTCGAGCACCCCGACGACCCCCTGCCCGAGCTGGACTTCGGCCCGCTCATCAACGCGGCCAAGGCCAAGGAGCTGGGCGACCAGGTGACCGAGGCCATCGACCGCGGCGCCGTCCCCCTCCACCACGGCTCGCTCGACGACGGGCGCTTCCTGCCCGGTCAGGACACCTCCGCCTACTTCGCGCCGGTGACACTGCTGGGCCCGCCGCCGTCCTCGCCGCTGCACCACGCGGAGCCCTTCGGCCCGGTCGACACGATCGTCCTGGTCGACACCGAGGCGGAACTCCTCGCCGCCATGAACGCCTCCAACGGGGCGCTCGTCGCGACCCTGGCGACCGACGACCCGGAGACCTACGAGCGCCTCTCGCCCCAGATCCGCGCGTTCAAGGTCGGCAACGGCCGGCCGCGCTCGCGCGGCGACCGCGAGGAACTCTTCGGCGGCTTCGGCTCCTCCTGGCGGGGCGCCTTCGTCGGCGGGGAACTGCTCGTCAAGGCGGTCACCGACGGCCCGGACGGGGAGCGCCCGCCGGGCAACTTCCCGGACTACCACCTGATGCCGTGACGGTGGCTCCGTTACGGCCCTGAACGGCCCTGAACCGGAATCGGCTGAGGTCACCGGACCCCTCCTCAGCCGATTCCCCGGGCCGTCCGTCGGCTCAACGGTGTCTTCGCAGCTCAGCGCCGTTGTCAGTGGGCCGGTGTAGCGTCGTACCCATGAACCCGAACGATCTCGCCAACCTCGCGCACCTCCGGCGGGCCCGAGATCTGATCGACCGGGAGTACGCGCGCCCGCTCGACGTGCCGACGATGGCCCGGCACGCGCTGATGTCCCCGGCCCACTTCTCCCGCCAGTTCCGCGCGGCCTACGGCGAGACGCCCTACAGCTACCTCATGACGCGCCGCATCGAGCGGGCCATGGCGCTGCTGCGCGCGGGCACGAGCGTGACCGACGCGTGCATGGCGGTGGGCTGTACGTCGCTCGGCTCGTTCAGCTCCCGCTTCACCGAGATCCTGGGGGAGACACCGAGCGCGTACGCCGCCCGCGAGCACGGCGCAGTCACGGCGATGCCCGAGTGCGTGGCGAGAGTCCGCACCCGGCCGACCAGGGAAGCACCGAGCAGGATTCGAGAAGCGGGCGGAAAGGCCGCGGCCTAGCGTTGGCCGTATGACCATCGCACTCCAGTACTGCCACATCACCGTCAACGACCCCGACGAGGCACTCGGCTTCTACCGTGACGCGCTCGGTTTCGAGATGCGCAACGACGTCTCCTCGGGCGACTTCCGCTGGGTCACCCTCGGCAGCCCGACCCAGCCCGGTCTTGAGCTGGTCCTCTCGGAGCCGCACGCCGGCCGCTCCCAGGCCGACGGCGACGCCCTCCAGGAGCTGCTCACCAAGGGTGTCCTGACCCAGCTCATCTTCCGCACGGACGATCTCGACGCGACCTTCGAGAAGGTCCGCGCCTCCGGAGCCGAGGTGCTCCAGGAGCCCATGGAGCAGCCCTGGGGCCCCCGCGACTGTGCGTTCCGCGACCCCTCGGGCAATCTGGTGCGGATCTCTCAGGAGCAGACGGCGTAGCCGCGGGCGAACCGGGTGCGCACGGAGCGGCGAGGCCGAGTCCGTGCGCCCCGGACCACGGGATATGCGGGTGAAGAGCACTCCCGCGCCCTGGTATCGTTCTTTACGTCAGCCCGGCGGAAACGCCGAGGTTCGACCACTCGTCCGGGTGGCGGAATGGCAGACGCGCTAGCTTGAGGTGCTAGTGCCCTTTATCGGGCGTGGGGGTTCAAGTCCCCCCTCGGACACCAGGGGTATTTCACGTAATTGCCCTGCTTGGCCTCACAGAACTCCCAGCACGGATGCGTCCGGGCTGGGAGTTCTTCGTGTGTGCGGGATCTTGTCCGGCAGTGGCCCGTCGACGGGGCCTGACGGCGTCGTCTGACCGTCTCATCCCATTGGTGGTTTTGGGGTGGTCGGTCTGTTCCGGGGTTGCTGACGCCCGATTGCCGGTGCGAGGCGCATGTCGGGGTCGCTGGGGAGCGCGGGTGTGGGTGGTCCGGGTTTTGGGGTGTGTCAGCCCGGTGGAGCGCCGGGCCTGGATCTGTCCGTACCACCGGCTGATCGCGTCTGTCAGCCGATCGACAGGGCGGCCGATGCGTCGATGAGGGCGAGTTGACCCGGGGTGGCTCTCCGGGTTCGGGCCTGTTCCACGAAACGGCCGAGCTCCGCGCGGACGGTTGCCGAGTCGATGCGTTTGATCACGGGCAGCGTGGCCTCCACGATCTGACAGGCGTCGCCGAGGCGGCCGGCACCGGCCAGGGCTGTCGCCTGTCGAACTGAGAAGCGTGCCCGGGAGTTGCTGTCCGCCGGGACGGCCGGCTGGTGCTCGGCGGTGAAAAGATCGGCGGCCCACTCGAAGTGACGCAGGCTGAGCATGCAGGACGCCTCGATGAGCCGAGGGTTGCCGTTCTCGATGCGAGGGCCCCAGTGAGGGGTATCATCGCCGATGGCCTCGTCGGTGTGGCTTGTGAACCGCTCCAGTGCCTCACGGCAGGCCCCCGCGTCGCCACGGCGCGCATGCCCCTGGGCCGCGCGTCGCGCGGCGTGCGCGCGGATGACCGGGTTGGCTGCCGGGTGCTCGGCCGCCTGGTCGGCGAATCCGATTGCCGCATGGGTGTCACCGCGGTGCTGGGCGATGAACGCTCTGCGGACCAGGGCATACGCGGCCACCGTTTCGTCCCCGCCGTGGGCGCCCCAGCGGACCGCCAGATTCGTCCAGCGCAGAGCCTCCGCGTGGTTTCCCGCCTCTTGTGCCATCCACCCCGTGTATTCGGCGAACTTCGAGGCCAGCAGCCAGATCTCGGCTCGCAGCTCGCCAACGGCGTGCGGCCCCGCGTCCGTCAGGATCCGCGTGACAGCCTTCATCGAAGCGGTGACGAACCTCGGTCCGGTGGATCTGCCGATGTCCTTCAGCTCCAACAGGACCCGCTCGTATCCGGTGACCAGGGGTCCGGCTTCGACAACGCCTTCGGCACGGGAGCCGCGGCGGCCTGCCTCGGCCAGTTCGACGAGTTCTCCGCCGGTGCCGAAGGCCGCGTCGCATGCCGCTGCCACAGCGGGCGTCGGGTTGCGTAACCCGCTCTCCAGATTGCAGATCTGCCCGTCGGACACGTTCGCACGCAGGGCGAACTCGCGCACGCTCCACCCCCGACGCGCCCGGAGTGTGGCCAGGACGACGCCGAAGTCGCCCGGCGGCAGGCGCATACCGGTCGATTTCCCTGCCGAGTTGTCCACCGGGTCCATACCCGTCAGCGTACGGAGCTTTGCGGCCACTATTCAATCCCCGCCGAATAGCGGCTGAGCGTGTACCCCACCCGTGGGGTGAGCACGCTTCCTGATGTCAAGACTTGTCAGAGAGGGGGCGATTGTGGCGCGCATCTTCCTCAGCTTTCGCAAACGGGACTCCCGTTGGATGCGAGACCGCGTCTACGGGGCGCTGTCCGAACGCTTGGGTGGCAACGAGATTTTCAAGTCCGGTCAGTCGATACCGCCCGGTGCTGATTTCGCCGAGATACTGCGGCGTCAGGCCGCCGAGTGCGAGCTCATGTGCGTTCTGATCGGGCCGGGGTGGCTCGACGCGCGGGGCGAGGACGGTGTGCGGCTCCTGGATCGGACTCACGACTGGGTCCGCGTGGAGATCGCGACGGCTCTGCGGGCGGGAAACCGCGTCGTTCCGGTCTTGCTGGGTGACGCGACTTTGCTGCCCGACGCCTCGGCATTGCCGGCCGAGATCGAGGAGCTGGCGCGCTTGCAGTTCCTCCGCGTTCCGGAGACCCATCTCCCGGACGGGCTGGAGCACTTGGGCGACGCGGTTACCGCTCTCCTGTCCGATACCGATACGGATACCGCTGTCGAGCCCGGGCACGGAATGGCGCCGGCCGCGGACCCTGGGCCGTCAACGACCATGACGGCCCATGTGTCCGGCGGTGGCAGCGCGTACCAGGCGGCCCGTGATCAGACGATCAGGCTGGCGTGAGGGGCGGACCATGGATCATCCCGGAGCGGATGGTGCTCATCGGATCGGGCCGTATGCCCTGGTCGGAAGACAGGGCACGGTCGGAGGGAGCGAGGTCTTCGCGGCCCGCACGGACGAGGGGCGACTCGTCACCGTCATGGTCGTGGGGCCCGAACGTGCCGCGGACCCGGGGTTCCGGGACCGGTTCCGAGCCGGCGTCGAGTCGGCACGGATGCTGTCCGGTGCCTTCCTCGTACCGGTGGTGGATGCCGATGCCGACGCGCCGGTTCCCTGGCTGGCGACCGAATTCACCGCCGGACTGCCTCTCCGGCAGGCGGTGGACCGGCACAGTCCGCTGTCCGAACCGGCTCTGCGAGTGCTGGCCGACGGCCTCGCCCGAGCGCTGGCCGCACTCCACGCGGCTGGGACGGTCCACGGCGAGGTGAGTCCGGACTCGGTGCTGCTGACGATGGACGGCCCTCGCATCACCGCCCTGGGGATGGGGGCAGTCGGCAGTTCAGCGCCCTCACCCATGGACGACATGTTCGACCTTGGGTCGACCGTGCTGTTCGCGGCTTCCGGCGGCGAGCCGGACACGAGCGCCCTCCCCGTGTCGCTGCGCGAGGTGATCGGCGGCTGCCTGTACCCGGAACCGCCGGAGCGTCCCACCGCGGAGCAACTCGTCGACTACCTGAACAATCAGGGCCTGCCGGCCCTGGTGGGCAGTTGGCTGCCGCCGGCGGTGACCTCCGACATGGCCGCCACGACTGCGGCGGTGGGATCGGTGTCCATAGGGGGCGGCGACCTGACCCCGTTTCCTCCTCCGCCGGTGATCGCCGCCGGCACGGGAGTCAGCCGCCGGAAGCTGCTCATCGGTCTGGCCGGGGGCGCGGCCGTACTCGGCGGAACCGCGGCGGCGCTCGCCTTCTCCGGAGACTCATCACCGGCGGCCGACGGCCGGGCCGGCGGGCCCGGGTCCACCGCGCGGCCGGCCTCTCCGTCAGGCGGGCAAGCCACGTCCGCCCCCTCGGCGTCGCCGTCCTCGACGGACGGACCGGAACCGGTCGTTCTGGTCGGACCCGACGCCGTCAAGACATGGTCGGAAGCCGGAAAGAACGCCCCCACCTGCCTGGAAGCGTCCGACGAGGTGGTCATGGTAGTCACGGACAAGGCCACGTCCTTCCTGGACGCCGCAACCGGGAAATCCAAGTTCGAGCCCGTGAACACGACCAACGCGTTTCGCATGGGCAGCTACAAGTACCCGACGGCGTACGCGGACGGTGTGTTCTACCTGCTTTGCGACACACCGAGTCAGTCAGGCGTGCTGGCGGCGTTCGACACCGTCGACGGGAAGGCGAAGTGGGCGACCAATCTTTCCGCTTACGATCCCGGCGGCGCCAGCCTTGTGTCGATGTACCCGAGCAACTATGTGGCAGTCGCGGGGAACACGGTCTATGTGTGCGGGCAGGTGCGTAAGCTCGACGGGAAGTTCTCGGCCAAGTCTCCGACCACCGGCTACATCCGTGCGTTCAATGCCGCGACCGGCAAGATGCTGTGGCAGGTCAAGGGCACGGACATCAACAACGTGCTGGTGCCGCCCGACGGTTCTCACTTGCTGGCCACTTCAGCCGTCCCAGGGAAGAAACCCGGTCGCGTCCAGATGATCGACGCCGGCAGGAAAGGCGCCCGCGGCTGGAAGGTGTCCGTCCCGCACGCCTCGTCCTACTTCACCATGGGGTGGCCGCTGACGTGCTACGCCGCCGGGCTGTTCCTGTTCGCCGGCGGAAACGGCAACACGCTGTTCGCCGTCGACGTGGCCACTGGCCGCGAGAAGTGGCATCAGCGCTTCGATGCGAAGAACGGGGACCAGGTCCGGATCGGCACCCCGTTCTCCAGCCAGGACGGCGCGACCGTCTACGTACCGGTCGGCAGCGACCTGGCCGCCTTCACTGCGGCCGACGGCACGCTCCGGTGGATCGCGGTGCTCGAAGGCGCCGGCGAGACGGGCGGTTCCAACCTGTTCAACGCCTCCCTCAGGTTGGGTGGCAAGAGCGCGCAGTGTTCGGCCGACACCGTCTTCGCCACCGACAGCGCCAAGACACTGTGGGCCATCGACGCGGCCACCGGCAGGGCCCGGTGGAAATACAGGGACTCCGGGCAGCCAGACGTGGGGTTCATGTGGACGGTGGGCGGCGACCACGTGTTCATCGCCTCCCACCTGACGATGACCGCGATCGCGGCCCACGGACGGTAGCGAACAAAGGAGAAGAGATGGAGACGAGTGTGGAACTCGCCGGCCTGGCATCGGTGGCCGCGGCGCGCCTGATCGATCTGCTCGCGACGGACGGCTGGGCTGCGGTCAAGTCCTCGGTGCTGTCGCTGTGGCCGTCCGCGCACCCGGAGCGCGTCGAGGAAGAACTCGCGGATGCACGCGGCGAGTTGCTTCAGGCACGGCAGGCGGGCGATGGCGAGGAGCTCCAGGCGATGTTGGTAGACGAGTGGCAGGCCCGCATCATCCGGCTCATGGCCACGCGGCCGGGTGCCGTCGACGAGTTGCGCGCTCTGTTCGGCGTGGAACTGGGCGCTGCCGGAAGCCCGGAACAGCAGATCATCGGCTCGATGGCGTTGGAGGCACACGTCTCCGGCGGTGACGCGTTCCTGTCGGGCCGGGACATGCACGTCACCCGGGGCGGAGAGGCGTGACAGAACGCGGTACCGGTGCCTCGCCTCCGGACAGGCCGCCCCTTTGGCGTCCGAAAAGTCAGGAGGCGAACGTAACCGGCGGTGGCAGCGCGTTCATGGCCGGCCGTGACCTCCACGTTCGCCTCGGCGACGAAGGGCGCAGAACCGTGCCCGGTCCCGGTGCCGACGGCGTGCTGTGCCCCTACCCGGGCTTGGTCCCGTTCGACGAGGAGCACAAGCAGTGGTTCTACGGCCGTGAGCGCATGGTTCACCTCGTGTGCGAGCGGATGGACGCCCGGATGCGTGAGGGCGGCCCGCTGGTGCTGATCGGCCCCTCGGGTGCCGGGAAGTCGTCCCTGCTCGCGGCCGGGATACTGCCGGCTCTGGACGACGGCCGGCTTCCGGTAGCTGGGTCCAGTACCTGGCCGCGGTTGCTGTTCACCCCTACGGCATCCCCGGCCCTGGCACTGGCGGCTGCCGCCGGGCTCGACGCCGAGACCGCCCGGCTAACGGCGCCTGCGTGGCGGGCCGATCCCGCGCGGTGCCTGGCCGAGCTGCGTGAGATCACCGGAACCGGCGATCCGGCGCCCGTCGGGAAGTCCACCTCCGCGGGCCTGGTCGTCGTGGTCGACCAGTTCGAGGAGATCTTCACGGCGTGCGGAGACGAGACCGACCGGCAGTGGCTCATCGACGTGCTCGACCGTCTGGCCCGGCCCACGGGCGGGGCAGTCGTCGTGCTGGGAGTACGCGCGGACTTCTACGCCGCGTGCATGGCCCATCCGCAGCTCCGAGCGGCGCTCCGGGCCGGACCGGTCCTGCTTGAGCCGATGACCGAGGGCGAACTCAAGGACGCTATCCGACGCCCGGCAGGAAGCGTGGGACTCGACGTCGAAGAAGGTCTGGTCGAGGTGCTGCTGACGGAGCTGGGCACGGTCGGGGGGCCCGCAGGGGCGAGCACCACGGGCCGGCTGCCGCTGCTCGCACACGCCTTGCGGGCCACCTGGCAGCAGCGCCACGGCCACACGCTCACCGTGGACGGATACCGAGTCACCGGCGGCATCCAGGGTGCCATCGCCATGACGGCGAACAGGCTTTACGACACCCTGCCGCCGCCCTGTAAAGAGGCGGCACGGTGGCTGTTCCTGCGGCTCGTCATCGTGGGACGTGACGCCGACGACACCCGTCGGCGCGTCCGCTACGACGAGTTGCTGCGTCACGCGCCGGACCGGGAAGCGGCCGTTAGAGTCCTGGACGACTTCACTCGTGGTCGGCTGCTGACCCAGGACCAGGACACGGTGGTGATGACACATGAGGTGCTCATCCGAGCCTGGCCCCGACTGCGGGACTGGATCGAGCACGATCGCAACGGGAACCTCGTACGCCAGGATCTGGAGGAGGCTGCCGCGCTCTGGGAACAGAGCGGCCAGGAGGCAGCCGCTCTGCACCGCGGCAACCGCCTGGAGGCCGCCCTCGCCTGGGCCGAGACTCACGGGCCGGAACTCAGCGGTGAAGCCCAGGCCTTTCTGGCAGCCGCTCGCCACCACCAGCGGCGCGGGCAACGGCTCCGACGCGCCGCGGTCGCCACGATCACCGCCCTTGCCGTGGTCGCCTCGCTGGCCGCCGTGTTCGCCTTCCGGCAGGAGTCCCGTGCCCGGGACGCCGCCACCCAGGCCCTGCACTCCCGCGACCAGGCCATCAACGCCGCCGTCACCTCCGCGTCGGTGCAACTGGGCCCGACCGATCCCTCACTGTCCGCTCAACTCGCGCTGACCGCCTACCGCATGGACCCGAACCCGGAGGCGGCGTCCCGGCTCATTACGACTCAGAACACCCCGCTTGCCACCCGGCTCCCCGGCCCGCGCGGGGCGGTGTACACCGTTGCCTACAGCCCCGACGGGCACATATTGGCGGCCGGCAACCTCCGCCAGAACCTTGTCCGGCTGTGGAACGTCTCCGATCCCAGCCGTCCCACGGCGCTGGGCCGACCCGTGCCCGTGGACCGTTCCGTCAATTCGATTCTTTCGCTCGCGTTCAGCCCGGACGGCCGGGTACTGGCCGTCGGCGGCCACACCAGCGACAGGGGCGACTCAGGGTCCGGCGGATTCGTCGACCTCTGGAGCCTTACCAGCCCCAGCCATCCCGTCCTGCTCGGCCGGCCGGAGAGTCCCGGCGTTCAGGACTTCGACGCCTTGGCCTCCATCGAGTCGCTGGCGTTCAGTCCCGACGGCCGTACCCTGGCCGCCGGACGGCATTCCGGACTCGTCAGCCTGTGGGACGTCACCCACCCCGACGACGTCAAGCCCGCGAAATCACCTCTGAACCTCAACTGCCCCGACGTCTTCTCCCACCGCGTCGCCTTCAGCCCCGACGGCCGTACCCTGGCCGCCGCATGCGACGACGACGCCGGCACCATCAGCCTGTGGAACACGACCGACCCGGCCCACCCCGACCGCGGCCGTTCGCTGAAGGCCGGGCAACCCGTCAACTCCCTGGCGTTCAGCCCCGGCGGCGGCACCCTGGCCGCCGGATCCAGCGACGGCACGGTCCACCTGTGGAAGGTCACGGACCCCGGCCACCCCACCACCCTGGGCAAGCCGCTGACAGGTCCCGCCCAGCCCGTCATGGCGGTGGCGTTCAGCCCCGACGGGCGTACCCTGGCCGCCGGCAGCGCCGACCGCACCATCCATCTGTGGAATGTCACCCGACCTGGGACCATCAACCCACTGGGCCGGCCGCTGACCGGTCCCGGCGACGCGGTCACCGACGTGGCGTTCAGCCCCGACAGCCGCACCCTTGCCGCCGGGAACGCCGACGGGAACGTCGATCTGTGGAGTCTGCCGCCGACCAGGATCATCGGCGCCGGCGGCAATGTGGCATCTGTGGCGTTCAGCCCCGACGGGGGCACCCTGGCCGCCGGTAACCAGAACAAGACCGTCTCGCTGTGGAACACCGCCGACCCCAACAACCCAGCTCCCCTCAGTGATCCGCTCACCGGCCCGAAGGACCCGGTCAACGCCGTGGTGTTCAGCCCGGACGGGCGCACCCTGGCCGCAGGTGACAGCGGTGGCACCGTCACACTGTGGAACACCGCAGACCCCAGCCGTCCCGCTCTCCTCGGCGATCCGCTCACCGGGGCGGACGGGCTCATCTTCTCCCTGGCGTTCAGCCCCGACGGCCAAACCCTGGCCGCGGCCGGCGACGACGAGCTCGGCAGCATCGCCCTGTGGGACGTCAGCGACCCCGCAGACCCCGTCGACCAGTCCGGGATCTCCAATTCAGACACGTCGTCCGTCGCATCCCTGGCGTTCAGCCGCGACGGCACGATGCTGGCGGCGGGCGGCGACGGCAGCAACGGCTCCGTCGGACTGTGGAGTACGACCGACCCCGGGGTCCGCATCGGGAAGAAGATCGACCAGCCGACCGCCACCAGCACCTGGGTGGCGTTCAGCCCGGACGGCCGCACGCTCGCCACCGGGAACAGCCGCGGCACCGTCACCCTGTGGGATGCGACCGACCCCAACAACCTCACACGCAGGGGCAGCCCCCTGACCGTGCCCGGCGGCAGCCTGTGGTCGGTGGCGTTCAGCCCGGACGGGCACACCCTCGCAGCGGCCGGTCACACTGACAACGGCACCATCAACCTGTGGAACGTCACCGATCCCGACCACCCCACCCCCATCGGCCGGCCGCTGACCGTGGAGACCGGATTCGTCGCCGTTCTGGCGTTCAGCCCGGACGGGCACACCCTGGCAGCCACCACCGACGACGGCGTCGCCACGCTCTGGGACCTGAACGTCGAGTCCGCCGTCAGCCGTATCTGTGCCGCGAGTTCCGGCGCCCTGAGCCGGCAGCAATGGAGCCGGTACGTTCCCGAACTGCCGTACGATCCGCCCTGTCACGAAGCCATCTGACCAGGCCAGAACCGGTGCGGGGTTCTCGCGTGGGGCATGGGGCTGGGGGTGTGTGACGGCGAACGGGTGCGGATCGGGGTCGTTCCCGATCCGCACCCGTCGTGACTACCGGTTGGTCATCTTCGGCCACCTCCCGTCACTCTGCCCGAGGCCGGTGCCGCCGCCGGGCCGCCCGTGATCACGAAGCCCGAACCCGGTTGGGTGACGACATGGCCGTCCGCCGAGTCGGTGATGGTCACGTCCGTCAGTGTCGCGCTGCCGCGGGCGCCGCTCATGGCCAGGATGCCGGCGCCGTTGTTGGATTTGTCGATCTTGACGTTGTCGATCAAGACGCCCGGCATCGTGCCGCCGCCCGTCTTGAACTGGATGCCGTCGTAGGTCGAGTCGTAGATGTCGGTGTCCCTGATCGTGACGCCGGGGATGTCCCGGCTCGCCGCGAACAGGGTGATGGCACCGAACTCCTGGTCCTCGTTCCAGAAGGCTCCGCCGGTGCGGTGGAGCGCGTTGTTGGCGATCAGGGTCTGCCCGGAGAAGGGCAGCGGGTCGTGGTCGGTCGCCAGCATGATGCCCGGGTAGTTGGCGGTGTCGGAGACGATGTTGTTCTCGATCTTGTTGCCGTAACCGCCGTAGACCGCGATGCCGGTCGCCCGCCAGGGCAGTTGGATGGTGTTGTTGGTGAAGGAGTTGTCGTGCGCGATGTCGACCGACGTGTCCTTGACGTACCGGTTGGCCCAGACCGCCAGGGAGTCGTCACCGGTGGTGCGGAACGAGGAGTTGAACACCTTCGAATTGCGGGTGCCGTTGGTGAAGTTGATGCCGTCGGCGTAGGTGTTGCGGATGCGCATTCCGGTGAATTCGAGCCCGTCCGCGGGACCCCAGAGCGCCGGGATGTTGTCGTAGTCCCGGCCGACCCAGACGCCCACGTTGGCGTGCTCGATCCAGACGTTGGAGATCTTGGTGTTCTTGCCGAACCGGCCGTTCAGCCCGACTCCGCCCTCGGCGTTGCCGTCACCGCCGCGGATCCGGCCGGAGCCGAAGATGGCGATGTCCGAGATCTTGGTGTTGTCGTCGATGTCGAAGCCGAAGTTGCCCTCGTGCGGATGGTTGATGCCGCCCGCGTTCTGCGGTTCGGTCAGGGTGTAGAGCTGCGAGTGCCACATGCCCGCGCCGCGGATGGTGACGTTCTTGATGCCGATCTGGTTGAACTGCCCCTGGTTCAGCGGGTCGTCGGTCAGGATCTTCTTCTCCTGGCGCCACTGGCCCGCGGGTATCCAGACACACGCGATGGTGCCGTTCTGGTCGGCCGTGACCGCCGCCTGGATGGCGGCCGTGTCGTCGATGCCGTCGCCCGGCACCGCGCCGTAGTCCGTGATCGACGTGCACTCGGCCGGCTTGCTCGCCGGTGGCGCGACCTGCTCCAGATCGATCAGGTCGATGTAGTAGAAGGACGCGTTGTCACCGGCGTCGCGCTGGAGCTTGAACTTCGTGCCCGCCGGATAGGTCGTGGACAGCAGCGAGCTGGACTCGTCGAACAGCCGGCGGGCGTCGGCCTGCGGGGTGTTCGTCAGGGCCTCGGGGCCGTCCGTGTTGCCGTACAGCCAGCTGTGCTTCGAGGAGAGGTTCAGCTTCTTCACGAAGGTGTCGTTGGCGTACAGGCTGATCGTGGCCTCGGTGCCGCCGCCGTTCGGGGCGTCCGGGATCGAGTTGCGCACCACGATGGAGTTGGCGGGGTTGGTGGAGGTGAACTCCACGAACTGGCCCGTGCTGTTCAGGCGTACCGACTTGCGGCCCGAGGACTCCGAGCCGAAGTTGGTGTGGCCGAAGGTGCGCACCGCGTCCGCCTCCACCAGGGTGCCCTGGTACCGGCCGGCCTCCGCCTCGTACTCGACGTACGGGACCGCCGCCCCGCGCCCGACGACGATCGAGCGCGAGAACGAGTTGTTGGTCTCGTTGGTCTCCGTCACGACGTTCGTCGCGTCGGCGGTGGCCACGATGTTGGCGCCGCCGCTGGTGGCGGTCCAACTCCCGTTGACGCTCACGTTCGCCGTCGCGCCGGCCGCGATCGACGGGGTGTTGGTGTTGAGCGTCGTGCCGCCCACGGTCACGCGGGTCACCGTGGTGGCGCCGGTCGCGGTGGTGCCGCGGTTCCGCACCGCCACGGAGAACTGGACCTGGGCCCCGACGGCGGGGTTCTGCGGTGTGGAGCCGACGCTCAGCACCTGGAGGTCCGGGCCGGGCGCCTGTCCCACGACCAGTGAACCGGCCGCGGTGAAGCTGTTGTTGTCGTTGTCCTGCTCGACGACGGTGTCGGTCGGGTCCACCACCGCCGTCACCCGGTAACTGCCCTCGGCGCGCTTGCCGGCGGCGACCTGGACGACCGTCGACGCGCCCGCGCCGAGGGCGGGGACGGAGGCGCTGCCCGCGACCGTCCCGCCGATGCCGACGTTGACGGTCGTCGCGCCGGACGCGGCCGTGCCGACGTTGCGCACCGTCGCGCTGACCGTGGTCGCGTCGGTCTCCACCGGAGAGGTGGGGGACCACGAGAGCGCGGTGACGGTGAGGTCCGGGTTGGGCGCGGCCCGCCCGATGACCTGGACTTCGGCGACCTGACCGCCCTGCGCACCGGTGTTGGAGAAGATCTGGAGCCGCAGGTCGGCGACCCGGCCGGTGACCGGGATCCGTACCGAGTTCTGGTTGCCCGACGGGCTGAAGCCGTAGTCCGCGCGGCCCTTCAGCGAGGTGAAGCCGGTCGCGCCCTGGGCACGGCCGAGCACCTGGATGCTCTGGGTCCGGGGCCCCCACGCGGAGTCGGGGTTGAGCTTGACCACGACGGAGGTGATGTCGGCCTCGGCCCCGAGCTTCACCGTCAGGTTCGACGGGTGCCCGGTGGACTCCCAGTAGGTGTCGAGCTTGTCGTCGTTGGCGTTGGCCGCGACGAAGCTGTGGATCGTGGACGACGCCTCGATCGGTTTGCCGCGCGCCAGATCGGTGCCGTCGTCACCGGGGTCGGGGTCGCCCGGATCGCCGGCCGCGGGGCCGTAGATCCCGAACTCGGAGATCTGCGCCGCCGGCCAGCCCGTGTTCCCGGTGATGTTCAGCCGTACGTAACGCACGGCGGTGGAGGGGAAGTCGATGGTGACGGTGTTGGCCGACGACGGGGTGAACAGCCGTCCCTGGGAGGCGGAGAGGGTGCTGTAGCTGTTCCCGTCCGTGCTGCCCTGGACGCTGAGCGCCTGGGTGCGGGCCTCCCAGCCGGCCGGGAGTCTGAGTACCACCTGATCGACGGCGACGCTCTCGCCGAGGTCGATCCGCAGCGTCTGCGGGAACGCGTTGTTCGGTCCCTCCCAGTACGTCGCCTGGTTGCCGTCGGTGACGTTGGAGGCCGGGTGGTTCCCCTCGGACCCGCTCGCCGACACGCTCTTGCCGGTCGACTGGTTGGGGCGCTCGGCCGCGGTGGCCGAGATCGGGGTGAGTCCGACGACGATCAGGCCGGCCATGACGATGCCGGTGATCAGTCGCCGGCCGAGCCGCGCGGGTCTGAGCCGCGCGGGCCGAGTGGGTCTGAGCTGCTTCCGTCTCATATGGTCCTCTGTCCGGTGGGAACGAGGTGCGGGGGAGGCAGTGCGATGAACTTGCGAGATGAGTCTTAAGAAATTGAGTCACTTGCTTACTTTTTTGCGATTCACAGGGTGCAATCGTGCCTGGAGGTTGTCAACGGTTTTCGCACAGGTAACAAGCGCGCGCCCGGTCGGGACGTCTGGCAGCCCGTCAGGCCGCCCGTGAGGGGCTCGTCAGGCGGTGGGCGAAGCGGAGCCGGGGGCGAGCGCCATCCGCTCCTGCTCCTCCGCGACGATCAGCCGGGCCAGGGACTGCTCCGAGATGTCGACCGCCTCGGGTGTGGACTCCGCCACCTCGCTGTGCCGCGCGTACGCGTCGAAGAGACGCTTCTTGGTGCCGAGCAGCTGAAGCATGCGCTGGTCGACGCTGTCGGCCGTCAGCAGCCGGTGCACCTGGACATGGCGGAGCTGCCCCATGCGATGGGCGCGTGCGACGGCCTGGGTCTCCAGCGTCGGCTTGACCTGCGGCTCGCACAGGATGACCACGGACGCGGCCTGCAGGTTGAGCCCGGTGCCGCCCGACTGGATCTGGCTGAGCAGCACCGCGTGCCCGGGTGCGTCGGCGAATCCGTCGACCAGCTCCTGCCGCCGGGTCGCCGGCACCCGGCCGGTGAGCGGACCGAAGACGGTCGGCGAGCCGGCTCCGGGACCCGGGCCGGCCTTCGCGCCGAGAGCCTCCTCCGCCGCCGTCAGCACATCGCGGAAGAAGGAGAAGACGACGACCTTCAGCCCGTTCGACGCCGCGTCGGCGACCAGTTCACGCAGCCGCCGCAGCTTGGCCGACGTGGCGGGGTCGGCGTACGCGGCACGCCGCATCGCCATGAAGTTCCCCGCCTCGACGGCCTGTCGGTAGGCCGCCCGCGCGGCCGGGCTGAACTCCTCCCACTCGTCCACCTGTTGCAGCTCGGGCAGCTCGGTGAGGACGTCCTGCTGGTTGCGGCGCAGATAGGCGGGCGCGACGGCCTTGCGGAAACTCTCGGAGCCGAGGCTCGCGTCGTGGAACCGGATGCCGGGCAGGAGCGCGGGCTGGAGATGACGCACCAGGCTGCGGAACTCGCCGACCCGGTTCTCCATGGGCGTCCCGGTCAGGAACAGGACGTGATCGGTGCGCGCCGCCCAGCCGCTGACGGTCCGCGAGCGCCGGGTCTCGGGATTCTTGACGTAGTGCGCCTCGTCCACCACGAGCATGCCGAGCGCCGAACCCGCGGGGGCGGTGAGCGTGCCGAGGACGTCGTACGTGGTCACCGCGACGTCCCCGTGCCGCGTCCACTGCGCGAGCGCCACACCGCGGTCCTGCCCGTGCACCCGGTACGCGCGCAGCGTGCTGCGGGACTCGATCTCCCGGATCCAGTTGATGACCACGCTGGCCGGGCAGACCACCAGGAAGTGCGTCCGGCCCTCGGCCTTCAGGTGCGCGAGGGCGGCGATGGCCTGGACGGTCTTGCCCAGTCCCATCTCGTCGCCCAGGATCACCCGCCGCTGGGCCAGCGCGAACCGGGCTCCGAACGCCTGGTATCCGCGCAGCGACACCCGCCGGTGGGTGTCGTCCAGCCGCTGCGCGCGGACGCGTTCGGAGAGGTCGCCGGGCAGGAAGCCCTCGGCCGCGTCCAGGTCCGGGGAAAGCTCGGAGAGTTCGGCGAGCAGGACCAGATAGTCTGCGGGGCGCACCTGGAAGTCGAGCCACGCCTCGTCGGCCGGGGTGACGGGCCGCAGCAGATCCGCGGCCGCCTGCGCGAGGAGGAGCGGGACCTCGCTCTCGGCGGCGTCGGCGAGGAACGCGTCGACCGACTCGACCGCCCGCTGGGCCTGTTGGCGGCGCCGCTTGCCGCTGAGCAGCATGCGCAGCCGGTCACCCGCCGGGCGGGCGGGCGGCAGCAGCGGGGTGAGTCCGGTGTCGATCCGCTCGGCGGCGGCCACCGCGCGGGGGATGTCGGGACCGGCGTTGACCATCCGGTTCAACGCGACCACCAGCGCGGTGGCGTGGGGATCGCCGTCGTCGATGTCGTCCGCGTCCAGCCGGACGACGACATGCTCAGCCATCGCCTCCGCCAGCTGTCGCGCGGCGACGAGCGCCTGTCCGGCGCTCCGCGTGCCGATGCCGGGGACGTGGCAGAGCTCGTACGCGGAGGAGTCGAGCACCTTCCGCACGTTCGTGTACCCGGCCTGTTCGAGCGCGCCGAGCCGGAGCCTGCCCTCGGTGACATCGGCGAGCCGTGAGACGGGGACGCCCTCCAACTCCTGGCGCACCAAGGCGTCGCGCAGCGGGGTGATGGCCTTCAGGGCGCCGTCACGCACGTCGGCGTGGTCGCCGGTCACCCGGCGCGCGGCGGCGAGGAGGCGGTCGGCGCGGTCGAGTACGGCGCGTGCGCCGCTGCCCGGCGGCACCTGAGCCCGCACCGGCTTCCGCCCGTCCCCGTCCCCTGCCCCGTCGTCCATGACGCCTCTCGTGGTCCATCACATCCGGTCGAGCGACATGATTCCACGGGGGTACGACATCGCCGGGCGGCCGAATCCGGCGCGCCCGGCGAATCGTTGTGGATTACGCGGCCACGGTCCAGCGCTGGCCGGCGTCACCCGCGCAGGTGCGCAGCTCCAGCTTCGTCCCGTTCGCCGTGCCGCCCGCCGCGGGCGTCAGGCACTTGCCGGAGGCGACGCCGACGACGGTGCCGTCGGCGTTGACGCGCCACCGCTGGTTGGCCGTGCCGCGGCAGTCCCAGATGATGACGGGTGTGCCGTCGGCCGTGGCGGCGCCTCGCGCGTCCAGGCAGCGGTCGCCGTACACGCGCAGTTCCTCGGAGGCCGTACGGGACCACCGCTGGTTGGTCCCGCGGTGGCAGTCGTGGACGATCGTCCGCGCGCCCGGTGTGTTCACGGCGCCCTCGACGTCGAGGCAGCGGCCCGATCCCGTGTTGACGAGCGTGCCGCTGCCGGGCGCGTCGAGCGGTACGAGGCTGGCGGGCACCGAGCGCAGCGCGTCGTACCAGACGGTCGCCATCTTGGCGTATCCGGCGGCGTTGGGATGGACGCCGTCGGCGAGGTCCGCGACCGTCAACGCCTTGTACATGTCAACCAGATGGACGCGTGGCCCCTTGCTGTCGACGATGCCGGGCAGCGCCGCGTTGAACGTCCTGACCCGGGCCTCCAGGTCGGGGCTCGACTCCGGGGTGATCGTCGCCACGAACAGCTCGATCCGCGGCTTCTGCTGGAGGATCCGGTCGATGAGGTCGGAGAGCCTGGCGGGGGCGTTCGCCGGGTCGTAGTTCTGGTTCACGTCGTTCGTGCCGATCTGGAGCATGATCGTGCGCGGGTCGCTGGCGGCGAGCCAGCCGTCGATGTTCGAACGGAGCTGGTCGATCCGCCAGCCCGAGTGGCCCTGGTGGTCGTGGTCGCCCAGCTCCGGCGGTCCGTTGAACTGCGAGCCGACGAAGTCGACCGTGTAACCGCCGCCGGCGAGGTGCTGCCAGAGGTTGACGCGGTAGCCGCCGGGGACGTTGTACCCGTGGGTGATCGAGTCGCCGAGAGGCATGATCCGGACCCCGCCGTTGGACTCGGCGGGTGCGGCCGGTGCCTTGGGCGCGGCCGGAGCGGCGGTCGCCGCCGTCTGGGTGAGTGTCATCAGGGCCGCCGTCAGGGCGAACACCAGGAGACCGAGGAGAGCTTGCGCACGGCGTGAGACGTTTCTTCGCAAGGCGGATCCTTCCCGTGGGCCGCCGGGGAATGGGGGGTGCGCGCGGGGTGCGTCCGGTGGTGCGTCCGCGCGTGGAGTGAGGTGCGGGGGGTGGGTGGCGGCCATGTTGTAGATACCACCGGTCGATCCCCTCGGCGAGGGATTGCGCAACGGTGTTGGCAAATCGGCGTCGTTCCGGCCAACGGGCGAGCTCCTTCCGGCCAGGAACGAACACGAAGGGCCAGGGATCGGACGTCCGCGATCAGTCCTCGAACAGCAGCCGGCGCAGGAAGTTGTTGACGAACTTGCCCGCCGGATCCAGGGAGCCGCGCAGCTCCAGGAAGTCCGCCATGCGCGCGTAGCGCGCACGCAGCTCCGCGGGCGCCGTCGTGAACACCTTGCCCCAGTGCGGCCGTGCGTCGAGATCCTCCAGCGCCGCCTCCAGGCGCCTGATCACCGGCACCACGGAGGCGGTGTCCCTGATCCAGGTGAAGTGCAGCGCGACGGTGTCGCGTCCCTCGGCCGGGCTCAGCCACAGCCCGTCGGCCGCCACCGTGCGCACCTCACAGACCTGGAGCACCGGCGCCATCACCGTCCCCAGTGCGGCCACCGCCCGCAGCGCCGCGACGGCGTGGTGGCGCGGGACCAGATACTCGGACTGGAGCTCCGAACCGTTGCTGGGGGTGAACTCGGCGCGGAAATGCGGCAGTCGGGCGTGCCAGGGGCCCGGCACCCCGTGCTGCTCGGTGCAGTGCGCCGCGGGCATGCCGGGCACGGGGTGCATGGCCCCGGTCGCCCGCGGGGCCCAGGGGAAATCCGGTTCCGGGGTGTCCGGGGCGTCCGGGGCGTGACCGGCGAGCCGCTTCAGCCAGACCTGGCCGAAGCGCGGGGCCCGCCAGTCGGTGAACAGGCTCACGCTGTACGCCGCCGAGGTGATCGCGTCGAAGTTCTCCTCCAGGACGGCGAGCGGGAGCCCGGTACGGACGGACTGCCGCATCTCGAAGGCCGGGACCAGATCCAGCGTCAGCGAGGTGACGACACCGAGAGCGCCGAGCGCCACCACGGAACCGGCGAAGCGCCCGCCGTCCTTCTCGCGGTCCAGCGCCAGCGTGTCGCCGTCAGCCGTGACCAGCTCCACGGCCCGTACGGCGGTCGCCAGCGACCCGGCGCCGTCCCCGGAACCGTGCGTACCGGTGGCGACGGAACCGGCCACCGAGATGTGCGGCAGGGACGCCATGTTGTGCAGGGCGAGCCCCTCGGCGTGCACCCGTTGTGCGAGTTCCGCGTACCGTACGCCGCCCCCGACCCGCACCGTGCGGGCCACCGTGTCGATGTCGGCCGTCCGGGGCAGCCCGGCGAGCGAGACCAGCGTGCCGTCGGTGTCAGCGATGCGGTTGAACGAGTGCCCGCTGCCCAGCGCCCGTACGCGGGGGCTGCCCGCGACGACCGCGCGCAGCGCGTCGAGCGTGTCCGGCCGGTGCACCCGGCCGGCCGAGAAGACGATGTTCCCGGCCCAGTTGGACCCCGCCCCGCCGGCCACCGCGTCCGTCAACTGTCCGCCCTCTTCCGGTCCCGGCCCGCTCCGAGCTTGGAGTATGCGCCGATGGTGCGATGATCTTCAACAGTTCGCGGCCCCCCGGCCGGCACCGTCCTGCGCTCACCGCCGGGCGGAATCAAGCCAGCTGACGGCGGACCAGTTCGTGCAGCCTGCCGTCCGTGTCCGCCAACAGGGCCGCCGGCGGGCCCTGTTCGACGATCCGGCCCGCCTCCATGACCAGCACCCGGTCCGCGTCGAGCACCGTGGAGAGCCGGTGGGCGATGACCAGCCGGCCCGCGTTCAGCTCGCGGGTGCTCTCCATCACGATGCGCTGGGTCTCGTTGTCCAGCGCGCTGGTGGCCTCGTCCAGGAAGAGCAGCCGGGGGCGCCGGACCAGCGCCTGGGCGATCATCAGCCGCTGACGCTGGCCGCCGGAGATCGCGCCGCCCCCCGCGATCATGGTGTGCAGCCCCATCGGCATCCGTTTGATGTCCTCCGCGAGTCCCGCCATCGCGACGGCCTCCCACACCTCTTCCTGCGAGAACGTCTCGGCGCCGCAGACGCAGTCCCAGACGGAGCCGGTGAGCGGCTGCGCGTTCTGGAGGACGACACCGCACTGGCGCCGTACGGCCGCGCGGTCCAGAGCCGCCAGGTCCTGGCCGTCGTAGAGCACACCGCCCGTGACCGGCCGGTCGAAGCCGATCAGCAGCCGCAGCAGTGTCGACTTGCCGCAGCCGCTCGGGCCGACGACCGCCACGAACTCGCCCGGCTCCATCCGCAGCGACACGCCGTCGAGCACCAGCGGGCCGTCGTCGGAGTAGCGGAAGGAGAGATCGCGGGCCTCGATCGCACCGGTCAGCACGCCCGGCTGGGATCCCGTGTCACCGACCTCGGGCGCGGCGTCCAGGACCGGCTTGATCTGCTCGAACATCGGCAGCGCCGCGGCGACCGACACGAGCGCGCCGGTCAGCTGGGTCACGGAGGTCAGCAGCATGGTCACGGCGGTGTTGAACGTCAGGAACTCAGCCGCCGACATCGTGCCCCGCGCCGGCCCGGCCAGCAGCATGAACATCACGAGGGAGCAGAACGGCAGATGGACCGCGTCCAGCACCGTCGTCAGATTCTTGATCCGCCCCGCTCGCTGCTGGAGTTCGCGCGAGCGGGCGAAACCGCGCGCCCACGCCGCGTACGCGAAGCCCTCGGCCGCGGCGACCCGCAGCTTCGGGAGCCCGCGCAGAGTCTGGAACGCCTGGTTGTTGAGCTTGTTGCCGAGTTCGACCAGCTGTCGCTGCCAGCGCAGCTGCCACAACCCCATCCCGAGGAACACGGCCGCGATGACGGCCAGCATCCCGACCGCCGCCAGCGCGAGCGGAAGACTGTGCGCGAACAGCAGCACGAGGCTCGTCGCGCCGACGGCCGCCGACTGCACGACCACCGGGCCGATGCCCGACAGCACCCGGCGGATACCGCTGACGCCCATCGCCGCGCTCGCCAGCTCTCCCGTGGAACGCTCGGCGAAGAACGCCGTCGGCAGCCGCAACAGCCGGTCCCACACGGCGGGTTGGAGAGTGCTCTCGATCCGGCCCTCCATCCGCAGGATGGTCAGGCTCTGCATCAGCATGAAGGCGGCCGACACGATGCCGGTGATCATGACGGCGAGCGAGACCTGTGTGATCAGACCGGTCTGCGCGCTCGGTACGTACTCGCCCAGCACCCGCCCCGTGGCGATCGGCACCAGCGCTCCGAGTCCCACCGTGACCAGGGTGGTCAGCAGCAGGCCGCGCAGATCGGTCCGGTTGCCGCGCAGCCCGAAGCGCAGCAACCGCCAGGGCGTCAGGGCCTCTTCGGGCAGCGGGCGGTAGAACATCACGGCGCGCGGTTCGAAGTCGTCGGCGTTCCGCTCGCCCACCCGCAGCCGGGTCCCGCTCGCCGGATTGACCGCCTCGTAACGGCCGCGCCGCCACAGCAGCGCCACGGGTGCGCCGGACTTGGCCCGGTGACCGACGAGCGGCCCGGAGTCGGTCCGCCACCAGCGGGCGTCGAGCCGGACGGCGCGGGTGCGGACCCGGGAGGCGACCGCGATCCTCTCGACCGGGTCGACACGGTCGTCGAGCGGGGTGCCCGCACCCCGGGAGCGGTCGGAGAGCGTGATGCCGGAGGCCGCCGCGACCAGGCGGCAGACCGCGAACGTCGCGTCGCGGGCGGCGTCGTCGGCCACCGCGCCGGCCGTGCCGGCGGCGCGGCCCGTCCCGCCGGGGCCCGCCCCCGGCCGGCCGATGGAGGCCACCAGCGCCTCGTCCGCCCGTGCCCGGACCGCCTCGCCCGCCTTGATACCGGCGGCGGTACGGTCCTCGTGGGCGCGCTCCTGCCGCTCGATCCAGTGGTCCACGGCCGACAGCAGCCGGTGCTGCTGGTTGACCATCCGCTGCCACATCGCCCCGTCGACCAGCAGGTCTCCCGCCGCGTCCGCGCTGTAGGAGGCGCCGTACCGCACACTGCCGGGGGACACCGGCATCCACAGCACGTCGTCGTCCGACACGGCGCCGTCGCCGTGCGGGTGGGTGTCGAGCGGGGTCTGGAAGAGCGCGCCGAGCCCGCGAGCGGCGCCGAGGGCGAAGGCGTGCTCCAGGGGCGTCGGGACCGGGGGAGAGGCCGGCGAGATGTGGGCGCCACCGTGCGGACCTGCCTGCGGGCCGCCGTACCCGGGGGAGTGCGGAGCGCCGTACCCGTCCCCGTACTCCGGTCCGTACGGGGGGACTTGGGGATCCGGGTACGCGGGCGCGTACAGCTCCCGCAGCGCGATCCGCCGCAGCGCGCAGTCCTGCGAGGGCCTGCTCAGCAAGGTGTGCCGGGGGCCCTCGACCGGACCGAGGAGCAGCGTTCCCGCTTCGAGGCGGCCGAGGAAGTGCCACTGACCGTGCCGCGCCGCGTCGACCGCGAACAGGTCGAGCGCGCCCCCGACGACGAGCCACAGCACGTGCGGTCCCTCCAGCGGCACGTTGCGCACCCCGGCGCAGTCGACCGGGGTACCCAGCGCGCCCAGGGAGTGGACGACCGGATCGGCACCGGGCTCCGGCCCCGCGTCCGCTCCGGCGGGCGGCGGCTGCGTCGAGGCCACGTCAGTACTCCTTGACCAGTCGGGCGTACGGACCACCGGCGGCGACCAGGTCCTCGTGCCTGCCGCGCTCCACGACCGCGCCGTGGTCGAGCACCACGATCTCGTCGCTGTCGCGCACCGTGCTCAGCCGGTGCGCGATCACCACGCACGCGCAGCCGCGCCGCCGCAGGTTGTCGATGATCAGGCGCTCCGTCTCCGCGTCCAGCGCGCTCGTCACCTCGTCGAGGACCAGGATGCTCGGCCGCCTGACCAGCGCGCGGGCGATCTCCAGCCGTTGCCGCTGGCCGCCGGAGAAGTTGCGGCCGTCCTGCTCGACCCTGCCGTGGATGCCGTCGGGGCGGCGCGCGATCACGTCGTCGTACAGCGCGGCGTCCCTGAGCGCGGTGACGACGGCGTCGTCCGATATCGACGGGTCCCACAGGGCCACGTTGTCCCGGACCGTGCCCTCGAAGAGGAAGACGTCCTGGTCGACGAAGGACACCGAGGAGGCCAGCGCGCCGCGCGAGATGTCGTCCAGCCGCCGGCCGTCGATTCGGATCGTCCCCTCCCACGGACTGTAGAGACCCGAAATCAGCCTGGAGACCGTGGACTTGCCACTTCCCGAACCGCCGACCAGGGCGACCTGTCGCCCCGGACCCACCGTCAGCGAGAACCCGTTCAGCAGCGGCGCGTCCAGTGGGCTGTAGCCGAAGACGATGTTCTCCAGCTCCACATGGCCCGTCAGCCGCCGGGTACTGGCGTCCGGGCGCTGCCGTGAGTAGAGCGGGTCGACGGGGAAACTCTCGACGTCCTTGAGCCGGGCCACGTCCGCGGCGAAGTCCTGGATGCGGCCCGCCACCCCGTTCAGCCGGGTGATCGGCGCGGTGAACCGCACCACCAGCGCCTGGAACGCCACGAGCAGACCGATCGAGATGGCCCCCTCCACCGCCCGCAGTCCGCCGAGCAGGAGGATCAGCGCGCTGTTGAGCGTGGCGAGCGTCGGCGCGACCACCGCGAGCGCCGCACTGGGCACCCCGAGCTTCTGCTGCTCCTCCAGCGTCGTCGCGTGCTGTCCGGCCCACCGGCGGAAGTACCCGTTCTCACCGCCGGTCGCCTTCATCGTCTCGATCAGCTGGAGGCCGGTGTACGAGGTGTTGGTCAGCCGCGCGCTGTCGGCCCGGAGTTTGCGGGTCCCGGTGGAGCGCAGACGGATCACGATGCGCATCGCGATCACGTTGAGCAGCGCCATCAGGACGCCGACGACGGTCAGTTGGGGGTCGTAGGACCAGAGCAGCGCGGCGTAGAGGATCACCACGACCCCGTCCACACCGGCCGCCGCCAGGTCCCGTGCCAGGGTCTCGGCCACCGCGTCGTTGGACTGGAGCCGCTGGACGAGGTCGGCCGGGCTGCGCTGGGCGAAGAACGTGACGGGCAGCCGCAGCAGATGCCGCATGAACCGGGCGCCGCTGAGGGTGGACGAGATGATGCGACCGCGCAGCAGGTTCGCCTGCTGGAGGCCGGTCAGTACGGCGGTGAGCACCAGCAGGACGGCCATCGACGCGAACAGCGGCCCCAGCAGCGACGTCTGACCGCCGATCAGGAACATGTCGATGTACGTACGGCTCAGCGCGGGCACCGCCGCGCCCACCGCCACCAGCAGCAGGCTGGCGAGCAGCGCGGCGAGCAGGGTGGCGGCCGTGCCGCGCAGCCGCGCGGGCATGGCGCTCATGACACCGGGCTTACGGCCGCCCCGGCGGAAGTCGGCGGTGGGCTCGAAGACGAGGACCACACCCGTGAAGCTGGTGTCGAAGTCCTCGATCGGCACGAAACGCCGGCCCTTGTCGGGGTCGTTGATGTGCACGCCCCGGCCGGCCGCCGGCCGGCGGCCCATGCCGTCGTACACGACGTAGTGGTTGAACTCCCAGAACAGGATGGCGGGCGCCCGGACATCGGCGAGCGCCTCGGTCTCCATCTGCATGCCCTTGGCCCGGAGGCCGTAACCGCGTGCCGCTTTGAGGACGTTGGAGGCGCGCGAGCCGTCGCGCGAGACTCCGCACGCGATGCGCAGTTCCTCCAGGGGGACATGGCGGCCGTAGTGGGCGAGCACCATGGCGAGGGAGGCCGCGCCGCACTCCAGGGCCTCCATCTGGAGGACGGTGGGGGTGCGGACGGTCCCGGGCCGGGGGGTCCGGGCGGCAGGCCGGCCGCGTCCGGCGGCTCGGCGCCGTCCGCCGCCGGTGCCTGTGCCCG
Source organism: Streptomyces sp. NPDC104581 (assembly GCF_055583685.1). Classification (NCBI taxonomy): domain Bacteria; kingdom Bacillati; phylum Actinomycetota; class Actinomycetes; order Kitasatosporales; family Streptomycetaceae; genus Streptomyces; species Streptomyces sp. NPDC104581. The sequence goes on from NZ_JBVJNN010000009.1 coordinate 189,481, forward strand.
AGGTCTCGCCCGGCGGCTCGTCGGGCCGGTGCCTGCCGCGCCCGGCGGGCGGCAGCCGCTGCTGCTTGCGGGGGGCCGGGGGGAGCTGGCGCCGGCGGGGGCTCACGGGAGCAGCCAATCGATCGGGTGCTGTTCGGACAGCCGTACGGAACCGGTGGCCAGGGTCATGGATTCGACGGCGTACGGCGGCCCGTCCGGCGACGACCAGGTGTAGCCGGACCGGGTGGCTGACGACCCGTCAAGTCGCACCAGTACGGCGACGGGTGGGCCCTCGCGGGAGAACTGCTCACCCAGCTCGGCGCTGCCGAGGAACCCGGTGATGCGCCGGCTGCTCTCGGCGACGCGGCCGACGGCCTCGACCTTCCCGCGCAGGACGCCGTACCGCTGCTTGGGCACCGACTGGACGGTGACGTCCACGGATGCGCCGACGGACACGGTGGCGCCGCTCTCGGCGGGTGCGTACAGCATCACCCTCAGCGGGTCGTCGCGCTTCTTGATCCGCTCCACCGCCGCGACATCGCCGCCCGTGGTGATCACGGAGCCGACCGAGGTCACCAGGGTCGTCAGCCGTCCCGCGGCGATGGTGCGGACGACGGTGTCGCCCTCGGCGGTACGGACCTTGACGAGGGGTGAGTCGGCGGGCACCCGCTCGCCCTCCTCGGCGAGCACGTCCGTGACCTGGCCGGCGACGGGGCTCTGGAGGACATAGCTGCCCTGCGCGTAGGTGAGGACGCCGGGGGCGGCGAGGGTGGACGACACGGTGCCGGTCACCGCCCAGGCTGCCGCGGCGATCATGGCGACCACGGTGACGGCCAGCACCAGACAGCCCTGGGGCCGGGCGAGCCGCACCGGCAGATCGATCTCCTCGGGTGACTGGAGCTTGGAGAGGGCCTGTTGACGGAACTGCACGACACTCTTCCCTGGTAGCTCTTGAAGCCCGGTGGATCGGGCGCGCACGGTGGACTGCTTGTGGCCGGACCGCCCGTGGCCGGACGGCGTACCGCCGCACGCCGTACCGCGGTTCCCCTGACCCGCGTCCGGTCTCCCACGAGCAGCGGGGGGGGGGGGGGGGGGGGGGGGGGGGGGGGGGGGGGGGGGGGGGGGGGGGGGGGGGGGGGGGGGGGGGGGGGGGGGGGGGGGGGGGGG
>NZ_JBVJNN010000010.1:0-182909 GCF_055583685.1 Streptomyces sp. NPDC104581
CCGGTGGCGGGTCAGGATCCGGTGCACGGTCGAGGCCGGGAGGCGGAGTATCGGGCCGATCCTCGCGGGGCCGAGTTTGCGGGTCTGGCGCAGGTCGCACACCCGGGCCTCGATGTCGGCCGGGGTCCGGTGCGGCGTGGTGTGCGGCCGGCTGGAGCGGTCGTGCAGCCCTGCCGGACCTTCGGCCCGCCATCGGCTCATCCACTTGTACGCGGTGGCCCGTGAGACACCCATCTCGGCTGCGACGTGCGCGACAGGGCGGCCCGAGCGGACCCGTTCGACCAGCAGTCGCCTACCGAAGACGGTCAGCCGGGCATTACGGTGGGACACGAAGACCTCCGTGCGGTGAGTTCCTAGACAGCTCCCACCACACCGGAGGTCTTCGCCATGATCAAGACCTACCGAGCGTCAACAACGCTCATGAGCAATACACCTAGCCGGACGCCTTGAAGCCGCGCAGCCGCAGGGAGTTGCCGACGACGAAGACGGAGGAGAAGGCCATGGCCGCGCCCGCGATCATGGGGTTGAGGAGTCCGGCGGCGGCCAGGGGGAGGGCCGCGACGTTGTAGCCGAACGCCCAGAACAGGTTGCTCTTGATGGTGCCGAGGGTGCGGCGGGAGAGCCGGATGGCGTCGGCGGCGGCGCGGAGGTCGCCGGTGACGAGGGTGAGGTCGCCGGCCTCGATGGCGGCGTCGGTGCCGGTGCCCATCGCGAGGCCGAGGTCCGCCCGGGCGAGCGCGGCGGCGTCGTTGACTCCGTCGCCGACCATCGCGACCGACCTGCCCTCGCCCTGGAGGCGCTTGACGACATCCACCTTGTCCTCGGGCATCACCTCGGCGAAGACGTCTCCCGGTTCGATACCGACCTCGGCGGCGACGGCTTCGGCGACGGTCCTGTTGTCGCCGGTGAGCAGGATGGGTGTCAGACCGAGACCGCGCAGACGGCCGATGGCCTCGGCGCTGGTCTCCTTGACCGCGTCGGCGACTTCGAGGATGCCGCGCGCCTCCCCGTCCCAGGCGACCGCGACGACGGTACGGCCCTGCCGCTCCGCCTCCTCCTTCCTGGCGGTGAGTTCCCCGGGGAGGTGGATCTCCCACTCGGCGAGGAGCTTCGCGCGTCCGACGAGTACGGCGTGGCCCTCGACGACTCCCTGGACGCCGAGGCCGGGGAGGTTCGCGAAGTCCTCTGGGGTGGGCAGGGGCCCGGTGCGCTCGGTGGCGCCGGCGGCGATCGCGCGGGCGACGGGGTGCTCGGAGGCGTGCTCCAGGGCGCCGGCCAGCCGCAGCAGTTCCGATTCCCCGGTGCCGGGGGCGGTGCGGGTGCCCAGGAGGGTCATCCGGCCGGTGGTGACGGTGCCGGTCTTGTCGAGGACGACCGTGTCCACCTTCCTGGTCGATTCGAGGACTTCGGGGCCCTTGATGAGGATGCCGAGCTGTGCGCCGCGTCCGGTGCCGACCATCAGGGCGGTGGGGGTCGCCAGTCCCAGGGCGCAGGGGCAGGCGATGATGAGGACGGCGACCGCGGCGGTGAACGCGGCGGTGAGGCCCGATCCGTTGCCGAGCCAGAAGCCGAGGGTGCCCAGCGCGAGGGCGATGACGACGGGGACGAAGACGGCGGAGATCCTGTCGGCCAGCCGCTGGGCGGCGGCCTTGCCGTTCTGCGCGTCCTCGACCATGCGGGCCATGCGGGCGAGCTGGGTGTCGGCGCCGATCCGGGTGGCGGTGACGACGAGACGCCCGCCGGCGTTGAGGGTCGCTCCGGTGACGGTGTCGCCCGGTGCGACCTCGACCGGGACGGATTCGCCCGTGAGCATGGAGGTGTCGACGGCGGAGGTGCCCTCGGTGACGGTGCCGTCGGTGGCGATCTTCTCGCCGGGCCGGACCACGAACCTGTCCCCGACGGCGAGTTCGGCGGTCGGGACGGTCGTCTCGCGGCCGTTCCGCAGGACGGTGACCTCCTTCGCCCCCAGCTCCATCAGCGCTCTCAGCGCGGCGCCGGCCTTGCGCTTGGACCGGGCCTCGAAGTACCGCCCGGCCAGGATGAACGCGGTGACACCGGCCGCCGCCTCCAGATAGATGTTCCCCGCACCGTCGCCCCGGGCGATCGTCAGCTCGAAGGGGTGCGTCATCCCGGGGGTGCCCGCCGTTCCGAAGAACAGCGCCCACAGCGACCACGCGAACGCCGCCGACGTGCCCACCGAGATCAGGGTGTCCATCGTCGCCGCGCCGTGCCGGGCGTTCGTCCACGCGGCGCGGTGGAAAGGCCAGGCCGCGTAGGTGACGACGGGGGCCGCCAGCGTCAGCGACAGCCACTGCCAGTACTCGAACTGGAGCGCCGGCACCATCGCCATCGCGATGACGGGAACGGCGAGGACGACGGCGGTGATCAGCCGCTCCCGCAGCGTGCGCAGTTCGTCGCCGGCGGACCCGGCGCCGCTCTGCTCGCCGGGGCCCGCGCCGGGTCCGGCCTCCGGACCGCCGCCGGCCGCCGGCACGGGTGGGGGTGGCTCGACGGCGGTGTAGCCGGTCTTCTCGACGGTGGCGATCAGGTCCTGTACGGAGAGGCCGTCCCGCGCGTAGGTGACCTTCGCCTTCTCGGTCGCGTAGTTGACGGTCGCCTCGACACCGTCCATGCGGTTGAGCTTCTTCTCGATACGGGCCGCGCACGAGGCGCAGGTCATGCCACCGATGGCCAGCTCGACGTCGGCCGTGACGGTGCCCGGTGCGCCGGTGGCAGCCGGGGCCCCGGCGGGTGTGTCGGTTGCCGGTGTGGTGCTCATGACTGCCATTCTCCTCCGCGTCGCCGCTGAATACCCCTAGGGGGTATCTTCCCTCCCTTCCATGTATACCCCTCACCCCTATTCGGGGCAAGGCCGGGGCGGCGGCACCCGGCAGCGGGGCGGCGACCGATGTGGTGTGGTGGAGCTTTGATGGTGCGGGCGCGCCGTGCGGCGTCGTAGGCTGCCTATTGGACTAGACCTATAGGGACCGACCTGTAGATCTGCGCCGGGACGACCGCCGAACCGGTCGTCCCACGTCCTGGCCCGGCTTCCCAAGCCTCCCGAACGGAAATGGGTTCCCATGAGCAAGCGTGCAGTCCTGGAGGTGATCGCCCTCAGCGCCGAGGACGCCGTCGCGGCCCAGGCGGGCGGGGCGGACCGACTTGAGCTGGTCACCGACATGGCGGCGGACGGCCTCACCCCGCCGGTCGAGACCTTCGCCAAGATCCGCGCCTCCGTCGACATCTCGCTGCGCGTGATGCTGAGGCTCCAGGACGGGTTCTCGGCGGGCTCACCGGAAGAGGTGGACGTGCTGGTCGAGTGCGTGGACGCCATGCGCGTCGAGGGCGCGGACGAGTTCGTACTCGGCTTCCTCGACATCGCCGGCAATGTGGACCTCGTCACGGTCGAACGGCTCGTCGCGGAGCTGGACCCCTGCCGCTGGACCTTCCACCGGGCGATCGACCGCGCGGCGGACCGCGACGCGCTGCGCAAGCAGCTCGCGGACCTGCCCGGCCTGGACACGTATCTCACGGCGGGTTCGGCGAGCGGGGTCGACGCGGGCATCCCGGTGCTGCTGGCCGAGGCGGAGTCCGCGGCGCTCGGCGAACCCGGTTACGGTCCCGAACTCCTCGTCGGCGGCGGCCTGCGGCTGGACCATCTGCCGAGGCTGCGGGCGGGCGGTCTGAACGCGTTCCACATCGGCGGCGCGGCGCGGCCGAACGGCTGGGACGCGCCGGTGGACGCGGCGACGGTACGGCAGTGGCGCGAGGCGATCGACGCGTAGGGCGTGTCCGCGGAGCGCCGCCGTACGCCCGCGGGCCGGGCGGGACTCCGCGGACACCCCGGGTGGCGCGACCGGACGGGGCCCGGTGCGCGGCCCCGTCCGGTACGTGCGGGGGTCAGTCCGCCGGACTGTCGACCGGGTCGCGGTCGACGGCCTCTATGCCCTTGAACGACAGCACCACGATGGTCACCGCGCCCACGAAGATCCCGATGTCGGCGACGTTGCCGACGAAGAACCCCGCGTAGTCGATGAAGTCGACGACGTGCCCGCGGGCGAATCCGGGCTCCCGGAAGAGCCGGTCACCGAAGTGGGACGTGGCACCGCCGAGAAGGAGCCCGAGCGCGTACGCCCACGGTGTGGAGCGCACCCGCCAGGCGTACCAGGCGATGGCGACGACGGCGACCCCGGCGAAGATCGTGAAGATCCAGGTCACCCCGGTGCCCATGGAGAAGGCGGCGCCGGGGTTGTAGACCAGCCAGAACCGGATGACATCGCCCACGACGTCCATCGACTCCGAGTTCCCCAGCGCGCCGACGGCCCACCACTTGGACGCCTGATCGACGAGCAGCAGCGCGAGGGCGACCCCGACGGTGGACCAGAACAGCCGCCGGCCGGGGCCCGCCGCCGTCCCGGCGCCGCCGGCGTCCGGCGCGGACGGGGCGACGTCGTTCGGGTCCGCCGGCGTGGTCGTTTCCGCCCCGGCGCCGGGTGTGGGGGCGGTGTCCGCCGGGGCTCGCGTCCGCGCTGAGGCCGCGCCGTCGTCGCCGCTCACGGCGCCGGTCGGGCGGGGCTCGTCCGCCGTACGCCCGGCGTCCGGCGCGACCGGTTCGGCGGCGCTCACACCCTCCGTGCCGACCGCGTCCGACGCGTTCGTGTCCGTAGTCCCCGCCGCGCCCGCGCCGTCGTCGCCGCTCACGGTGCCGGCCGGGCGGGGCTCGTCCGCCGTACGCCCGGCGTCCGGCGCGGCGGTCGGGCCCGGGGCCCCCGGTACGTCCGTCGTGGACGGCTCATCGTTCGAGTTCACCCGGACAGTGTCGCCTACCCGGCCCGGCCCGCCCAGGCGGTGTCCAGCTGGGGCGGCAGCGGGGTGCCGTGGATCACGGTCAGGCCGGAGACCGCGCGGGTCAGCGCCACGTACAGGCGGCGCAGGCCCGTCCGTTCGTCCGGTTCGCCCGTGACCACCGCCGAAGGCTCGTCCAGGACCACGTAGTCGTACTCAAGCCCCTTCGCCAGCGACGCCGGGACCAGCGTGAGCCGGGAATCCGCCGTCGTCTCCTCGCCCGGCGCGAGATACGAGTGGCCCGCCGCCGACAGCGCCGCGGCCAGCGCCGGGACGCGGGCGTCCGCCGCGATCAGACCGATCGACCCCTCGTGACGCAGCGACTCCACGCACGCGCCCACGACCGCCTCGTCCAGGGCCGCCGCCCCCACCGCGCGTACCTCCAGCGAACCGGGCGACTCACGGACCGACGCCACCTCCGTCAGCCCCGGTGAGATCGCGGGCAGCAGGCGCGACGCGTAGGCGATCACCTCACGCGGTACGCGGAAACCTGCCGTCAGCTCCTCCACCACCGCCTCCGGTTTGCCCAGATGCGCCAGCGCCTCCGCCCAACTCGCCGTCGCCCAGGGCGTGGTGCCCTGCGCGAGGTCACCGAGCACCGTCGCCGAGCCGGTCGAGCAGCGGCGGCCCACCGCCCGGTACTGCATCGGTGACAGATCCTGCGCCTCGTCCAGTACGACATGGCCGAGCGAGTGCGTACGGGACACCAGATCGTTCGCCTCGTCGATCAGCACCGCGTCCGCCGACGACCACTTCGCCGTCCGCACACTGCGCGGCGGCTTCGTCCACAGCAGGGCCTTCTGCTCGTCGTCCGTCAGGATCCCCTCCGCGTGGTCGCCGAGGAAGTCCGCGTCGGAGAGCAGCCGCAGCACCAGCTTCGCCGGGTCGACGGCGGGCCACACCGCCTTCACGGCCGCCTTCACCGCGGGGTTGCGGGCGACCGCGTCCTGCACCCGGTCGTCGGGGGCCTCGCCGGATCTCTCCATCTGTACGAGCACCGCGTGCGCGATGCGCTGCGGCAGCGCGTCGTGCGCGGCGCCGTAGCGGATGTCGCGTTCCAGCAACTCCCCGACCAGCTCTTCGAGTTCGTACGCGGGCACCCGCCAGCGCCGGGAGCCGCGCACCACCATCACCGGCTCCGTGGGCGGCGTGACGTGCGAACGGACCGCCCGGCGCAGCACCCGCGCCATCCGGGCGTCGCCCTTGACGACCGCTGTCGCCGCGCTGTCGGTGCCCAGGATCCGCACCCGGCCGGGTCCCGAGGCCACCAGCTCGTCGACGGTCGCCTGCTTCACCTCCAACTCGCCCAGCGCGGGCAGCACTTGCTCGATGTACTGGAGGAAGGAGGCGTTCGGCCCGATGACCAGCGTGCCGGTACGGGCCAGCCGCTCGCGGTGCGCGTACAGCAGATACGCCACCCGGTGCAGGCCCACCGCCGTCTTCCCGGTGCCGGGGCCGCCCTGTACGCAGACGGAGCCGCTGAGCCCGGACCGGACGATCTCGTCCTGCTCGGGCTGGATCGTCGCGACGATGTCCCGCATCGGCCCGACGCGCGGGCGCTCGATCTCGGCCTGGAGGAGCCTGCCGGTGCGGGCCGTCTCCGTCGGGTCGGAGAGGTGCTCGTCCTCGTACGCGGTCAGTTCGCCGCCCGTGTAACCGAAGCGGCGGCGCAGTCCGACGTCCAGCGGGTTCTTCCTGGACGCCTGGTAGAAGGGCTGCGAGACGGGCGCGCGCCAGTCGATGACCATCGGGTCGCCCTCGGCGTCGTGGACGTGCCGCCGGCCGATGTAGAAGCGCTCGCCCTCCGCCCCCTCCGCCTCCTCGGCGCCGACCGTGTGCAGATAGTCGAGGCGGCCGAAGAAGAGCGGGGTGTGCGAGAGGTCGGCGAGGGCTTTGACGCGCTCCTCGATCTGCGATTCGAGGACGGCCGCGTTGACCCAGTTCGCCGTCACGTCGCGGATGTCGAGGGACTGGACGTCCTCGCGCATGGAGCGCAGGGCGGCGCGCGAGGCGCCGAGATGGGCGCGCTCGCGGGCGAGCGGGTCGCTGTGGGCGTCGGCCGCCTGGGCCGGGAGCTGGGCCCGGGGCGGTGCGGGGTCGTGCGCGGACACGGTGGTGCCTCCGGATGTACGCAGGCCGACGGGCCGCCACCCGATGGTGGCGGGGCGGCGGCCGGTGTCGGCGGTGGATCACGTCAGGGCAGCCACCCGGTTTCCGACCGGGCGGCAGCGCTCCTCGGAAGGGAGGCGGGAGAAGAGGGCGATTGTAGTCAGCGGGCGGTGCCGGGGCGAACGGTTTTCCCGGGGCGCTCCCGTCGCGGGCCCCGCTCCCCCTCCGTCCGCCCCTGGTGAGGGATCAGGGGCGCGGGCGTAGTCCCCGTAGGGGATGCCGTATCCCTGGAGGCGTACGGAACGGTGCGGCGGGTTCCCCCTGCGGAGCGATGTGCCCCGGTCGCGCCGGACGCACCATTGAAGTATGAGTACAGCGACCTTCACCCCGACCCCGACCGTGGACGTCGGCCCGCCGCACAGCGGGGCGACGGCGCTCGGTTCCGCCCCTCACTCCGGCCCGCACCCGCCGCACCGCCTGGGCAACGCGCTGCGGGCGGTCAAGGTCTTCGTGGCCGCCGCGTTCAGCGTGGCCGTCCTCGGTGAGTACGGGGAGGAGGCGGGCATCATGCGCTGAGCACGCGCCGGTGCACGCGGGGCCCCTACGCACATCCGCCTGACGCTACTCGGCTGACCGGCGCCCTGGCACGAGCCCCGATCGGCCAGTGTCGCCGCCGTGACGCTCCCGGCCGTGACTGTCCGGTCACTCCTCGCAGTTGGCACACTCGCCCTGTCACTGATCGCGCTCACCGCACTCACCGCGCTCTGCCCGGCCCAGTACGCCCTGCTCGCCCTGCCGATCCCCGTGGCCGAGCGGTTCGCGGTCACCGAGTGGCGACTGCCCGCCACCTCGCCGCCGTTCGCCGCGATCCTGTTCGTCCCGGCCTTGCCTGGCTCCCGGTCGCCACGCTCAAGGCCCTCGTGGTCGTGGGCAACGTGCTGCTCCTCGCCCTGCTCGTCCGGCTGTCCCGGCGATTCGCCGCCTGCCCCCCCCCGGCCATGGCCGCCCCCGTCACCCCGCCCCCGCCGCACGACGGACCACCACCGGACGCCCGGCCGGCGGCTCGCGGCCCTCCGCCCGCTGCCGCTGCCTCAGCCGCCGGCCAGCAACTCGTCGGCGTCCACGATGCGGTAGGCGTACCCCTGCTCCGCGAGGAAGCGCTGACGGTGCGCCGCGAAGTCCTGGTCGATCGTGTCGCGGGCCACCACCGAGTAGAAGCGCGCCTCGTGCCCGTCCGCCTTCGGCCGGAGCACCCGGCCCAGCCGCTGCGCCTCCTCCTGCCGGGAACCGAACGTGCCCGACACCTGGATGGCCACCGTCGCCTCCGGCAGATCGATCGAGAAGTTCGCGACCTTCGACACCACGAGCACCGAGATCTCGCCCTGCCGGAACGCCTCGAACAGCTTCTCCCGCTGCGCGTTGCTCGTCTCGCCCTTGATCACCGGGGCGTCCAGATGCTCGCCCAGCTCGTCGAGCTGGTCGATGTACTGGCCGATGACCAGCGTCTGCTCGCCCTTGTGCTTCCGGACCAGGGCCTCCGTCACCTTGCGCTTGGTCGCCGTCGACGCGCAGAAGCGGTACTTCTCCTCCTGCTCGGCGGTCGCGTACGCCAGACGCTCGCTGTCGGTGAGATTGACCCGCACCTCGACACAGTCCGCGGGCGCGATGTAGCCCTGCGCCTCGATCTCCTTCCACGGCGCGTCGAAGCGCTTCGGCCCGATGAGCGAGAAGACGTCCGACTCACGGCCGTCCTCCCGTACGAGCGTGGCCGTCAGCCCGAGCCGGCGCCGCGCCTGGAGGTCCGCGGTGAACTTGAAGACCGGCGCGGGCAGCAGGTGCACCTCGTCGTAGACGATCAGGCCCCAGTCGCGGGAGTCGAACAGCTCCAGATGCGGATAGACGCCCTTACGGCGGACCGTGAGGACCTGGTACGTCGCGATCGTGACCGGGCGGATCTCCTTGCGCGTACCGCTGTACTCGCCGATCTCCTCCTCGGTCAGGGACGTGCGCCTGATCAGCTCGTGCTTCCACTGCCGGGCGGAGACGGTGTTGGTGACGAGGATCAGCGTCGTCGCCTTCGCCCGCGCCATCGCGCCCGCGCCGACGAGCGTCTTGCCCGCCCCGCACGGCAGCACGACGACCCCGGACCCGCCGTGCCAGAAGCCCTCCACGGCCTGCTTCTGGTACGGCCGCAGCGACCACTCGCGCTCGTCCAGCTCGATGGTGTGGGCCTCGCCGTCCATGTACCCGGCCAGGTCCTCGGCCGGCCAGCCCAGCTTCAGCAGCGTCTGCTTGATCTGCCCGCGCTCGGAGGGGTGCACGGCGACGGTGTCCGGGTCGATCCGCGCGCCGACGAGAGGCTGGACCTTCTTCGACCGCAGGATCTCCTCCAGGACCGGCCGGTCGGTGGTGGTCAGCACGAGCCCGTGGGTGGGGTGCTTGGAGAGCGTGAGCCGCCCGTACCTGGCCATGGTCTCGGCGACGTCCACGAGCAGGGCGTGCTGCACCGGGTAGCGCGAGAACGCCACGAGCGCGTCGACGACCTGCTCGGCGTCGTGCCCGGCGGCCCGCGCGTTCCACAGCCCGAGCGGGGTCAGCCGGTAGGTGTGGATGTGCTCGGGCGCCCGCTCCAGCTCGGCGAAGGGCGCGATGGCCCGCCGACAGGCGTCCGCCTGCTCGTGATCCACCTCCAGCAGCAACGTTTTGTCGCTCTGGACGATGAGAGGTCCGTTCACAGCAGCGCCCTTCCGTCCTTCGTACGGCCACTTCCCACGGCCAAACGTCCAGTGTGGCGTATCGGGCCCCCTTTCGGGCCTCCGGCTTTCTGGCGGCGCTATCCGAGGTAGGGCGTTGGCCGGGGCTCCAGGAAATGCTGGAGGCGCAGCCGCTGGGTGTGATGCATGGGCAGGGAGTCGATCTCGGCCGTCTCGATGAAGCGCAGTTCCGTGCTCTCGTCGGAGATGGTCAGCCGTCCACCGACCACGCGCGCGGTGAAACACACGTTGAACTGCCGCCGCACCTCGCCGTCGCTGTACTCGATGATGTGCCGCGGGTCGGTGTAGGTGCCCACGAGACCGGTGATCTCGACGTCGAGACCGGTCTCCTCCCCGACCTCACGAACGGCCGCGCCCGGCAGCGACTCGCCGATGTCCATCCCCCCACCGGGCAGCGCCCACAGATCGTTGTCCCGCCGCCGTTGCAGCAGGACGCGCCCCCGATCGTCGGTGACCACTGCCGAGGCGGCGACGACCATACTGTTCGGCTCGGGCGCGTCGGGATCGTCGTAGTACTCGGTCCGTGTCATGGCCTCATCCCTCCACCGGCCGGGCTGTCTCCCAGACGGCGTTGAAACTTGCGGTGTAGGTGTCGAACATGCTGCCGCCGTTGATACGCCGCAGGTGCCAGACCGGGGCGCCGTAGGCATTGACGCCCCAGACGTGGGCGTTGACCAGCAGCTGATCATCCGCTCGGTAGATACTGTTGTAGAGGGTCGTGCCGTGCGTACGCAGCTCGATGCCCGGAACATCGACGAGCGACCGGTAGTGCATGAGCGCCAGGCGGCAACGGGACTCGATTCCGTGGCCGAACCTCTCCTCCTGACCTCGGTGGCGCACATTGACGCTGTCGGCGTCGCCAACGGCGATCCTGATCAGGCATCCCGCTGCGGCCCGCTCGCGCAGCAGGCCGTTGAGCCGGGGATAGGCCTCATGAAGAAAGACGGCCGCGTACACAAGCACGTCGATCCGCCTACGGGCCATGGTGAGGAGTTCCGTGAAGACCGACACGGGCAGATCCGCTCTCTGTGCGTACAGCGCCACCAGCTCCGGGCTGACGGTTTGTGTCGTTCGTCCTTGCCGCAGTGAAGGCCACAGCGCGTGTACGTCCTCCTCCAGCGCCTCGGCGGCCTTGAGGGCTGTCACCTTTCGAGGGGTGCGTCCGAGATTGACCCATCGTTCAACGGACTTGGGATCCACCCCCACCGCCTCGGCCAGGTCGGCGTGGGTCCATCCCCGGGACGTCAAAGCGGCCCGCAGTCGTTCGTTCGGCACTCTGTGGCTCCCCGCTTCGGACGCTGCCAAGGACGTTCTACTCGCTTCAGGACGTCCCGAAGTGGGAAACGTACGAGGTTCCGGCGTCCCGGTGAAAAGCCCCATGATCACGGCATGAGCGAACCGACGAGACACGCAAGCGGTCCGGCCGGATCGGCGATGAAGCCGTGGGCGATCAAACGACTGGCTTCCTACCCTGATCCTGTCGAACTGCCGTACATCCGAACCGGGATCGATGCCGCGACTCAGACGACGCGGTACTTCGACATCGACGGTCGGCGGGTCGATATGGGCGGGCACGGCACCAACCGGTCCACGTCGTCCCCAACAGCGACCGGTGCCGACGGCGGCGGCGCTCAGCCGCCCGCACCGGCGGACTCGGACGCTCTCGAAGACCACGTGCCGGACTGATATGGCCGACTCGGCGGTTCTCGTGATCACCGCGCTCGCTGACATCACTGCAGACCTGGTACTGACCGAACTGTACGGCCGGGGCGTCCCAGCGGTACGGCTCGATCCGGCGACCGACTTCGCCGGCCCCGCACATATGAGTGCTCGCATCGGTGCAGGTCCACTGACCGGGGACCTGATGACAGCGACCAGGCACGTCGAACTCTCAGCGGTTCGCTCGGTCTACTGGCGGCGTCCCACCCCGTACGGCGACCCGGGACAGGCCAAGACGGCCGAGCAGCGATTCGGTATCGAGCAGTCCCGCACCGGCTACACGGGGATGCTGACGGCCCTGCCCGGTGCCCTGCACGTGAATCACCCCATCCGGAACCGTGCAGCCGGATACAAACCCGCACAGCTCGCCGCCGCTGCCCGTCTCGGTCTGACCGTTCCGGATACCTTGATCACGAACGTGACCGAAGACGCCCGCACTTTCGCGGCCGAACACCGGAACGTGATCTACAAGCCGGTGCACGACGTGCACTTGGCCGGCGAGGACGGAAGGCACCGAACCATCTGGGTCGACGCCGTCCGCTCAGGCGACCTCGACGAATCGATCGCCGGGTGCCCGCACCTGTTCCAAGCGTGCGTACCGAAGGTCGCCGACATCCGTCTCGCGGCCGTCGGCAACCGGGTGTTCGCTACCCGTATCGACACCGACGGTGACCATCTCGACTGGCGCCAAGACCAGCGCCTTATCAGCTGTTCCCCTGTCCCGGTGCCGCGCGACATCCGTGCCGCCGTCCAGCGCTACCTTCAGATGTTCGAGCTGGCCTTCGGCGCGTTCGACTTCGCTCTCGATGCGGACGGTCGGTGGTGGTTCCTTGAATGCAACCCAAACGGACAGTGGGCCTTCGTCGACGAGCCGACGGTACAGGCCATTTCAGGCGCACTTGCCGATACCCTACAGATGGGCGCTCCCCATGACTCCTGATCCATCCCCTGAATTCGCCGCCGTTCTGCGCCACCGCCTCGTCGAGCAGCTCGTCGACGACGACTTGCTGCACGACCCGGATGTGCGGCGTGCCGCTGCCGCGGTGCCCCGTGAGACTTTTCTCGGCCCAGCGATCTATCGGCCTAGTGAACCACCGGGCGTCACCGTATGGACTCCCGTTCACCGTGACACCCTTCCCGCTGAGGACTGGTCGCGCCTCGCGTACGAGAACACGACATGGGTCACGCAAATCGACGGTGTGCTGGCCGAAGACGCAGCCACCCCCGTCGTCGGCGGCACTCCGACCTCGTCATCGACCCTTCCCGGCCTCATCCTCCGGATGATCGAGCAAGCGGGAACCGCACCAGGGAAGCGGACACTGATCATTGGCGCGGGTACCGGTCTGTCGACGGCCTACGTTTGCGAAGTGACCGGCGAAGACAACACGATCGCCGTCGAAACAGACCCCGCCGTGGCCGAGCGCGCCCGAAAGGCGCTCGCTGAAGCCGGATACGCGCCCGCCCTGATCACCGCGGACGGGTTGCGCGGTTACGGGGGCAGGGCACCGTACGACGTCGTGCTCGCGTTCTGCTCCATGCGGCACGTCCCGTACGGGCTGCTGGGGCAGATCAGGGACGGAGGGAGCCTGCTCGTCACGCTTGCAGGGTGGGGATTCGGTCACGGTCTCGTGCGCCTCACCGCTGACGGGGCAGGCGGTGCCAGGGGCCGGTTCCTGCCCGGATACACGTCGTTCATGATGGCCCGCCCGCACGATCGACCGCCGCACGGCCCCCTCGAACTGCTGCCGGGTGACGAGCGGCGGAGCAGGATCGACCCCGCCTTGTTGGACGACTGGGTCTGCCGGTTCGTCGCGCAGCTTGCCGCGCCCTCGGCCGAGCGGCTTGGCGTGGGTGGGGAGCAGGTCCTCCTCGACGTCGCCACCGGGTCACAGGCACGGACAAGGCCTGTGGAAGGCGGCGGCTGGACTGTGATTCAGCGTGGCCCGCTCAAGTTGTGGAACGTGGTCGAGGAGTCGGTCGCGCTTTGGCAGGGCCACGGCTCCCCGCATCTGTCGGAGTTCGGAATGACCATCACGCCCGACGTCCAACGGGTGTGGCTCGGGGCGCCCGACGGGCCGGGCTGGGACCTGCCTGTCTAGTTCGGGCGCTGTCTGGAACATCGGGTGCGTAGGCGGGTGGGTCGGGGGCAAGCGCGGCGTATGGCCGCTGAAATGGAACGGATGGGTGGGCGGGGTACCGCCCGTGGGGTGGACGGCTCGGTGAGCGCGACGTCGTCCTGGAGTACATCGTGGGCCGGGGCCGTGCTGCGGGTGGTCATTCTGGCCGTCGCGCTGCTGTCGCTCGTCGGGTTCGCCGCCGTTCTCGCGGAGTTGACGCTCACGCCGTCGCCCGCGTCGTCGGAGATCGCCGGGTCCAATCTCCAGCCGGGGCACTCGCTGCGCCAGTACGCCGAGGACTACACGTTCCTCGCCGCGTGCAAGCAGGTCGGTGGCAATGTGCTGATGGGCGCGCCGTTCGGGCTGTTGCTGCCGGTGCTGGTGCCGCGCAGGTTCCGGATGTTGCGGGTGATGGTGCTGACCGTGATCACGATGACCATGGTGGAACTGGCGCAGGGTGCGATCGTCGAGGGCCGGGCCTTCGACGTGGACGACGTGATCATGAACACGAGTGGTGCGTTCCTGGCGTATCTGCTGATCGGGCGCCGGTTCAGCCACCGCTTCCACACGCTGGGGTTCCGCTCGCTGGAGGCGCAGGCCCAGCGTGAGCGGGAGCGCGAGGAGGAGCACGAGCGGCAGCGGCGCGAGCGGGCGGCGGAGAAGAAGGCCCGGCGCGCGGGTGTGGGCACGCCCACGACGGGGCGTGCGCCGTGGACCGAGCGCGTGCGGGCCGCGGTGAAGCGCGAGCCGGCGGTGGCGGACAGGAAGAAGCCGGTGGCTCCGGCGAAGCGGACGGCGGCCGGGAGGACGGCGCCGGGCAAGGCTCCCGCGAAGCGGACGGTGGCGAAGAAGGCGGCGGGCAGGACGGCCGCCGGTAAGACCGCGACCGTGAAGAAGACCGCGAAGAAGACCCCGAAGTAGCGTCCCGCGCGGCGCTACGCCGGGTCGTCCGCCAGTTCCGAGACACCCGTGATGCGGTGCAGCGGATAGGTGCGGACCTCGTCCGCCGTGTGGTCGTAGGCCGTCACGAAGCCGCCTTCGACCCGCACGGGCGCGATCACCCGCTGGCTCGCCGCGCCCTCCGCGTTCACGTAGCCGATCCAGAGCGCCGAGCCCGTCAGCGCGGCGGCCTGGACCGTCGCCAGGGTCTCGGCCGACGTGGTGCGGGGCAGGTCGCCGCGGGCGGTCTGGCCCGTGGCCGCGGCGTCCGCCGGTCCGGGGAGCGTCTTCCGTACGACGGTCGCCGCCTGGTCGCCGGCCCGGATCGCCCGTACCGCCGCGCCCAGCAGGGTCGGCGCGGGCACGGGCGGGCCGTCCGGCACGGGGGCCGGCGGCGTACGCGGCGGCGTGCGGTGCGCGTGGGCGCGCGTGACCAGGACATCGCCGTCGGCGGACTCGGCGGCCGGCGCCAGGCCCATCGCGCGCAGCCCGTCCAGCAGCGTCGTCGGGTCGGCCTGCCCCGCGAGGACGGTGGGTGCGAGGCGCCGCAGCCGCAGGCCCTGGGAGCGCCGGTCGGCCAGGATCTCGTCGAGTACGGCCTCGTCGTCGCAGCGCACGTACGCCGACGCGGAGCCGATCCGCAGATGCCCGTGGCGGCGCGCCATGTCGTCGATGAGATAGCTGAGCGGCTGCGGTACCGGCGTGCGGCTGTGGGCCGCCAGGAACGCGTGCAGGTCGGACGCGGACTGTCCGGCGTCGAGCGCCCGGCGCACGGACGCGGGCGTGAAGCGGTAGACGGTGGCGCCGCCGCGCGACTCGATGTCGGCGATCACGGAGAGCGTCTCGGCGAGCGGGCGCAGCAGCGGCCCGGGGGCGACGGCGGTGAGGTCGGCCTGGAGGAGGACGTGGTCGAGGGGTTCCGGGAGGTGGGGTGCGAGGGCGTGGGCGGCGTGCAGACCGGCGGCCGGGAGCTCGGCGCCGGTGGCCGCCCGTGCGGCCGGTTTCGGGAACGCGCCCCCCACCCCGCCCGCCCCGGTGTCCCGGGCGATCAGCGCGCGGCCGTGCGACGACAGCGCGCCGCGGCCGGTCACGCCCAGCATCTCCGCCTCGTTGAGGGTCCAGGCGGCGATGCGCGCCCGCAGGTCCTCGGGCCGGCCGGCCGCCGCGCCGCGCAGCGGGCGCTCCCAGCGCAGCCGGGCGAGCACGCTCTCCGGGTCGGGGGCGGCGCCCTCCGGGAGGCCGGCGAGCAGGTCCAGTACATGGCGCCGTACCTCCGGCGCGGCGCCCCGGTCGAGGTCGGGGCCGAGCGCGGCGAGCGTACGGCCCTTGCTGTCCTGGCCGCCGACGAGGCCGGCGGTGCGGGTGGCGCCGAGCCAGGCGGTGGCCAGTCTGGCCCACCGTTCGGCCGGGGGCAGGTCGGGCCACTGGTCGTAGGCGGGTGTCGGCGCGTACCGCTCGTCGGCCTCGCCGTCCGCCGCCAACAGCCCTGTCGCGTAGGCGAGTTCGACCCAGAAGGCGGCCACGGGCTCGGAGACGTCCAGCGCGGTCGCGGTGCGCTTGAGGTCGCGTACGGAGAGACCTCCGGCGCGCAGGACGTTCGGGCCGCCCTCGTTCCACTCCTTGGCCAGCTCCTCGATCGTCTCCAGCGCGGTGTACGCCTGCGCGGCCGCCGCGCTGTCCACAATCTGTGGACGGCCGGCGGCCGACGACGACGCCGAGGGACGCGGCAGGATCGCCGGCGGCTCCGGCTCGGTGTCGCGGTGCGCGCGGCCCCCGCGCAGATGGAGCGCGGCCTCGCGCGGCAGCACCACGGTCCGTGTGGAGGTCGGCAGCAGCAGCCCGCGGTCGCGCAGCCACTGCACGGGCGGGGCGGGCTTCGAGGTGATCTCGCCGTACGGCGGCCCCCACACCAGCCGGTCGAGGACGGTCAGCGCGTCGGGCGGGGCGGTGTCGAGCAGCGCCGCCATGCGGGTGCGGTCGGTGAACAGCGCCGAGAGCGCGGCGACCGCCGAGACCGGGTCGTGCGTGGACGGCAGACCGGCGGTGGTGATGATCTCCTGGAGCCGGCCGGGCGACATCCCCGCCGTGGCCTCGGCGACGGTCGGGCCGAGGCCGGTGGGGGAGGGGTGGCCGGGGGAGGGGGCCAGGATCTCGCGGGCCGTACGGACCAGCCGCAGCCGGTCGTCGGCGCCCCAGATCAGCGCCTGTTCGCGCAGCGTGGCGACGGCGCGCGGCAGGGCCGCCTCGACCCGCGCGTCACCCTCGTCGCCGGTCATCAGGGCGAGCAGGGCCTCGTACGGCGCGGGATCGGTCGAGGCCGCCAGCGCCTCCGCCGTCTGGAGCGTGAAACGGTCCAGACGCTCCAGCGCCCGCATCACGGAGGCGCGGGTGCCGGCGCGGGTGGCGAGCTGGCCGAGGTCGTTCGGTACGGGGCTCAGCAGATCGGGACGCGCGCGCAGCAGAGCGGCCAGCGCGTCGTCGTCGCGGGTGCGCAGGGCCTCCGCGAGCGTACGCGGGGGCGTTGCGCCGGTTCGTTCGGACACGTGCGCCTCCAGGGGCGGCTAGCTGATTCCCATCCGCCCCACGTTAGCCCCTGCGGGCCGCCGGGCCGGGGTGGTGGACGCCGGGGGCCGTACGGCGCGGTGCGGGGAGGCCGTCCGAGGCTTGTTGACAGGTGGCGGGTGGCTGCGTGTAATGGGCGCGGTGCCGCGTGGCGCCGGCCGAAGAGCAGTGGGCGGGCCGGTGACCGGGCGAGCACCCTTCACGCAGGGAATCCGCCATGAGTACGTACTCCGCGACCCGTATGCGACTTCTGTGACCTCGTAGGTGACCGCCGCGAGCGCGAACGAGCGCCGCCGCACGTCACCTCCCGTCCTCACCTCCCGTCCTCACTTCCCGTCCCCGCTTTCCGTCCTTCGCGGCCGGTTCGGTCTGCCGCGGCGCCGTCACGCGCGCCGCGACCGGGGCCGCCCTCATCTTCCGGAGAACACACACGCATGCCCACACCGTCACCGTCCGACGAATCCGTCATCGAGGAGTTCCGCGCCAACGGGGGGAAGGCCGGCGGACCCTTCGAAGGCGGGAACCTGCTCCTGCTGACCACCACCGGCGCCCGGTCCGGAACCGCCAGGACCACTCCGCTCGGGTACGTACGCCACGGCGGCTCGCTCCTGCTCGTCGCCTCCGGCCTCGGCGCCCCCGACGAACCCCACTGGTACCGCGATCTGCTCCAACACCCCGTGGTCGGCGTCGAGATCGGCACCAGCACCGGTCACGCCCTCGCGGTCCCGGCCGAAGGGGCCAGGCGCGAGGAGCTGTTCGCGCACGTCGTACGCGAACTGCCCGGATACGGCGACCACCGGGCCGCGACCACCGGCACCCCGCCGGTCGTGGTGCTGGAGCCCGCCGTGCCCGACGGGGAGAGCCCGCGCGAGGTGCGGACCCTGGCCGACAAGATCCTGGAGGTCCACGACCAACTGCGCCTCCAGCTACGGCTGGTGACCGCCGACGTCGACGCGCACCTCGCGGCGCTCGCCGCCCACGAGGGCCCCGGGGAGCCCCCGGTGCCGGGCCTCGGGTTGCAGATCCGGCAGCGCTGTCTGGCGTTCTGTCAGGCGCTGGAGTTCCACCACACCGGCGAGGACGGGCACTTGTTCCCCGGGATCGCGCACTACCACCCGCGGTTGACGGATGTCTTCGACCGGCTCCGCGCCGAGCACCGCACGGTCGCCGCCGTCCAGGAGCGTCTCGTGGCGCTGCTCGCGGACATCGGCGCGGCCCGTCCGCCGCTTTTCCGCGCCGAGTTGGCGCGGATGACGACGGAGCTGACCGCGCACCTCGACTACGAGGAGGAGATGATCCTTCCTCTCGTGGCGGACGTGCCCTGGCCGCCGGGGCCGCCCGCGTAGGTCGTGTCTTCGAAGTCCCGCCCGGCCCGAGGCGTCTGGCGCGGCACCTCGCCGCGTGGTCGTAAGTCGGCCGGGTACGTCCCGTACGAGACCGGTCCTCCGCCTCGCGACGCACCGCACCGGCCGCCGCGGGCGCCGCCCTGCGGGCGGACGGCGCCGGGTCGAAGACACGACCTGGACGTCGGGCGCGACCCGGGAGCCGCCCCGCACGCGCCGTACTGGACGTACGGGGACGAGCGCGACACCATCGGCCCCAGGTACGGCGCGTATGTGCGGAGGGCAGTGTGGGGATCGAGAGCGACCAGCTCGTCTACGACTATCTGAGCAGGGTCGGAGACGTGGCCCAGCAACGGCAGTTGCCCTCCGGTGACCGGATGAGACTCGTCTCCGAGCTGCGGGGCGAGATCGACAGACAGCGCGGGAAGTCCGGCGGTGACAGTCCCGCCGCCGTCCGCCGCATCCTGGGACGGCTCGGTTCGCCGGACCATGTGGTGGGCGCGGCGGCGACGGGCGGCACATACGCCGACCGGCGGCCGGAGCCGGAGCCGTCACCCGGACCGTCGCGCGATCCGGCCCCGGAACCCCGGTCCGGGGCCGGGTCCCGGTCCGGGCCGGAGCTCCCCAAGCAGCGCGGCAGGTTGGGACGCGGCCTCGGGCTCGGTCTCGGGCTCGGCGCGCCCCGCGAGGGGCGGGGGCCTGACGGGCCCTCACTGCCGAGGCAGAAACGCCGGGCCGAACCCGAGACGCCCGCCGAACCCACCGCCCTCCCGCCGCATCTGGCGCCCATGCACGAACTCGGCGACTCCGGCGGCGAACCCGACTGGTGGCGCGTCGACGCCGGTCCGACGGGCGCGGCGACCGGTGTCTCCGGTTTCGTCGGCGGAGTCGAGATCCCCGAGATACTGAAGCCGCCGCCGACGCCCGAGGAGCGCGCCGAGAAGGCCCGCCTCGCGGCGGAGGCGAAGGCGGCGGAGGAGGCCCGCGCGGTGGAAGTGGCGGTGACGCCCGACCGGCGCGGTCTGCTGCCACGACTGCGCCCCCGCGCCAGGAAGGCCGTCGGCGGCACGGGCGCGGGGCCCGGACTGCGGCTCACCAACCCGTTCCTGCTGCTGGCCGCCGCCCTCCTCGTCGTCGGCGCGGTCCTCGGTTCCTGGCTGGCACTCGCGGGCGGCTGGGTCCTCGCGTACGCCTCACGCCGGATGTCCCGTTTCGAGGCGAAGCTCGCGGTCTTCGGCCTGCCGGTCGTGGCCGTGATCGGCGGCGGGGTCTGGCTCTGGGGCCGTACGACGGAACGCTGGGGCGAGCCCATCCCGGAGGGCGCCATGTCCGAGGCGATCTCGTCGACCTGGCCGGTGGTGATCCGGGTGGCGGCCGTCAGCTCGGCCCTCTTCCTGGTCTGGCGTTCCCGCCGCCGCTGAGACGCCGGAAGCGGCCCTCCTGCTCGGCCGCCCGGCTGCCCGCGAACCGTCCCCTACAGATGTGTGCGCGCCCGTGCCTTCAGGGTCGACAAGCGGGCCCCCAGTGCCACCGTGAACAGGACGCCGCCGATCAGGCAGTAGACGACCGCGTTCTCCGTCTCCCGCGCGATGCCGACCGCACTCCACAGCGCCCACAGGCCGAGGACGACGATGAGCGCCGTCCACGCGATGTCGGCGATACGGGCGCGGAGCTGGGCCCGCTGCACGGTGCCCCGCTCCAGGTCCGTCAGTGGCTCCGGCTCGTGCCCGGTCACCGGCCCCGGTCCGTCGCCCACCCGGCCGGCCGGCCCGTCGTGCGCCGCGTGCTCCCGGCCCCGTCCCTGTCCCTGTCCGCGGTCCCGCTCCACCATCGCCATGGTCAGCCATCTCCCGTCCCCGGTCGACGCGTTCGTCGCGCGTCGGCTCCCTCTCCGGGTGCCCCGGCGAACGGCCGTTACGCGAGTGACCGACGGGGGCGGCTACTCTCCCGGCCGGTAGGGCGCGCCCGGGACCACCAGCGGTGACCCCGTCACCGGGTCCGGGACCACCACCGATTCGAGGCCGAAGACCTCGTGTACCAGCTCCGCCGTGACGACCTCGTCCGGGCCGCCCTCCGCGACGATCCGGCCCTCCTTCATCGCCACCAGGTGATCGGCGTACCGCGCCGCCTGGTTGAGGTCGTGGAGCACGATCACGACCGTGCGGCCCTGCTCGTGGTTGAGCCGGCGCAACAGGTCGAGGACCTCCACCTGGTGGGCGATGTCCAGGAACGTCGTCGGCTCGTCCAGCAGCAGCAGATCCGTCTCCTGCGCCAGCGCCATGGCGATCCATACGCGCTGCCGCTGCCCGCCCGACAGCTCGTCGACCGACCGCTCGGCCAGCCCGGCCACATCCGTACGCGCCATCGCGTCCGTGACGGCCCGCTCGTCCTCCTCCGACCACTGCTGCCACCACCGCTGGTGCGGCTGGCGCCCGCGCGAGACCAGGTCGGCCACGGTGATCGCCTCCGGCGCGGACGGCGACTGCGGCAGCAGACCGATCGACTGCGCGATCCTCCGCGTCGGGATGCTCGCCAGCTCGGCGCCGTCCAGCAGCACCGCACCGCTCTTCGGCTTCAGCAGCCGCCCGAGCGCGCGCAGCGTGGTCGACTTGCCGCAGGCGTTGGGGCCGACGATCACGGTCACCCGGCCGTCGGGCACGGCCAGTTCGAGATCGTGGACGACGGTGCGCTCGTCGTAGGCGAGCGTCAGCTCGTGGGCCGCGAGCCGGCTCACGCCGTTCTCGCGTCCCTTCGCCCGGCCACCGCCCACGCCCAAGCCCGCGCCCGTTCCCGTTTCCGCGCCCGCGCCTGTTCCCGTTCCTGCGCCCATGCTCATGCTCCAGCTCCTGCGGTACGGCTGCGGATGATCAGCCAGATCAGATACGGGGCACCGATCGCCGCCGTGAGCACACCCACGGGCAGTTCGGTGGGCGCGAACAGCTTGCGCGCGAAGAGGTCGGCGAGCACGACGATCACCGCGCCGAGCAGCGCGGAGCAGAGCAGCGGGATCTGCGCCGTGCGCGTCATCCGCCGCGCGATCTGCGGGGCGAGCAGCGCGACGAAGTCCACCGGCCCCGCCGTGCCGGTCGCCACCGACGCCAGCACCACGCCGAGCAGTACGAGTCCGAGCCGTACATGCCCCAGGCGTACGCCGAGCGCGGTGGCTGTCCCGTCGTCCAGCGACACCGTGCGCTGGGCGTACGCCGCCCACGCCACCGCCGGCAGCAGGATCAGCAGCACCCAGCCGAGCGGCGCGGCCTCGTCCCAGCCGCGGCCGTTGAGCGAGCCCGTCATCCACACCTGCGCCTGCTGCGCGACCAGATAGTCGCCCTTCGTCATGAACAGCGTGGTGAGCGAGCGCAGCGCGATCGCGAAGCCGATGCCGATGAGGACGAAGCGGGTGGCGTGCAGCCCGCCGCGCCAGGCGAAGACGTACACCAGAACCGCGGCCAGCATGCCGCCGGTGACCGAGAGGTAGGGCAGGACGGCGAACGACGTGACGCCGTACGTCATCGCGAAGACGGTCAGCGCGCTCGCGCCCTGCGTGACACCGATGATGTCCGGGCTGGCCAGCGGGTTGCGGGCGACGGTCTGGATGAGCGCGCCGGAGACCCCGAAGGCGGCGCCGACGAGCAGACCGACCACCATGCGCGGCAGCCGCAGCGTGCCGACGACCAGTTCGTCCGGCGACGGCTGTCCGAGGACCACCTTCAGCACCTCGGCGGGGGAGACGAAGCTCTCGCCGACGCTGAGGTAGGCGACACAGACCAGCGAGAGCAGCACGGTGAGGGCGCAGATGACGACCGCCGCGCGCCGGTGCACGAGGAACGACACGCGCCGGGTGCCCAGCCGGACGCGTACGAGCGAGTAGCCCGCGGGCAGCACCCCCGCGCCCTTGGCGACCACCTCGCGGTCGGCCGTGGCCGTACTCATGCCGGTACCGCCTTCCTGCGTACGAGAGCGACCAGGAACGGCACACCGAGCAGCGCCGTCATCACACCCGCGGGCACCTCGCCCGGCGGGAACAGCACCCGGCCGAGCACATCCGCCACCAGCAGCATCACCGGCCCCACGAGCGCGGCCATCGGCATCAGCCAGCGGTGGTCGGTGCCGACGATCGCGCGGGCGATGTGCGGGACGGCGAGGCCGACGAAGGCGATCGGGCCGGCCGCCGCGACCCCGACGCCGACCAGTACGGTTGCGCCGACGCCGCCCACGACCCGGACGGCTCCGACGTTCTGCCCCAGGCCCTTCGCGACGTCCTCGCCGAGCGCGAGCGCGTCGAGCCCCCGCGCGACGCTCACCACCAGCACCGTGCCGACCAGGAGGAACGGCCAGACCTGGCCGACGAGTTCGGCGTCCCGGCCCGCGACCGACCCCACCTGCCAGAAGCGGAACTCGTCCAGCGCGGCGGCCCGCGTCGTCAGGATGCCCATGGTCACGGACACCAGGAGCGCGTTGATCGCGGCGCCGCCGAGGGCGAGTTTGACCGGGGTCGCGCCGCCCCTGCCGCGTGAGGCGATCGCGTAGACCGCGACCGAGGCGACGGCCGCCCCGGCGAACGCGAACCACACGTATCCGGTCAGCGAGTGCACCCCGGCGAAGGCGATCGCCATGACGACGCCGACCGCCGCGCCCTGGCTGATTCCGAGGATGCCGGGGTCGGCGATGGGGTTGCGGGTGATGCCCTGGAGGACCGTACCGGCGAGCGCGAGCGCGGCGCCGACCATCAGCCCGACGACGGTACGGGGCACCCGCAGCTGCCGTACGACCTCGGCGTCCTCGCTGTGCCCCCCGTCGAGCAGCGCGTCGAGGACCGCACCCGGCGCGACGGCGCGCGCCCCGACCGCGAGGCTGAGCAGGACGGCGAGCAGCAGCGCCACCGCGGCGACCGTCGTCCAGCCGATACGGCGGGCGACGAGGGCGCGTCTGGTGCGGTGTGTCGTCGGGACGGCGGCGGCTGTCATCGGGACCAATCGGGTGCTGGGCTCCGGGGCCACGGTGGCGGACTGTGGCACGGGGTGGGCGTGGGGCGTGGGCGTGGCTTGGTAAGGCTTGGCTAAGTCTAAGCGTCGAGATCAGGCCACCGACCGGCGGAGGGGTCCGGGCACAATGCTGATATGACTTCGCTCCCGGCCCCGCCCCCGTCAGCCGGCCCCGACCGCCCGCTGACGGTCGGCTTCGATCTCGACATGACGCTCATCGACTCCCGGCCCGGCATCCACGCCGCCTACCTCGCGCTCTCGGCCGAGACCGGTGTCCCGATCGACGCGGATCTGGCCGTGACGAGGCTGGGGCCGCCGCTCGACGAGGAGTTGGCGCACTGGTTCCCGGCGGAGCGGATAGCGGCGATGGGGGACCGGTACCGGGAGATCTATCCCACGCACGCCATCGCGCCGACGCCGCTGATGGCCGGTGCCCGGGAGGCGGTGGCGGCCGTGCGGGCGCTCGGCGGGCGGGCGATCGTCGTGACGGCGAAGCACGAGCCGAACGCGAAGCTGCACCTCGCCCATCTCGGTGTGGAACCGGACGCGGTCATCGGATGGCTCTGGGCGGAGGCGAAGGCGGAGGCGCTGCGCGAACACGGCGCGAGCGTGTACGTGGGCGACCACACGGGTGATGTGCGCGGTGCCCGTACGGCGGGCGCGCTCTCGGTCGCGGTGCCGACCGGCCCCTGCGGCGAGGAGGAGCTGCGGGCAGCGGGCGCGGACGTGGTGCTGCCGGACCTGCGGGCGTTCCCGGAGTGGCTGCGCGCCTACGTGGCGGAGCCCGCGGCCGATCTGGCCTGACGGCGCTGCGCGGCGATGGACCGCAGCAGCCCGGCGCCGGCGATCACGAAGCCGACGGCCATGAGCGTGCACAGCGTGTAGGCGACGGTCGGGAACGGGTCCGTCCCCAGGAACAGTGGGGCCACGGTGACCAGTGTGGCGACCGCGCCGACGATGAAGACGATCGCGCCGATCCGCACGAGACGGTCACCGGGACCGGGCGGTTCGGCGCCGGGTCCGGACGCGTCGGCCGGAGCGGGTTCCGTGGCGGGCGATGAAGGAGTAGCGGTCACTCCACCAGGGTAGTTCCATGCGGACAGGAACCAACCGGCGACGTCTTGTCACCAGCCCCTGGACCATTAGCCTTGGGGAAGGCGGGTCGTCCGACCCGCTGTAGTGCTATCCAGAGCCGTTTCTGTGCGCGCCAGCGCCCCCGACACATATGAGGACGAGGACAGACGTGCCTACCGGCCAGGTCAAGTGGTTCAACCGTGAGAAGGGCTTCGGCTTTCTCTCCCGTGACGACGGCGGCGACGTCTTCGTCCACTCATCGGTCCTCCCTGCCGGAGTCGACGCACTGAAGCCGGGCCAGCGCGTCGAGTTCGGCGTCGTCGCCGGTCAACGCGGTGACCAGGCCCTGTCGGTCACGGTCCTCGACCCGGCCCCGTCGGTGGCGGCGGCCCAGCGCCGCAAGCCCGACGAACTGGCCTCGATCGTCCAGGACCTGACGACGCTTCTGGAGAGCATCACACCGGTGCTGGAGCGCGGCCGATACCCGGACAAGTCGCAGGGCGCGAACATCGCGGGTCTGCTGCGCGCGGTGGCGGACCAACTCGACGTCTAGCGCCTGTCGTTCGGATCAGACCCCAGCCCGCTCCGGCCGGGCTCCCTCCTCAGTAGATCAGCGGTTCGCTCAGGTCGATCGCGCGCAGTGCCGCCGTCAGCGCCCGTTCGTCGCCGACGTCCAGCGCCGTGTCCGTGAACTTGATGACGTGCTCGTCGCCGTGGGCCAGGGCCCGTTCGAGGACCTCGTCGGCCGTCGTGGACGCGGCGGGGGTGTACGGGGCGGGGGCGGCCGGGGCGTACATCGCGGTCACCGCCGCCGAGGCCGTCCAGGCCGCGTGCAGGCTCGGGACCCAGAGGGCGCGCGGCAGGGCGGGCAGGGTGCGGAGTACGGCGTTGGGGGCCGTCGCCGCGTGGACCAGCATCGTCTCGTCGCCGTGGCCGTGGGTGGCGTAGCGGTGGGTCGCCGCCGCCACCAGGGCCGTCAGCCGGTCCCGGGCCGCGTCCGGGTCGGTGACGTCCGCCGACCAGACCGGCAGCCGGTCGACCCGGGCGAGCCGGTCCCGGAAGCCGCCCTGGACGTCGCTGATCGCGGGGACCGCCTCCAGCGCGTCGTCGGCGTCCGGGGCGCCGGGGAGTGGGGTGACGCCGGGGACCGTGTGGTGCCGGGCGGCCCAGTAGCCGAGTCCGTGGGCGAGTTCGGTGAGGCGTGGCCCGTTCTCACCGCTCTCCGTGATGACGCGTACGGCGTGGCCCACCCGGATCACCGGGTGGGTGGAGCCGCCGTACATGCCCGGCAGCAGCCGGGGCCACCACTCGGCGAGCACGTCACGCCAGGGCCGTTCGCCGATCGCCCGCAGGAAATAGCCGATCCAGTCCGCTCCCCGGCGCGTGTCGCCCAGCGCCTCGCGCCAGTTGGCGTCGGTCACGGGGGTCACGGGGGAGGGGAAGTCGTCGAGCCTGGCCTCGTACGCGTCCAGCCACCGGTGCACGGCCGCCGACCGGCCGTGCGTGGCGAGCGCCTCGACCACCATGGGGGCGTGGTTGGTCAGACGCCACTCGTAGATCTCGGGGCCGGAGGCGTGCAGCCGCCCCAGGGCCTCTTCCAGGACACCGCTCGTGTTCGCGTCGTTGGTCATGGATGCGACGCTAGGACGGGTCCGGCGTCCGCGTATCGGCCGCGCGGACCAGCCCCGTACCGATGGGGCCTAGGACTGAGGTCCCGGCTGGTCAGCCGAAGGCCAGCGCCTCCGGGGAGAGCGGCGGAACCAGGCCCTCCGCCGCCGCGCGGGTCAGGAGCCCCCGGACCGCCGCGTAGCCGTCCGGTCCCAGGTCGGCGGTGAACTCGTTGACGTACAGGGCGATGTGCTGCCGCGCGACCGCCGGGTCCATCTCCTGCGCGTGGGCGCGGACGTACGGGCGGGACGCCTCCGGGTCGTCCCACGCCATCCGGACCGACGTGCGCGCCGACTCCGCCAGCAGCCGGAGCGTGTCCGGGCCCAGGTTCCGCTTCGCGATGATCGCGCCCAGCGGGATCGGCAGGCCCGTCGTGGACTCCCAGTGCTCACCCATGTCGGCGAGCCGGTGCAGCCCGTACTCCTGGTAGGTGAAGCGCGCCTCGTGGATGACGAGCCCCGCGTCGACCTTGCCGTCGCGCACGGCGGGCATGATCTCGTGGAAGGGCATGACCACGATCCGGCCCACCCCGCCCGGCACGACCTCCGCCGCCCACAGCCGGAACAGCAGGTAGGCGGTGGACCGTTCGGACGGTACGGCGACGGTCGCCCCCGTCAGGTCGGCGGCCGGCTCGCGGGTCAGGACCAGGGGGCCGTTGCCGCGGCCGAGCGCGCCGCCGCACGGTAGCAGCGTGTACTCGTCGAGGACCCACGGCAGCACGGCGTACGACACCTTCAGCACGTCCAGTTCGCCGCGCTCCGCCATGCCGTTGGTGATGTCGATGTCCGCGAACGTCACGTCCAGTCCGGGGGCGCCGGGCACCCGGCCGTGCGCCCAGGCGTCGAAGACGAACGTGTCGTTGGGGCAGGGCGAGTACGCGATGCGCAGGGGCGGGGCGGCGTGCCTCATGGCGACTCCTCGAAGACGGGGCTGAGTTGCTGGAAGGCGTACCGCAGCGCGTCCAGCGCGGGGCCGACGCGCCACGCCGAACGGTCGCGCGGGCCGACGGCGTTGGAGATCGCGCGGATCTCGATCACCGGCGCCGCGTACGCCGCGGCGGCCTCCGCGACACCGAAGCCCTCCATCGCCTCGGCGGCGGCCCGTGGGTGACGGGCCGCCAGCTCATCGGCGCGCGCCGACGATCCGGTGACGGTGGAGACGGTGAGAACGGGCGCGTGGACGGCGTCCAGCAGGTGCGCGATCCGGGCGGCCCGCTCCGGCGGGGGGAGATGGACGGTGCGGCCGAAGCCCAGCTCGTCCACCGGCAGGAAACCTCCGGGTGTCCCGGCGCCCAGGTCGGCGGCGACGATCGCGTCCGCCACCACCAACGAGCCGAGCGGGGCGAGCGGTTGGAACCCGCCGCCGATACCGGCGGAGACGACCAGGTCGTACGGCGCGCGGGCGGCGGAGCCGGACGCGGAGACCCCGGCGGACGAGACAACAGCGGCGGGGGAACCGGACGGCACCGCGGCCGACGCGACGGCCAGCGCCGTCGCCGTACCGGCCGCCGCCGCGGCGGGACCGACCCCGGCAGCCAGCACATCGGCGCCCGGCCGGGCGCTCAGGACGTAACCGCCCGGCAGGACCCGCTCCGTGGCCGCCGTACCGGACGCGCCGAGTCCGGCGGAGACCGCTTCGGCCTCGGCCGCCACGGCGGTCACGACGAGTACGCGCACGAACGCCCCTCCCTCACCGGGCCCGGCCAGACCGTCGGGATCAGGACTTTTTCTTCAGCTCGAAGTTCCAGACACCGGTGACCGCCTTCTCCTTCTCGCTCGTCTCCACGATCCCGAGATTGACGGACTTGATCAGCTCGCCCGTCTGGGAGGCGAAGAACGAACTCGCCTGGATGGTGCGGTACGTGTCCTTGTTCGGCTCCGGCTCGACCCGCTGGCCGTCGATGTAGAAGGTCCAGCCGTTGTCCGCGATCGCGGGGTCGACACCGAAGTGGATCCGGTCGTCCAGGGAGACCGAGATCGTCTTCCGCCCGGACGTGTCGTTGAGGCACTTCGCCAGCTCTGACTGCTCGCCCAGCGACTTGCCGTGGTTGTAGCAGGCCGCCTCGGAGTGCACGGAGTCCGTGCCCACCGTCACCGTCGCGATCGGAGTCGGCTTGTCGCAGGCCGAGAGGACGAGCAGGCCCGCGGAGACGGCGCCGAGCGCGACACCGGTCCGGCGGGCCCTGGCAGAGATAAACGCAACGGTCATGGGCCGAAGGCTATCGCCCGGCCCGTCTCATCCGACGCGCGGGTGCGGCGCGCCGTGCCGGGCCGCGCCGAGCAGCCCCCGCAGCGAGAACAGCGCCCCGGTCGCGACCAGAGCCGCGGCGACCGACATCCCGAGCACACCGTTGAGCGGCAGCGCGATACCGATCGCGCCGCCCACCACCCAGGACATCTGGAGCAGCGTCTCGGCACGCGCGAAGGCGGACGTACGGACCTCCTCCGGGACGTCCCGCTGGATGCACGCGTCCAGCGACAGCTTCGACAGCGCCTGGGTGAAACCGGCCGTGGTGGCGAGCACCGCGATCGTCAGGCCGCCGAAGAAGACCGCGGCGAAGATCGCCGCCGTGAGCGCCAGACCCAGCACGGTGGCGATGATCACCTCGGGCGCGCGGGCCTTGAGCCAGGCGCCCACCGCCGTACCGATCGCGTTGCCCGTACCGGCGCAGACGCCCACGATGGCCAGCGAGATGGCGGCGCTCTGTCCCGCCAGCGGATGCTGGCGCAGCAGGAACGCCAGGAAGAAGATCAGGAACCCGGAGAGCGCGCGGTGCGACGCGTTCGCCTGGAGGCCGTTGAAGACGGAGGGGCCGACCGTACGCAGGCTCGGCCGCTTCTTGCTCCCGCGCGCCACCAGCTGCATCTTCCGCTCGCCCTTGGCCGAGTCCACCTTCGGCGGCATCGTGAACGCCAGGAACGTGCCCGCGATGAAGATGACGAACGCCCCGTACAGCGGCCACTGCGGCCCGATCTGATGGAGTCCGGCCCCGATCGGGGCCGCCGCACCCGTCGCGAGCAGCCCCGCGAGCGTCACCCGGGAGTTGGCCCGGACCAGGGGGAACTTCGGTGGCAGCAGGCGTGGCACGACGGCGCTGCGGACGACCCCGTACGCCTTCGAGGCGACGAGCACCCCCAGTGCGGCGGGATACAGTTCGAGCCCGCCCGTCGCCACCGCGCCCGACATCGTCAGCGCGAGCAGCGCCCTGGTCAGCATGGCGCCGGCCATCGCGGCCCGGCGGCCGTGCGGAACGCGGTCGAGGAGCGGGCCGATCACCGGGGCCAGGAGCGTGAAGGGGGCCATGGTGACGGCGAGGTAGAGCGCGACGCGGCCACGGGCCTCGTCGGTCGGTACGGAGAAGAAGACCGTCGACGCGAGGGCGACGGTGATCATGACGTCACCCGCGCCGTTCACGGCGTGCAGCTCGATCAGCCTGCCGAGGCCGGACTCGCCCGCGCCGTGCGCGTGCGTGGCCTTGCGGATGCCCTTGGCGGTGCCGGTGATCGGCAGGTGCAGGGCACGGCCGACCGACCGGCCCGCTCTGCGGAAGGGACCGGGTCTCTCGGACGACCTGACGGCTGCCACCCCGTCATACTGCCCCCACTTCGGGTGAGGGAACGCCCCTGACGTCGCTGACGCGCTGACTTCGGCACTTCTTCTCATTACTTTGCCGAGATTTCCCGGCCGCCCGGAGACCCGCCCGACCGCTGTCTCCCGGTACTTTTCCGGCCTGTCGCACCGCCCGCGGGCTGCCCGGACTCCGGGAAAGGGGGCGTGCAGGTGGGCGGCGGGCGGTGGAGGAGGTAGCGTGCGTAGCGCGCCACCGGCGGTTGTTCTCGGCCGCGCGCCTCTTCGTCATCCCGCAGAATGGTTGACGGTAGGTGTGCCCGAGAGGTCTCGGGCGTGGACGTCGATGCGGCCCTCTGGTCCGCTCCGCCCTCGGCCCGTGCTTCGCGACTCGGCCGGCGCACCCGTGAAACGGCGTAGGAGAGAAGCGAGACCTGTGAGTGCTGCGACGACTCGAAGCCGAACCCCCGACCGCCTGTGCGCCGAGGCGGTAGACCTCGCGAGGGCGGCAGCCGAGGAGGCTGCCGCGCCCGGTGTCGTCGGCGAACATGTGGCGGCGGTGTCCGAGGGCGACCGCGTCGTCACCCATCTCTTCGAGTGCAAGGAGATGGGCTACCGCGGCTGGCGCTGGGCGGTGACCGTCGCCCGCGCGTCCCGCTCCAAGCTCGTCACGCTTGACGAAACGGTGCTGCTGCCGGGCCCCGACTCCCTCCAGGCCCCCGAATGGGTGCCGTGGAGCGACCGGCTGCGCCCCGGCGACATGGGCCCCGGTGATCTGCTGCCGACCGAGGCGGAGGATCTGCGCCTGGAGCCCGGCTACAGCGGCGAGGACGTGCCCCCGCCGAACTCCGTCCTGCGCGAGGGCGTCACCCCGCGGGCCCTGGCCGAGCTGGTCGAGGCGGAGGACGCGGAGGAGACGGACCGCGACGGCGCGGCGGGCGACGCCACGACGGCGGCCACCGGCCGCGGCACCATCTCGGCGGTCGCCGAGGAGCTCGGCATGCGCCGGGCCCGGGTGCTCTCCCGGTACGGGCTCCACATCGCGGCGGACCGCTGGGACGAGTCGTTCGGCGCGAAGACGCCCATGGCGCAGGCGGCGCCCGCGCCGTGTGTGTCGTGTGGCTTCCTGCTGCCGCTCGCGGGCTCGCTGCGGCAGGCGTTCGGCGTCTGCGCGAACGAGTTCTCGCCGGCGGACGGCCGGGTGGTGTCCCTGGCGTACGGCTGCGGCGGCCACTCGGAGGCGGCCGTGATGCCCACGCCCCCCCGTCCGGCACCGCACGTGCTGGACGAACTGGGCGCGGACGCGTTCTCGATGGAGCCCTCGGGCGGCGGCGGGGACGGCGATACGGCCGGGTCCCCGGACAGCTCCTGACCCACCGCCGCGGCGCGCGCCGCGCGTGCGCCGCGGTCCCGTGAGCTCCTCCTGACCCGCGACGACGGCGAATGGCCGATAAGCGACGCCCGGTGAGCGGGGCCGGGGCGGGCCCGCCCCGGATCACGGCCCCGGCAGCGCGGCGCCCGCCGCGCGCCGGACCTGTGCGTCCGGACCGGACCGCCGCCGGATCCCGGACACCGCCCTCCGCCCCCGCACCGTCGCGCGGTACCTTCGGGCCCCACACTTAGCGAGCAGTGGACCGGCAGGCGACGGACAGAGCGGAGTCACAGGGTGAGCGTCACGACGACCGAGGAGGCCGACCCGTTCGGAACGGCTCGGCTGCGGCGTGCGGTACTGGCCTCCTGGGGTGCGGGTCCCGCCCGCTTCCGGGAGGACGCCAACGCCGAGGAGGACCTCGCGCTCGGCGGCTACCGTGACCGCCTGATCGTCGAGCTGGCGCAGAACGCCGCCGACGCCGCCGCCCGCGCCGGCGTCCCCGGCCGGCTCCGGCTCACCCTGCGGCCGGCCACCGCCGAGGGACCCGCCGTCCTCGTGGCCGCCAACACCGGCGCGCCCCTCGACGCGACCGGCGTCGAATCGCTCAGCACCCTGCGGGCCTCCGCCAAACGCGAGGGGCACGAGTCCGCCGTGGGGCGGTTCGGTGTCGGTTTCGCCGCGGTCGTCGCCGTCAGCGACGAACCGGCCGTCGTCGGCCGGCACGGCGGCGTCCGCTGGTCGCTCGCCGAGGCGCGGGGGCTGGCCCTGGAGGCCGCGGGGGCGAGCCCCGGGCTCGGCGACGAGCTGCGCCGCCGCGACGGGCACGTGCCGCTGCTGCGGCTGCCGCTGCCCGCCGAGGGCAGCGCGCCCGAGGGCTACGACACCGTGGTCATCCTGCCGCTGCGGGACGGGACCGCGCTCGACCTGGTGGAGCGGCTGCTCGCCGCGATCGACGACGCGCTGCTGCTGACCCTGCCGGGCCTGGCCGAGATCGTGGTCGAAACCCCGGAAGGCGAAAGGGTGTTGACGCGCGCCGAGCACGGCCCGTACGTGCGTGTCGAGGACAGCGCGGCGGACGCCGTACGGCGCTGGCGGGTCGTCAGCCACCACGGCGCCACCGCGCCCGAGCTGCTCGAAGGCCGCCCCGTCGAGGAACGCCTGCGCCCCCACTGGGCGGTCACCTGGGCCGTCCCCGTGGACGGTGAGGGCGCCCCGGCCCGGCCCCGTACCGCACCCGTCGTGCACGCCCCGACGCCGACCGACGAACCCCTCGGCGTCCCCGCGCTGTTGATCGCCTCACTGCCGCTGGACACCACCAGGCGCCACCCCGCGCCCGGACCCCTCACCGACTTCCTGGTGGAGCGGGCGGCCGACGCGTACGCCGAACTGCTCGGCGACTGGCAGCCGGTGTCCACCGGCACCATCGACCTGGTGCCGGGGCCGCTCGGCAAGGGCGAGCTGGACGGCGTCCTGCGGGCCGCGATCCTGAGCCGGCTGCCGCGCGTCGCCTTCCTCGAACCGGCCGCCCCCAGCGAGGAGTTGCCCGCGCTGCGGCCGTTCGAGGCGGAGGTCGTGGAGGGCGCGGGTGCCGACACCGTACGCGTACTGGCCGAAGTGCTGCCCACCTTGCTGCCCGCCGGACTCGAACGGCGCGCCGAGCTGCGGTCCCTGACGGTGGGCCGGCTGCCCCTCGGTGACGCGATCGAGCGGATCGGCGGCGCCGAGCGGCCTCCCGAGTGGTGGCGGCGGCTGTACGAGTCGCTGGCCGGTGTCGACCCGGACCGGCTGTCCGGGCTGCCGGTGCCGCTCGCCAGCGGCCGTACGGCGGTCGGGCCCCGGCGGGTCCTGCTGCCGCTCGCCGACACTCCGTCCGACCTGGCCAGGCTCGGTCTGAAGGTGGCGCACCCCGACGCCGCCCACCCGCTGCTGGAGAAGCTGGGCGCCCTCCCCGCCTCGCCGCGCGCCGTGCTGACCACCCCGGAGGTACGCGCGGCGGTCGCCGCCTCGCTGGACTCCGCCGAGATGTGGGACCAGGAACAGGGACTGGACGCCGAGGAATTGGCCGAAACCGTCCTCGCCCTGGTGCGGGACGCGGACCTGGACCCCGGCGACGAACCGTGGCTGGCCGCGCTCGCCCTGCCCGACGAGGACGGCGAACTGGCCCCCGCCGGTGAACTCGTCCTGCCCGGCAGCCCGTTCGCCGCCGTCATGCGCGAGGACGAACTCGCCCTCTGCGACGCCGACCTGGCCGAGCGGTGGGGCGAACAGTCGCTCGCCGCCTGCGGGGTGCTGGCCGGCTTCGCCCTCGTACGCGCCACCGATGTCGTCCTGGACCCGGACGAACTGGAGCCGCGCGACGGTGACTTCGCCGAACCCGACGACGCCGGTCTCCTCGACGCCGTCGACGTCTGGTGCGAGGACGTCCTGGACCGGCTGCCCGAGACACCGGTGCCGCCGGTCGCCACCGAGATCGTCGCCGTGCGCGACCTGGACCTCGTGGACGACGACGCCTGGCCGCAGGCGCTGGCCATGCTGGCGCGGCCACCGCTGCGGGACGCGCTGACCGCGCCCGTACGGGTCCTGCTGCCCGACGGCACCACCGAGAGCGTGCGCTCGTACACCGCCTGGTGGCTGCGCGACCATCCCGTGCTCGACGGGCGCCGTCCGGCCGGTCTGCGCGCGGCGGGCGGCGATCCGCTGCTGGCCGGGCTGTACGACCCGGTGGACGCGTCCGGCTTCGAGGACGCGCAGGTGCTGCGCGCCCTGGGCGTACGGACGTCGGTCGCCGCCCTGCTGGAAGAACCGGGCGGCGCGGCCGAGCTGTTGACCCGGCTGGCCGACCCGGACCGCGAGGTGACGGCACGTCAGCTGCACGCCCTCTACACGGCCGTCGCGGATCTCGACCCCGAACAGGTCACGCTGCCCGACGAGTTGCGCGCGGTCGTGGACGGCGAGGTGCGGATCGTGGACGCGGCGGACGCCGTGGTCGCGGACGCCCCCGACCTGCTGCCGCTCACCGCCGGAGTGCCGCTGCTGCCGGTCGCCCCGGCCCGCGCCGCCGACCTCGCGGAGCTGCTCCAGGTCGGACGGCTCGGTGAGAGCGTCACGGCGGAGGTGGCCACGGAGGGCGAGGAGTACGAGGTCCCGGTGTCCGTCCGCGTACTGCTCGGCGCGGGCACACCCGCCACCTATGTGGAACACGAGCGGCTGCTCGCGGGCGGTGTGGAGCTGGACTGGCGGCGCACACCGGACGGCACGGTCCACGCGGCCACGGTGGAAGGCGTCGCCGCCGGGCTGGCGTGGGCGGCCGGGCAGTGGCCGCGCCGCTTCGAGGTGGCCGCGCTGCTGGAGGACGCGTCGCGCACGGAGGAACTGGCGCGGGACCGCTGGTTCGACTGAAGTCACGGCAAGAGGTGCGATCTTCACGAAAGTCGCACGTTGTGTACAACCATTACCTCCTGACCCTCGTCTGTACAGACGAGCCAACAGGCTCACTGACAAATGGGGAAATGCATGCGAATCCGTGCCACTGTTGCCGTCGCGACCGGTGCCCTGGCTCTGTCGGCCCTCGCCGTGCCGGCCACCCAGGCCGCGCCCGCGGGCGATCGGCCCGGCGTGCCGTCCTACGGCTCCGCCACCCACGAGGGCGCCGCCGCCGCGCCGAAGGGCAGCGCCCGGGCGGCCGCCCAGGCCCCGGTCATCAACAAGGCCGTGGTCAACGGCGGCAAGCCCATCGTCGTCGGCACCACCGCCGTCAAGAAGGTCTCCGTCTCGATCACCGCGTCCCACCCGTCCGGCATCGCCGACGCCGACGCGATCATCTGGATCGGCTCCAGCCTCGACGACCCGGACTCCTTCGGCTTCGGAGCGCCCGGGGCGTTCAAGTGCACGGCCGCGAGCGCCACCACCTCGACGTGCACCCAGACCATCGAGGTCGACCCGATGTGGCTCATCAACAGTGACTCCAAGACCTGGAACGTCGGTGTCTGGGCGCTGTCCAACGACACCTACAGCGTCCAGAACGACAAGTTCGCCAAGACGAACCTCCAGCGCCTGTCCAAGATCACCGTCAACGCCGCGCCGGAGCCGGTGAAGAAGGGCGGCACGATCACGGTCACGGGCAAGCTCTCCCGCGCCAACTGGGAGACGGGCACCTACAAGGGCTACGCCACCCAGTCGGTGCAGCTCCAGTTCCGCAAGAAGACCAGCTCCACCTACAGCACGCTCAAGACGGTCAAGACCTCCAGCACCGGCACGCTGAAGACCACCACCAAGGCCACGGTGGACGGCTACTGGCGCTGGAACTTCGCCGGCACGTCCACGACCCCGGCGGTCATCCCGGCCGGCGACTTCGTCGACGTCAAGTGACATAACGGCCGGGACAGGCGGCCCGTACGGGCGGCCGGACGGTCCGAGCCCCGTCACCAAGGGCCCCGCGCACCCGGCGCGGGGCCCTTCGCCGTGCCGGGGCCCGGCCGGGCGTGCCTACACCGGGAACTTCCGGTCCACCACCCGCCACGCCACTTCCAGCAGCGCGCCGCCCACGGCCGCGATCGCCACCGCCGTCCAGGGCATCGTCGTGCCCACCAGCTTGAGGGCGAAGAAGTGCTGGAGCCAGGGGACGGCCAGGACCACCAGGAAGCAGAATCCCATCGTCAGCACCAGCCCCACCCGCCACCAGGTGTACGGGCGGGCGATGATCGCCAGGACCCACATCGAGACCAGGAACAGCGTCAGGGTCGCCGCGCTCGTCTCGGCGGGCAGGGAGCCGGGGCCGCTGTAGTGCGAGCGGGCCAGCAGATACGTCGTGAAGGTGGTGGCGGCGGCGATGACGCCGCTGGGGATCGAGTAGCGCATCACCCTGCGTACGAAGTTCGGCCTGGCGCGCTCCTTGTTCGGCGCCAGGGCCAGGAAGAACGCCGGGACGCCGATCGTGAGCGTGGAGATCAGCGTCAGATGCCGGGGCAGGAACGGGTACTCCACCTGCGTGCAGACCACCAGGATGGCCAGCAGCACCGAGTAGACCGTCTTCGTCAGGAAGAGCGTGGCGACACGGGTGATGTTGCCGATGACGCGGCGGCCCTCGGCCACCACCGAGGGCAGTGTGGCGAAGCTGTTGTTCAGGAGCACGATCTGGGCGACCGCCCGGGTCGCCTCCGACCCCGATCCCATCGCGACGCCGATGTCGGCGTCCTTCAGGGCGAGGACGTCGTTCACACCGTCACCGGTCATCGCGACCGTGTGGCCGTGCGACTGGAGCGCGCCCACCATCTCCCGCTTCTGCTGCGGGCTGACCCGGCCGAAGACCGTGCCCGAGTCGAGCGCCTTCGCCATCTCGTCGCGCTCGCCGGGCAGTTGGCGGGCGTCCACCGTTCGGTCCGCGCCCGGCAGCCCCAGCTTCGCGGCCACGGCGCCCACCGAGACCGCGTTGTCGCCGGAGATCACCTTCGCCGCGACGTCCTGATCGGCGAAGTACGTGAGGGTCTCGGCCGCGTCGGGACGCAGCCGCTGCTCCAGCACCACCAGCGCCGTCGGCTCGGCGCCGGCCGTCGCGCCGGGCGCGTCCAGCGGTCCGGTGCCGTCGGCGCGGGCCAGCAGGAGCACCCGCAGGCCCTGCTCGTTGAGGGCGTCGATCTCCGCCAGCGTCGGATCACCTGTGGGCAGCAGGACGTCGGGCGCGCCGAGGAGCCAGCTCACGGCCCCGTTCAGACCGTCGCCCTCGAACGTGGCGCCGCTGTACTTGCGGGCGGACGAGAACGGCAGCGCCGCCGTGGCGCGCCACCCCGAGCGGTCCGGATACGCGTCGACGATCGCCCGGAGGCTGGCGTTGGGCCGGGGGTCGGAGGCGCCGAGGGCGCCGAGCACCGTGCGGACGAACGCCTCGTCCGCGCCGCCCAGCGGGCGCAGTTCGGTGATGTCCATGCCGCCCTCGGTGAGCGTGCCCGTCTTGTCGAGGCAGACGACGTCGACGCGGGCCAGGCCCTCGATCGCCGGCAGCTCCTGGACGAGGCACTGCTTCCGGCCGAGCCGGATGACGCCGATCGCGAAGGCGACCGAGGTCAGCAGGACCAGGCCCTCGGGGATCATGGGCACGATGCCGCCGATGGTCCGGGCGACGGAGTCCTTGAAGGCGTTCTCCTTGACGACGAGCTGACTGATGATCAGGCCGATCGCCGTCGGGACCATCATCCAGGTCACGTACTTGAGTATCGTGCTGATGCCGCTGCGCAGTTCGGACTGGACGAGGGTGAAGCGCGAAGCCTCCTCGGCGAGTTGGGCCGCGTACGCCTCCCGTCCCACCTTCGTCGCCCGGAACGCGCCGCCGCCCGCGACCACGAAGCTGCCCGACATCACCGTGTCGCCGGGGCGCTTGAGCACGGGGTCGGCCTCACCGGTGAGCAGGGACTCGTCGACCTCCAGACTGCCGGCCTCGACGATCTCGCCGTCCACGACGACCTTGTCGCCGGGGCCCAGCTCGACGATGTCGCCGAGGACGATCTCGGAGGTGGAGATCCCGGCCGCGACGCCGTCACGCCGCACGACCGGCTTCGCCTCGCCGATGACGGCCAGCCCGTCGAGCGTCCGCTTGGCGCGCAGTTCCTGGATGATGCCGATGCCGGTGTTCGCGATGATGACGAAACCGAAGAGGCTGTCCTGGATCGGCGCGACGAACAGCACGATCACCCAGAGCACCCCGATGAGCGCGTTGAACCGGGTGAAGACGTTGGCGCGGACGATCTCGGCGGTGGAGCGGCTGCTGCGTACGGGTACGTCGTTCACCTCGCCCCGCGCGACCCGCTCGGCGACCTCCGCCGCGGTCAGCCCGGTGGCGTGGCCGGCCGGCGCGGGCAGTTCCCTCGGGTGGACGGGATCGAGTTCCGCGCCCGCGTCAATGGAGGGGCCGCGTGGCTCGCCGCCGCCGGTGTCGATCTTCGCCCGCTGAGTCATGAGGTCGACGTTACGGCTGTGCGGGGGCGATTACCCGCCGGGGGGTCCGAAGATCCGACCGAGGTACGACAGGTACGGGCACAAGTCGTCCCAGGGCATTACGGCGCGGGGTCCCCGGCGGAGCCGCCGCCGGTCTCCGGGGCCCCCGGTCCGCCGCCGCGCGCCGTGTCCGGCCCCGGGTCCGCCTCCCGGGCCGCCCGCCTGATGGCCGCGTCGCGCCTGAGGACGTACCAGATGCCGATCAGCCCCAGCCCCGCACCGGCCAGACAGGTCCACACCCACCAGAGGTGCCCGTGGTCGTCGAACCAGCCGTAGAACGGGAGCTGTACGAGGAAGAGGACGAACCAGATGAGGGTGCCGCCGACGACGGTCGGAACGACCGGCCCCTCCAGGGGCTCAGGTGCCTCATGCGTCGGGGTCCATTTGGCCATGGCGTCAGTGTATGCGTCAGCCCCGGGCCAGGTCGGACGCGGTCCCGCACGGCTCTACGCGCGGAGATAGCGATCATCGGCCTATCTGTTCATACTGAAGCGGTTTTCGAGATGGCCCGTTCCGCATGGCCGGTTCCATTCGCTCGAACAGCCGATGAACACGACAGCCGATGACCACGACGACCGAGGGTTGCGCATGCCCGTCCAGGACAAGGCCACCGCCCCGGTTGCCATGGACCGCTTCTTCAGGATCTCGGAGCGCGGCTCCACCGTCGGCCGGGAAGTCCGCGGCGGCTTCGCCACCTTCTTCGCGATGGCCTACATCATCGTGCTGAACCCGATCATCCTCGGCAGCGCCAAGGACATGTACGGCAACCAGCTCGACAGTGGCCAGCTCGTCACCGCCACCGTGCTGACCGCCGCCTTCACCACCCTCCTGATGGGCGTCATCGGCAATGTGCCGATCGCGCTCGCCGCCGGGCTCGGGGTGAACACGGTCGTCGCGCTCCAGCTCGCCCCGCGGATGAGCTGGCCCGATGCCATGGGCATGGTCGTCCTGGCCGGTTTCCTGGTGATGCTGCTGGTCGCGACCGGGCTGCGGGAACGGGTGATGAACGCCGTACCCGCAAGCCTCCGCAAGGGCATCGCGATCGGTATCGGCCTGTTCATCATGCTGATCGGCCTGGTCGACTCGGGCTTCGTCTCCCGTATCCCGGACGCCGCCAGGACCACCGTGCCGCTCCAGCTCGGCTCCGACGGCCACCTCAACGGCTGGCCCGTGCTGGTCTTCGCGCTCGGCGCGCTGCTCACGCTCGCGCTGATCATCCGCAAGGTGCCCGGCGCGATCCTGATCTCGATCGTCACGATGACGGTGGTCGCGCTCGTCGTCGAGGCGGTCGCCGAGGTGCCGAGCTGGGGCCTGACGACCCCGAAGTGGCCGGGCAACCCCGTGGACATGCCGGACTTCGGGCTGATCGGCGAGCTGAGTCTCTTCGGCGGATTCGGGAAGGTCGGCATCCTCACCGGTGTCCTCTTCGTCTTCACCGTGCTGCTGTCCACGTTCTTCGACGCGATGGGCACGATCCTCGGCGTCGGCGACGAGGCGAAGCTGATGGACGAGCAGGGCCGGCTGCCCGGCATCAACCGGGTGCTGTTCGTGGACGGTGTCGCCGTCGCGTCCGGCGGCGCGACCTCGTCCTCCGCTGCGACCTGCTTCGTGGAGTCCACGGCGGGAGTCGGCGAAGGGGCGAGGACCGGACTGGCGTCCGTCGTGACGGGCGTGCTGTTCTCGCTGTCGCTGTTCCTCACACCGATCGCGACGATGGTCCCGTCCCAGGCGGCGACGCCCGCGCTGGTGGCGGTCGGCTTCCTGATCCTCGCCGGATCGGTGAAGGACATCGACTGGAGCGACTTCACCGTCGCCGTGCCCGCGTTCCTGGCGATGGTGACGATGCCGTTCACGTACTCGATCACCAACGGCATCGGCATCGGCTTCATCACCTTCAGCCTGCTGCGGCTGGCGGCGGGCCGGGGCCGTGAGGTGCCGGTGGCGATGTACGTCGTGTCGGCCGTGTTCGTCTTCTACTACGCGATGCCTGCGCTGGGCCTCACGTAACGGCCCGGCCGGCAGTGGCGGCGCGGCCGGTGACGCCCGCCTGGTCATGCCCAGCCGGTCACGCCGCGCCGTAGAACCTCTCCGTCTCGTCGACGGACGCCCTGAAGCGCTCGTCGAAATCGGCGCGCGTGAGCGTCCCGGCCACATAGTCCTGGACGCTCATTCCCCTTCTGGCGGCGTGCTGCCGAAGCCGGTCGAGCAGCTCACCGTCTATCCGCAGGCTGAGCACTGTCGATCCCATGCCGACCAGAGTCATCGGGGCGTCCGGGCCGCTGGGTCGCTTTCCGCGGTTGTCTCACTCGTACGAGTGAGTTGCGGGCGCTCGATGTGTGGGATCTGTGAGCCCTCGCGCGGAGGGCCGTTCTCCGTTTTCCTTAGCCAAGGTAATGAGTTAGGCTAAGGAACATGCCTGACCTATCCCACGGCGACGACGCGGCCGCCGTGAACGCACTCCGCTCGGCCGTCATGCGGCTGGGCCGGCGCCTCAAACACCAGCGCGTCGACGAGTCGCTGAGCCCGACCGAGATGTCGGTGCTCGGCACCCTCGCCCGCTGCGGCTCGGCCACACCCGGTGAGCTGGCCCGCAAGGAGCATGTGCAGCCGCCGTCGATGACCCGGATCGTCGCCCTGCTCGAAGCCAAGGGACTGGTCCGGCTCGAACCGCACCCCGACGACCGCCGCCAGAAGGTGGTCACGCCGACCGAGCGGGCCGAAGCCATGCTCGAAGAGAGCCGCCGCAAGCGCAACGCCTGGCTGACCGCCGTGGCCGAGGGCCTGGACGAGGACGAATGGTCCAAACTCCGCGCCGCCGCGCCGGTGCTGGAGAAGCTCGCGCACCTGTAGCCGCCCGCAGAAGCACACTGTCCACGCCGAGGAGGCGAACCAACTTTGAGTACGGGATCCGGAGCAGACTCCGCCCCCGCACCGACCACCCCCGACCCCATGGAACAGCCCCGCACGAGCATGTTCAGCTCGCTGAAGATCCGTAACTACCGGCTCTTCGCCACCGGACAGGTCGTGTCGAACACCGGCACCTGGATGCAGCGCATCGCCCAGGACTGGCTGGTGCTCACGCTCACCGGATCCTCCACGGCCGTAGGTATCACCACGGCCCTCCAATTCCTCCCGATGCTGCTCTTCGGCCTGTACGGCGGCGTCATCGCCGACCGGTGCAACAAGCGCACCCTGCTGCTCGGCACCCAGGCCGCGATGGGAGTCACCGGGCTCGCGCTCGCCGCGCTCACCCTCAGCGGTCAGGTCCAGGTCTGGCACGTGTACGCCACGGCCTTCGTCCTCGGCCTGGTCACGGTGGTCGACAACCCCGCGCGCCAGTCGTTCGTGCACGAGATGGTCGGCCCGGACCAGCTCCGTAACGCCGTCAGCCTGAACTCCGCCAACTTCCAGTCCGCCCGGCTCGTCGGCCCGGCGGTCGCCGGTGTGCTGATCACCGCCGTCGGCAGCGGATACGCCTTCCTCCTCAACGGACTGTCGTTCATCGCCCCGCTCACCGCCCTGCTGCTGATGCGCAACTCCGAGCTGCTGAAGGTCGAACGCACCCCGCGCGGCAAGGGACAGCTACGGGAGGGACTGCGTTACGTCGCGGGCAGGCCGGAGCTGATCTGGCCGATCGTGCTGGTCGGGTTCATCGGCACCTTCGGCTTCAACTTCCCGATCTGGCTGTCGGCCTTCGCGGACGACGTCTACCACGCCGACGCCGGTACGTACGGCCTGCTCAACACCCTGATGGCGATCGGCTCCCTGATCGGCGCCCTGCTCGCGGCCCGCCGGGGCACCTCCCGGATGCGGCTGCTGGTGGCGGCGGCGGTCCTCTTCGGCGTGCTGGAGATCGTGACCGCGTTCGCGCCGACGTTCTGGCTCTTCGCGGCGCTGCTGGTGCCGGTCGGCATGTGCGGCCTGACGGTCAACGTCACCGCCAACTCCAGCATCCAGATGGCCACGGACCCGGCCATGCGCGGCCGGGTGATGGCCCTGTTCATGATGGTCTTCACGGGCGGTACGCCACTGGGCGCCCCGATCGTCGGCTGGGTCACCGACACCTACGGCGCCAGGATCGGCTTCGCCTCCGGCGGCGCGGTCGCCGCGTTGGCCGCGGTGGGCGTGGGCGTGATGCTCGCCCGGGTCGGCGGCCTGCGCCTCAAGATCGACCTGCGCCGGGGCCACCGCCATGTGACGTTCGTCCAGCGGGAACAGCCACTCGCGACGGCGGCGTGACCGATGCCGCCCGCTCGCCCGCAGGATCCGCGGGAGCGGGCACCGCACGGGGCAGCCGGGCTGCCAGACTGACCGCCATGCGTCTGTTCGCCGCCGTGCTGCCGCCCTCCCACGCCGCCGACGAACTCGCCGACGCCGTCGACCGGCGGGTGCGGGGTCTTCCCGGGGCCGATGAGATGTGCTGGACCGGGCGGGCCGGGTGGCACTTCACGCTCGCCTTCATGGGAGAGGTCGACGAGGCGCTCGTTCCGGAGCTGACCGGGCGGCTGGAGCGTGCGGCGCGCCGGACGCGGGCGTTCCCGCTGCGGCTGCGCGGCGGCGGGAACTTCGGCGGGCGCGCGCTGTGGGCCGGCGCCGCCGGGGGCGTCGCCGAGCTGCGCCGCCTCGCCGAACGCGCCGACGCCGCCGCGCGCAGGACCGGCCTGCCGATGGAGGAGCACCGGGCCTACCGGCCGCACCTCACGCTGGCCCGTACGCGGACCGACACCGACCTGCGCCCCTACGTGGCCGCGCTGGACGGTTTCGAGGGCACGCCGTGGCAGGTCGGGGAGCTGGCGCTGGTACGGAGCCGACTGCCCGTGGCCGGTGTGCCGGGGGAGCAGCCGCGGTACGAGACGCTGGTGCGCTGCCCCACCGCGAGGCCCGCCGACGGCGGCCGTTAACCTCGACGCGTGGACCCCAAAACCCGGAACCGGATCATGGCCGCCGCGCTGGTGCTGATGTTCGTGATCGTCGCCGTGGCGGGAGCGTTCGGCTAGGGCCTGTCGTCTGGGTCGGGCCGGACCAGTGAGCGGGGCACGCGAGCCCGGCAGGATCCGGACGACAGGCCCCGGAGCCTTGACCGACAGGGGGCGCGGCCCGCGGGCCGCGCCCTCCCTTGCCGGCACTACCAGGCGAACGCCTCCGGAGAAGGACCCGGACCCGGGAAGATCTCCTCCAGCGACGCCAGCACCTCGTCCGACAGCTCCAGCTCGACCCCGCGCAGCGCGGACTCCAGCTGCTCGGCCGTACGCGGGCCGACGATCGG
The DNA here is from genome assembly GCF_055583685.1 of Streptomyces sp. NPDC104581. Classification (NCBI taxonomy): domain Bacteria; kingdom Bacillati; phylum Actinomycetota; class Actinomycetes; order Kitasatosporales; family Streptomycetaceae; genus Streptomyces; species Streptomyces sp. NPDC104581. The sequence continues at coordinate 43,328 of NZ_JBVJNN010000010.1, forward strand.
GCCCGTCACGCCCGGACGCGTCAGCAGCCAGGCCAGAGCCGCCTCGCCCGGTTCGAGACCGTGCTCGGCGAGCAGGTCCTCGTACGCCTGGATCTGCTCACGGATCTTGCTGTCCTTGAGCCGGTCGCCCGACCGCTTCCCGGAGCCGCCCTCGCGCTCCTTGCGGATCGCGCCGCCGAGCAGACCGCCCTGGAGGGGTGACCACGGGATGACCCCGAGGCCGTACTCCCGCGCGGCCGGGATGACCTCCATCTCGGCGCGGCGCTCGGCGAGGTTGTACAGGCACTGCTCGCTGACCAGGCCGTAGGAGCCCAGGCGGTGCGCCGTCTCGTTGGTCTGGGCGATCTTCCAGCCGGGGAAGTTGGACGAGCCGGCGTAGAGGATCTTGCCCTGCTGGATCAGGGTGTCGACCGCCTGCCAGATCTCCTCGACCGGGGTGTCACGGTCGATGTGGTGGAACTGGTAGAGATCGATGTGGTCGGTCTGGAGCCGCCGGAGGCTGGCGTCGACCGCGCGGCGGATGTTGAGGGCGGAGAGTTTGTCGTGGTTGGGCCACGCGTCGCCCTCGGCCGCCATGTTGCCGTACACCTTGGTCGCGAGCACCACCTTGTCGCGACGGCCGCCGCCCTGCGCGAACCAGGTGCCGAGGATTTCCTCCGTGCGGCCCTTGTTCTCGCCCCAGCCGTAGACGTTGGCCGTGTCGAAGAAGTTGATGCCGGCGCCGAGCGCGTCATCCATGATGGCGTGGCTGTCGGCCTCGTTGGTGTGGGGGCCGAAGTTCATGGTGCCGAGGACGAGTCGGCTGACTTTGAGTCCGGTGCGTCCGAGCTGCGTGTACTTCATGGCTCAACAGCCAACGCCTTCGAGCGCGCTCGAAGCAAGACCTCAACGGGTGGACGGCGGACCCGTGTCCGGCGCCGCGAACGTGTCGAGCGCGGCCAGCTGCTCGCGGCGCGTCGTCGCGCTGCCCTGGTGGCCCGCGTCCGCCACGACGATCAGCCGGGCGTCCGGCCAGGCGGCGGCCAGCTCCCACGCCGTGCCGAGCGGGCCGGACAGATCGTGTCTGCCGTGGATCAGCACACCGGGAATCCCCGCCAGCCGTCCCGCGTCACGCAGCAGCGCGCCCTCCTCCAGCCAGGCGCCGTGCGAGAAGTAGTGCGCGCAGATCCGCACGAGGGCCCGGCGGTCGGCGGAGGGCCGGCCGCTGTACGGGTCGGGGGAGCCGTGCGGCTCCCCCGAGAGCACCGCGTCCTCCCAGGCGCACCAGTCGGCGGTGGCCCTGGCCCGTACGGCCGGGTCGGGGCTCTCGGTGAGCCGCGCGTACGCCGCGAGCAGGGAGGGGGTGTCCGGGTGACCGCCGGGGTGCGCGTCGTCGGCCGGGACACCGGCCCGGAAGCGGGCCCACGCCTCGGGGAAGATCTGGCCGGCGCCCCGGTAGAGCCAGTCGATCTCGGAGCGGCGGGTGGTCGTGACACTCGGGATGACGATCTCCGACACGCGTTCCGGGTGCCGCTCGGCGTACGCGAGGATCAGCGTGGAGCCCCAGGAGCCGCCGTACAGCAGCCACTTGTCGATCCCGAGGTGGGTGCGCAACCGCTCCATGTCCGCGAGGAGATGACCGGTGGTGTTGTGCCGCATGTCGGCGGTGGGGTCGCTCGCGTGCGGGGTGCTGCGCCCGCAGTTGCGCTGGTCGAAGAGGACGACGCGGTACCGGTCGGGGTCGAAGTACCGCCGTGCGCGCGGGGTGCACCCGGAGCCGGGACCGCCGTGCACGACGAGCGCGGGCTTGCCGCCGGGGTTGCCGCAGACCTCCCAGTGGACGAGGTTGCCGTCGCCGACGTCGAGCATGCCGTGGTCGTAGGGCTCGATCGGCGGATACAGCTCACCGGGCTCGCGGTCCACGAGGCGGTCTCCTTCTCGGATCGGGGGTGCGGGACTTGCGTAGGGTCGGGTGCGACGGGGAGCGGAGGTGTGCGGTGTCCCTCGATGACGAGGTGGTGGAGGGCGGCGAACCGCCCTGCATGCTGGAGCTGGTCTGCGAGGAGTGCGGCCGTCTGAACGACGACCCCGAGCCGGTGCACTGCGGCGGGTGCGGGACGCCGCTCGGGCGCGGGTGACGGATCGTGCGTACGGGTCGGACGTCCGGGAGCCGGCAGCGTACGCCGGCTCGCTCACCGCCGTGTGGGCGGATACGGCGCGCCCAGCCCCCACGCCTGGTGCATGGCGTCGGCGAACGCGCCGGCGAGCAGATGCTCACCCGAGGGGCCGGGGTGGGTGCCGTCGTAGGTGTCGCGGTGGATGTCGTACGACGCGGGGCGCGAGGCCGGCAGCAGGGGTGAGGCCGCGTTGTCCAGGTCGGCGACGGCCTTGGCCAGCAGGACGTTGAAGCGGTCGACCTCGGCGGCGAAATCCGGGTCGGTCTCGGCGCGGGTGTTGGGTATGACCGGCAGCAGCACGATCCGCAACCGCGGGTTGGCCGACCGTGCCTCGGCGATGAACTCCCGTGCGTGCGCGGCGGTCTGGTCGCTGTCCGTGTAGAAGCCGAGGTCTATCAGGCCGAGCGAGACGAGCAGGACGTCCGCGCGGTGCGTGGCGACGGCGTCACGGATCACGGGCGCCATGTGCTGCCAGCCCTCGCCCCAGCCCGCGAGGTGCGGCCACGCCTCCGCGGGGAAGTCGGGGGCGCCGTACGCGTGCGAAACGGGGGCGCCGGCCCGGTCGTCGTGGAGGCCGGTGCGCGGGCCGACGATCGCGTACGGGGCGCCGTACGAGTCGTTCAGGTGCCGCCACATGCGGTAGCGCCAGGTGATGTCGCCGGCGCGGCCGATGGTCATGGAGTCGCCGACGAACATGAAACGCATCGGATCATCATCCCCGATGGCCGGTGGACGACCGTCCCCGGCCCGCGGGGTGGCAGTCTTGGGCCATGGTCAAGGTCAAGGTGATGCGTCCGTCCCCGCGTGCGGGGCGTGCCCGATCCGCCCTCATGGCGTCGGCGCTGCTGGTCCTGACGTGTGCGGCGGCCACGCTCCCGGCCACGCCGACCGCGTCGGCCGTGCCCGCCGCGCCGGTCGCCCCCGCCGCGCCCGCCGCCGACCCCGACCGCAGCTTCCGGATCCAGGACCCGCGGATCACCGAGTCCAGTGGGCTCGCCGCCAGCCGGGCGCACCCCGGCGTCTACTGGACGCACAACGACCAGGACAAGCCCCTCATCTACGGCGTCGACTCGCGGACCGGGGAGACCGTCGCGACGATCACCATGCGGGGGGTCGGGGAGCCCCGCGACATGGAGGCGATCTCCGTGGGCGCCGACGGAGCCGTCTACGTCGGCGACATCGGCGACAACCTCAACGGCAGCTGGGACCACGTCTGGATCTACCGCTTCCCCGAGCCGAAGACGCTCGCGGACGCGACGGTCGACGCCACGCAGTACACGGTGAAGTACGCGGACGGCCCGCGTGACGCCGAGGCGCTGATGGTCCATCCCACCACCGGCCGCGTCTACATCGCCTCGAAGAACGAGAACGGCGGCGGCCTCTACGAGGGCCCGGCGGAGCTGACCACGGGCGGCACGAACACCTTCACCCGCGTCGACGAGGTGCCGTGGGTGACCGACGGCGCCTTCTCGCCGGACGGCAGGGAGCTGCTGCTGCGCTCGTACTTCAGCGCCCGCGCCTATGAGTGGAGGAACGGCCGGCTGGGCGCCGACCACCGTGTCCGGGCCCCGATCCAGGGCCAGGCCGAGTCGGTGACGTACACCCTGGACGGGTCGGCCCTGATGTTCGGTACGGAGGGGACGCGCAGCCAGGTCGAGCGCGTCGACCTGCGGAAGAAGGGCGGATCGTCCGGCGGCGGGAGCGGCGCGGGCGACGGCGCTGCCGGGGACGGCGCGGAGGGCGAGGGCGGGAACATCACGATCGGCGCGGTCGTGCTCGTCGGGGCCGCGGTGCTGTTCTTCGGGGTCAAGCGCCGCAAGCAGGGCGGCTGAGGGCGCACGTGGCGGTTCAGCCGCCGCCGGTGCGCCGCGCGACCAGCACCTCCAGGCCGTCGAGCAGTCGCTGGAGCCCGAACTCGAAGTGGTCGAAGTCGGGGCCGAACGCGTCGGCCGAGAGCGTGGCCATCACCGGGTAGCGCCCGCTGTTCATCACCGCCGACAGAATCGGCTCCTGCGCCTCCCAGAACTCCTCGTCCGTGATGCCGGTCGCCTGCTGGACCTCGACGGCGTGCACCTGGGTGCGGGCGACGCCCGAGACGTAACCGCTGACCATGATGATCACGGAGATCAGCTCCGGGTCGGTCAGGCCCATGTCCCTGATTCCGGCGAGCATCGTCTCCATGCCGCCGACGGCGCCGGGGCCGAGGACCGGCCTGGTCTGGTTGACGGAGAGCAGCCAGGGGTGGGCCTGGTAGAGGGCGAGTTCCCCGCGGGCCGCCGTCTCGACGGTCTTCCGCCAGTCGGGGGCGGCGGCGGGGGCCGGATCGGCGGCGGTCGCGCCGGAGTCGGCCTGCACCCGGTCCAGCATCAGGTCCACCAGCTCGGCCCGGCCGGGGACATGGCGGTAGAGCGACATCGTTCCCGCGCCCAGCTCCGTGGAGAGCCTGCGCATCGAGACGGCGGAGAGCCCCTCGGCGTCGGCGAGTTCGACGGCGGCCGTGACGATCCGGTCGAGCGTGAGCCCCGGTTTGGGGCCCCGGGTCGCCCGCTCGCCGGTGCCCCAGAGCAGTTCCATGCTGCGGGACACGTCGCCGCCGCCGCTGCTTTCCGTCGTCGCCATGGCCCCAGCCTAAACGGCTGGACATCAATTGGGTACCGTGTACGCTTCTTGGGTACGCCGTACTCAGTTCTCTGGAGGGGCAGTGAACGACCAGGCAGCCACCGACTACGCCGTGCACGCCGAAGCGATCCGCAAGCGGTACGGGGACACCTGCGCCCTCGACGGCTTCGACCTCGCCGTGCGCACCGGAACCGTGCACGGACTCCTCGGCCCGAACGGCGCGGGCAAGACCACCGCCGTACGCGCGCTCACCACCCTCCTCAGGCTCGACGGCGGGCGCGCCACGGTCGCCGGGGTCGATGTGCGCACCGACCCGCGCGCCGTGCGCCGCCGGATCGGGCTCACCGGGCAGTACGCGGCGGTCGACGAGATCCTCACCGGCCGGCAGAACCTGGAGATGTTCGGCCGCCTCTTCCACCTCGGTGGACGGCGGGCCGCGCTGCGCGCCGGGGAACTGCTGGAGCGCTTCGGCCTGGTGGGCGCGGCCGACAAGGGCGTTCGCGAGTACAGCGGCGGCATGCGGCGCCGGCTCGACCTCGCCGCTTCGATGGTCCTCGCCCCCCGGGTCCTGTTCCTCGACGAGCCGACGACCGGACTCGACCCGCGCGGGCGCGGCGAGGTCTGGGACGCCGTGCGGGCGCTGGTGGCGGGCGGTACGACCGTGCTGCTCACCACGCAGTATCTGGACGAGGCCGACAAGCTCGCCTCGCACATCACGGTCATGGACCGGGGGCGGGCGATCGCCGACGACACCCCGGACGGGCTGAAGAACACCGTGGGCGGTGACCTGATCGAGGTCGTCGTCCACGACGGGCGTGAACTCCCGGCGGCGGCCGAGGTGGTCGCCCGCGTCGCGGGATCGGTGCCCGCGACGGACACCGAGGCGCGCCGGGTGCACGCGCCGGTCACCGACCGGGTGGCGGCGCTGACGGACGTCGCCCGGGAGCTGCGGGACCGGGGGATCGCGGCGGAGGACATCGGTCTGCGCAGGCCGAGCCTGGACGACGTGTTCCTGCGGCTGACGGGACACCGTACGGAGGAAACGGCCACCGGCGCGACGACCGTGAAGAAGAAGGCGAAGGCGGAGACCGAGGTGGCGGCATGAGTACGAGGACGGACCTGAACGCGGACCCGACCACGGACCCGACCGCGGACCCCGGCGCGGGAGTGAGCCTGGCGCTCGACGACACGCGCGGTCGCGCCTACTGGGCGGTGGCCGACTGCTGGAACCTCGTACGCCGCAGCCTGACCCACTATCAGCGCCAACCCTCCTACATCCTCTGGATGCTGGGCTATCCGCTCATCTCCGTGCTGCTCTACGGCTATGTCTTCGGCAGCGCGATGAAGGTGCCGGGCGGTGGCGACTACCGGGAGTTCCTGATGCCCGGCATGTTCACCATGACGATGGCCTTCGGCTTCATGAACACGGCGTCCGCCTTCGTCAACGACACCAGCAAGGGCGTGCACGACCGCTTCCGCTCGATGCCGATGGCGCCGTCGGCGGTGGTCACGGGGCGCGGAGTGGGGGACATGCTCACCGCCTGCGCGGAACTGGCGATCCTCGCGCTCACGGCCCTGGCGATCGGCTGGCGCGCGGACGGCGGTTTGCTCGCCTCCCTGGCGGCCTTCGGCCTGCTGATGCTGCTGCGCTTCTCGCTGATCTGGGTGGGGGTCTGGCTCGGGCTGGTGATCCCGAGCCCCGAACAGGCGAGCAGTCTCTTCGCCGTCGCCTTCCCCGTGACGATGATCTCCAGCGTCTTCGTCGCCCCGTCCCTGATGCCGGACTGGCTGGGCGTGGTCGCCGCGTGGAACCCGGTCTCCGCGACGGTGACGGCGGCCCGCGAACTGTTCGGCAACCCGGTGGCGAGCGGCGGCACCTGGCCGGAGGAGCACGCGCTGCTGCTGTCGCTGGCCTGGCCGCTGGCGATCACGCTGCTGTTCGTCCCCCTGGCGGTACGGAGGTTCCAGCGCCTGAGCCGGTGACCGTCAGGTCGCCTTCCTGGGCTCCCCGACCCCGGCGCGTGGAGGCGGTGGCCGGCGTAGTCGCCGGCGACCGGGTCGGTGAGCACGTGCAGTCGATTGTGCTTGCGGTCGACGATCACATAGACGGGGATCCTGGCCTCGGCGTAAGCGGTGACCTTGTTCCGCAGGTCCTGCTGGTAGTTGCTGGAGGTGACTTCGAGGACCAGGCGGAAGACGGCCGGGTCGTAGCAGTTGTACTGATCAGGTGTTCTTCGACGTCTGCGTCCACGAGCGAGAGGTCGGGGACGGCGAAGTCCTCCGGGCCGCTGGGAAGCTGCTCCACGATGCTGTCGGCCGTCTCGAGCTGGCTCTCCGGCGGGCCGTCACAGGGGCACTCGGCCGCTGCGGCAGACATGAGGGCCTTCTGATGGCTGGTGTCGAGACCGTCACCGTATGCCGGGACAGCCCGGTTCGTCGTGAGCGTGATCATTCACGCACAAGAGTGACGGCCCCGCCCCCCACGTCGGGGGCGGGGCCGTCCGGCGGCTGTGGACCGCGTCAGAGCTTGTCGATCACGTAGTCGACGCACGCCGTCAGCGCCTCGATGTCCGACGGGTCGATCGCCGGGAACATCGCCACCCGCAGCTGGTTGCGGCCCAGCTTGCGGTACGGCTCCGTGTCCACGATGCCGTTGGCGCGCAGGACCTTGGCGATCGTCGCCGCGTCGATCTCGTCCGAGAAGTCGATCGTGCCGATGACCTGCGAGCGGTGCGCCGGGTCGAGCACGAACGGTGTCGCGTACTTGGACGATTCCGCCCAGCCGTACAGCGTGCGCGCGGACGTGGCCGTGCGGGCGGTCGACCAGTCCAGACCGCCCTGGGTGTTCAGCCAGGTCAGCTGCTCGTTCAGCAGGAAGAGAGTCGCCAGCGCGGGGGTGTTGTACGTCTGGTTCTTCAGCGAGTTGTCGATCGCCGTCGGCAGCGAGAAGAACTCCGGGACATGCCGACCCGAGCCGTGGACGCGCGCGGCGCGCTCCAGCGCGGCCGGCGAGAAGACGCCGATCCACAGGCCGCCGTCGGAGGCGAAGGACTTCTGCGGGGCGAAGTAGTAGACGTCGGTCTCGGCGATGTCGACCGGCAGGCCGCCCGCGCCGGACGTCGCGTCGACCAGCACGAGCGCGCCCTCGTCGGCGCCCGCGACACGCCTGACGGGCGCGGCGACACCGGTGGAGGTCTCGTTGTGCGTCAGCGCGTAGACGTCCACGCCCGCCTCGGCCTCCGGGTCCGGGTGGGTGCCCGGCGAGGAGGAGATGACGGTCGGCTCGGCCAGCCAGGGGGCGAGCTTCGACGCCTTCGCGAACTTCGACGAGAACTCGCCGAAGTTCAGGTGCTGCGACTTGTTCTCGATCAACCCGTGCGTCGCGATGTCCCAGAAGGCGGTGGAGCCGCCGTTGCCCAGGATCACCTCGTAGCCCTCGGGGAGCCGGAACAGCTCGCGCACACCCTCGCGCACCGCGCCGACCAGGTTCTTCACCGGAGCCTGGCGGTGGGACGTGCCGAGGAGAGACGTACCGGTGGCGGCCAGGGCGTCGACCGCCTCCGTACGCACCTTGGAGGGGCCAGCGCCGAATCGACCGTCGGCGGGCTTGATGTCAGCGGGAATCTGAATGTCGGCCACGGGCCGCAGCCTAGACGTTCTCCGCCTGCCGTCAGTGGAGCGGTTCACGTCGTGAGACGTGCCCGACACGTCGTTGACGGGTGGTGCTCCGCGCCCGGCGGGGCATCCTGGGGGAATGGCTGAGCACAGGGAGCGGCACCGGAACCGGGAATCAGCGGCGCGCACGGCACCGGTGGCGGCGGAGACGCCCGCGGTCACCACCGCCCTGGCCGCAGACCTCGCCGGAGCCGTCCGGGGCGAGGTGGACTTCGGCGCCGCCGCCCGTGCCCTGGTCACCATGGACGCCTCCAACTACCGCCGCGTCCCGGTGGGCGTGGTCGCCCCCCGCGACGCGGCGGACGTCGCCGCGGCCCTCGACGTCTGCCGTACGCACGGCGTCCCCGTCGTGCCGCGCGGCGCCGGCACCTCCATCGCCGGTAACGCCACCGGCGTCGGCGTCGTCCTCGATCTCACCCGGCATCTTCGCTCGATCGTGTCGGTCGACCCCGGGGCCCGTACCGCCGTCGTCCAGCCCGGAGTGGTCCTCGACCGGCTCCGCGACACCGTCGCGCCGCACGGACTGACCTTCGGGCCCGATCCCTCCACGCACAGCCGCTGCACCCTCGGCGGCATGATCGGCAACAACTCGTGCGGGTCGCACTCGGTCGCGTGGGGGACGACCGCCGACAACGTCCACGAGCTCTCGGTCACGACGTACGGCGGCGCCTCCCTGCGGCTCGGCAGGGGCTGGGAGGGCGCCCCCACCGGCCTGCGCCCCCTTGTGGAGGGCAACCTCGCCCTGCTGCGCACCGGCTACCCCACCGGCCTCCCGCGCCGTATCTCCGGCTACGCGATCGACGCGCTGCTCCCCGAGAACGGCACCGACCTCGCCCGCGCGTTCTGCGGCAGCGAGGGCACGCTCGGCGTCGTCACGGAAGCCGTCGTACGGCTGGTGGACTCACCGCCCGCGCGGGTGCTCGCGGTCCTCGGCTACCCCGACGAGAGCGCGGCGGCCGAAGCGGCGGCGGGGCTGCTGCCGTACCACCCGCTCACCGTCGAGGGCATGGCCGACGACCTCGTCCCCGGCCCGCACGACCTGCCGCGCGGCGGTGCCTGGCTCTTCGTGGAGACCGGCGGCGCCACCGTCGCGGAGGCCCGCGCGCACGCCGAGCGGATCATGCGCGCCGCCGACGCCCTGGACGGCACGGTCGTGGCCGACCCGGCCGGGATCCGGGCCCTGTGGCGGGTGCGGGAGGACGCGTCGGGCACCGCCACCCGCGGCGCCGACGGGGGAGAGGCGTGGCCGGGCTGGGAGGACTGCGCCGTACCGCCCGCCCGGCTCGGCGCCTACCTGCGGGACTTCCGCGCGCTGCTAGCCCAGCACGGGCTGCGCGGCACGCCCTACGGACACTTCGGCGACGGCTGCATCCATGTCCGCATCGACTTCGACCTGTTGAGCACCGACGGGGTACGGCGCTTCCGCCGCTTCTCCGAGGACGTGGCCGCACTGGTCGTCGCGCACGGCGGTTCGCTCTCCGGGGAGCACGGCGACGGGCTGGCGCGTTCGGAGCTGCTGCCGAAGATGTACGGGGACGAACTGACGGGTCTCTTCGGGCAGTTCAAGGACGTGTGGGATCCGGCGGGCGGACTGAACCCCGGTTCGATCGCCCGGCCCGCCCGGCTCGACGAGAACCTGCGCTTCGAGGTCCTGCCGCGCGATCGCGTCGACGTCGTCTTCGCCTATCCGCATGACGGGGAGGCGGACGGCGTCGTGGGCGGCGACTTCTCGGCGGCCGTACGGCGCTGTGTCGGTGTCGCCAAATGCCGGGTGGAGGGGCCGAGTTCGGGCGCCGGGGTGATGTGCCCCTCGTTCCGCGCGACCGGCGACGAACAGCACTCCACGCGCGGGCGCGCGCGGCTGCTGCACGAGATGCTCGCCGGTGAGGTCGTCACCGACGGCTGGCGCTCGGCCGAGGTCAGGGACGCGCTCGACCTCTGTCTGTCCTGCAAGGGCTGCCGCAGCGACTGTCCGGTGGGCGTCGACATGGCCACGTACAAGGCCGAGTTCCTGCACCACCACTACGAGGGCAGGCGGCGGCCCGCCGCGCACTACGCGATGGGGCGGCTGCCGCGCTGGCTCCGGGCCGCCGCGCCGTTCGCGGGCCTGCTGAACGCGGGGGTACGGGTGCCGGGCGTGGCCGCGCTGGCCAAGCGCGCGGGCGGGATCGCCCCCGAGCGCTCGATCCCGCGGCTGGCGCCGCTGACCTTCACCCGGTGGCTGCGGCGGCAGCGGCGCGAGCCGGTGGGCGACCCGTCGGTGGTGCTGTGGCCGGACACCTTCACGGAGCATCTGTCACCGTCGGTGGGGCAGGCGGCCGTCCGGGTCCTGGACGCGGCCGGCGTCACGCACACGCTGCCGCCGGGCACGGTGTGCTGCGGCCTCACCTACGTCTCCACCGGGCAGCTCGACCGGGCCCGCGCGGTGATGCGCCGCACCCTGGACCGGATGGAGCCGCTGCTCGACCGGGGGCTGCCGGTGGCCGTGCTCGAACCGAGCTGCGCCGCCGCGCTCAGGACGGATCTGCCGGAGCTGCTCGCGGACGACCCGCGCGCCGCCCGGCTCGCCGCGTCCGTGCGGACCTTCGCCCAGACCCTGGAGGAGTCCGCGCCCAACTGGCGGCCACCGCGCGTCGACCGGCCGGTCGCGGGGCAGACCCACTGCCACCAGCACGCGGTCCTCGGTGACGCGGCGGAACGGCGGCTGCGGGAACGGGCGGGCCTCAGCGGCGAGTTGAGCGGCGGCTGCTGCGGTCTCGCGGGCAACTTCGGCTTCGAGAAGGGGCATTACGACATCTCGGTGGCGTGCGCGGAGGACCAGCTGCTGCCCGCCGTCCGGGCGGCCGGCGAGGGAACGGAACTCCTCGCGGACGGCTACTCGTGCCGTACCCAGCTGGACCAGCTGTCCGGCGGAGGGGCCAGGCACCTGGCGGAGGTTCTGGCCGGGGCGCTGGCCGCGGAGGCGGGCGACGGACGGCCCTTAGGCCGTGTCTGACAAATCCCGCCTGGTCCGCGGCGCCTGGTACGGCACCTCGCCGCGTTGTCGGACTCGGCCGAGTACGCCCGGTACGAGTCCGATCCTCCGCCTTGCGATGCACCGCACCAGCCGCCGCGAGCCCCGCCCTACGGGCGGACGGCGCCATTTGTCAGACACGGCCTAGCGGTGATGAGCCCCGCCGGTCCCGGCGGGGCACGGGGGAGTGACGGACGCGCCCCCGAACGCGCCGGGACTGCGCGGTGAGTGCCACGGGATCCCGGCGTCGCTCCCTCCGGATCACTTGTCCGGCCGATCACCCCTGTAGCAATCTGTAGTTGATCGACTACCTTCCGGAAGGGGAGTGTCATGGGGGAACACCGCAAGCCCGAGCCCGACCTCTCGCAGGGAAAGCCGCCGCCGGGCAACGGCGACAGCGAGGTGCCCAAACCTCCGCCTCCCTCCGGCAACCGCCGGAAGTAGGGGCCGTGTTCGAGGAGCGGCGCAGAGCGCTGGCCGACGCGATGGCCGAGCGGGGCGGCTGGCCCGCGGACTCGCCGTGGGTGCGGGCGGCCGTCGACGCCGTTCCCCGGCACGCGTTCGCACCGGACACCCTGTATCGCTGGGACGGTGACGGATATGTCGCGGTGAGCCGCGCGACGGAGCCGGAGCGGTGGGCCGCCGAGGTCTACGGCGGCCCCGGTGATCCCGCCGTCACACAGGTGGGGGACGGACGCGCCACCTCCAGTCTGTCCTGTCAGTCCGTGGTCGTGGACATGCTCGACTCGCTGATGCCGGAGCCCGGCCACCGTGTCCTGGAACTCGGCACCGGCACGGGGTGGAACGCCGCGCTGCTCGCCCGCCGCGCCGGGCCGGGGCGGGTGACCAGCGTCGAGGCCGACCCCGGTCTCGCGGCGGCGGCGCGCGACCGGCTGGAGGCCGCGGGCGCGGACGTCACCGTGATCACCGGGGACGGGCGGCTCGGTCACGCGCCCGGTGGCCCGTACGACCGGATCGAGTCGACGTACGCGGTGGAGACCGTCCCGTGGGAGTGGGTGTCCCAGACCCGGCCCGGTGGACGGATCGTCACCCCGTGGGGCCGCATGGGGCATGTGGCCCTCACGGTGGCGGCCGACGGGCTCTCCGCCACCGGCTGGGTCCAGGGGCTCGCCCTGTTCATGCCCGCCCGCGGCACTCCGGCCCGCGCCGGCTGGACCCAGGTGCGGGGTCACGGCCCCGCCGAGGTCGAGGGCGCCCACTCGCTCGACCTGACGCGACTCTCCGATCCGCACCTGTTGTTCGCGCTGCGGGTGCTCCTGCCGGACGTGGAGATCGTCCTCGGGGACCGGGACGGGCCGGTGGCCTGGGCGCACGACGGAAGTTCCTCCTGGGCGACCCTGACCGGGTCCGGGTCCGGGTCCTCGTCCGGGTCCGGGGCGGGCACCGTCTTCCAGGGCGGGCCGCGGCGCCTTCTCGGGGAGATCGAGTCGGCCGTCGCCCGCTGGGAGCACCACGGCCGGCCGGACCTCTACGACTTCGGTATGACGCGCACCCCGGACAGCCAGTACGTATGGAGCAACGACAGCGACACCGGGCCCCGGTGGTCGGCGGTCACCGGGCTTGCCCGGACGGCCGGTTGACGCGCCGTCCGGTTGACGCGCCGTCCTGTCCGCCGGCGGCTTCGGTGGTGCGCCGGCCGGCTCATCCGGCGCGCAGTCCCCGGTCGGTGAAGGCGATCAGCCACTCGAAGCTCTCGTCCACGTCCGCGCTCCACTGGAAGCCGTTGGCCGACTGGAGCGTGGCGAAGCCGTGGCAGAGGCTGCGGAGCATGCGCAGTGCGTGGTCCACGTCGGCTTCGGGGATCTCGTAGCCGCGCAGGACCGCCAGGAACGCGTCGAGCAGCCGCCCGCCCGCGGCGGCCAGCGGGTCGTCCGGGCCGGCCGGTTCGACGCCGATCGTCGCGGCGTACCGGCCGGGGTGGGCCAGGACGAAGGCGCGGAAGGCGCGGGCCGCCGCCGCCAGGGCGTCGCGGCCCGCGTACCCCTGGACCGCGCCGCCGACGGCGTCGGCGGCCTCGCTCAGGGCCAGGGCCGCGATGCGCCGTGTGAGGTCCTCCTGTCCCCCCACGTGCTTGTAGAGGGACGGGGTGCGCACGCCCACCCGCTCGGCGAGCAGACCCATCGTCAGCCCGGAGAGGCCCACCTCGTCCGCGAGGGCCGCACCGGCCGCGACGACGGCCGCCGGGTCCAGACCGGCCCTAGGCACGGGCGGCGTCCGAGCGGACGAAGCCGAGCACCAGCGACACCACCTGGTCCGGGAACTGGTCGTGCGGGTAGTGCCCGGCGCCCTCGATCGTCTCCAGGCGGCCCAGACCGGACGGCAGGGCCTCGACGATCGCCGCGCCCTCGGCGAGCGGGTCTGCCCAGTCGGGGTCGAGCGTGCCCATGACGACCAGGACGGGGCAGCGTACGCCGGCCAGTCGCGCACCGGCGTCGGCCGGGGCGGCGCGGCCCATCCCCCGCAGGGCCTTCATCCGGCCCGGCTCGCGCAGCAGGGAGTCGATACGGTCGAGCCGCTCGGCCCAGTCGGCCGGTCTCGCACCGGGGTAGGCCACGTCGAGGTAGGAGCGCCAGAGCGGCACGCTGCCGAACGCCGCCGCGCCGACCAGCCGCAGCATGCCCCGCCGGAAGCGCCTCACCCGCAGGTCCCCGGGGCGGACCGACTGCTCGCGGGTGAACGGCGCCAGTTCGACGACCGCGGTGACGAGCGAGGGCTCCAGCGCCGCGGCGACGGTCGCGGCGCCGCCGGAGATCGAGTGGCCGACGAGCACGGCAGGGCCGCCCAGGTGCCGGATCACCGCGAGCAGGTCGCCCGCGATGGCGGTGCGGCTCCAGTCGGGCCAGTCGGTGCTGGACTCGCCGCAGCCGCGCAGGTCGACCGCGGCGACCCGGTAGCCGGCGGCCACCAGCGGGGGCACCACGGCGCGGTACGCGGCGCGGCTGTCACCCATGCCGTGCGCGAGAACGATCAGCGGTCCGGACCCCGCCACCTCGTAAGCGATCGTGCCGCCGTCGACGGCGAGGTGTTCGGTCATGACGCCCTCCTGATGGCCGGTGTCCCGGCCCTTGATGGCTAATGTCGTTAGCTAAAAGCTAGTCTCATTAGCCAACCCTGTCAACGGTGGAATCCCCGTCGCGCGGAGCCGCCGGGTGCGGGCACAGCGGCCTGGGGCCCCGGGGGTCGGACGCCGTATTTCGCGGTGCAGTGTGTTGTATGTGATAGTTCACTGAATTGACCTGATGGGTCTGGCTGAATGGAGGAGGATCCCGGTGGAGGAGTCGCGTGCCGCGGCCGCAGGCGCCGTCGTGGCGGTACCCGAGGCCGTGGGGGTGGCCGCCGGGCCGCCGGCGGAGAAGGGGCGGCGCACTCTCGGGCCCGTCGCACTCGTCGTCGGGGGCATGCTCTCCGTGCAGTTCGGCGCCGCCATCGCCGTCCTGCTGATGCCACGGGCCGGTGCCGTCGGCGTGGTGACACTGCGGCTCCTGCTCGCCGCGGTCGTCCTGCTCGTGGTCTGCCGGCCCAGGGTCCGCGGTCACTCGCGCGCCGACTGGGGCACGGTGCTCGTCTTCGGCGCCGTACTGGCCGCCATGAACCTCCTCTTCTACCAGGCCGCCGACCGCATCCCGCTGGGCGCCGCCGTGACCCTGGAGGTCCTCGGCCCGCTCACCCTCTCCGTCGTCGCATCCCGCAGGCTCGGGAACCTCCTGTGGGCCGGCCTCGCGCTCGGCGGTGTGGTGCTGCTCAGCGGTGGCGGGTTCGACCGGCTCGACCCGGTCGGCGCGGCGTTCGCGCTGGCGGCGGGGGCGATGTGGGCGGCGTACATCGTCTTCAGCGCCCGGACCGGGCAGCGCTTCCCGCAGGCCGACGGACTCGCGCTGGCCATGGCCTTCGGCGCGGTGCTCACCCTGCCGCTCGGCATCGTCGACGCCGGGTCGAAGCTGCTGGTGCCGTCCACGATCGGGCTCGGGCTCGCGGTGGCGCTGATGTCGTCCGTCCTGCCGTACACCCTGGAACTGCTCGCGCTGCGGCGGCTGCCCGCGTCGACGTTCGCGATCCTGATGAGCGGCGAGCCGGCTCTCGCCGCGATGGCCGGCTTCCTCGTGCTGCACCAGGGCCTCTCCCTCACCGACGCGCTGGCGATCGCGCTGGTCATCCTGGCGAGCGTGGGCGCGGTCCGGGCGCAGACGGGCGGGCGCGGAAAGCGGCGCGCGGAGCCGGCCGCCGGGGAAGCCGTGCCGGAGGCCCCGCCGACGGGCGGGGAGAGCGCCGGCCGGTAAAGCAAGCACGCTTGATTGTTTCTCCGGGCGCTGCCATGCTCCGGGGCACGCACCACGCCGTGTCCCGAGAGCCGATGGGAGTGCGTCCCGTGTCCGACCCTGCCGCGTCAGTCCTGGACGATCTGCGCAGCGAGAGTGAGGAAGCCGACCGGCTCGTGGCCGGGCTGGACGACGAGAGCTGGTCGCTCCCGACCCCGGCGGCCGGCTGGACCGTCGCCCACCAGATCGCCCATCTGGCGTGGACCGACAGCACGGCCCTCCTCGCCATGACCGACGAGGCCGCCTTCGCCGGGGTGGCAGCCAAGGCGCTCGCGGCGCCCGACTCCTTCGTGGACGAGGGCGCCGAGGCCGGTGCCGCACTGCCGCCGGACCAGCTCGTCGCCCACTGGCGCGAAGGCCGCGAACGCCTCCACCGCGCGCTGCGCTCCGCACCTCCCGGCGCCCGTTTCCCCTGGTACGGGCCGCCGATGAGCGCGTCGTCGATGGTGACCGCCCGCCTCATGGAGACCTGGGCGCACGGGCAGGACATCGCGGACGCCCTCGGGGTGCGGCGCGAGCCGACCGCGCGGCTGCGGCATGTGGCGTGGATCGGCCTGCGGGCCCGCGACTACGCCTATCTCGTCCGCGGCCAACAGCCGCCCGCCGCCCCCTTCCGGGTCGAACTCACCGGACCCGGCGGACAGTTGTGGACCTACGGACCCGAGGACACCGACCAGCGCGTCACCGGATCCGCCCTGGACTTCTGCCTGCTCGTGACACAGCGCGCCCACCGCGCCGACCTGGACGTACGGGCCGAGGGTGCCGACGCCGACCGGTGGCTGGACATCGCGCAGGCGTTCGCCGGCCCGGCCGGCTCCGGCCGCCCGGCGAAGGGGGCCTGAACATGCCGGACACCTCTCGCACCGGCCGCGACGTGCTGCGCGTCGGGAACGCCTCCGGCTTCTACGGCGACCGCTTCGACGCGCTGCGCTCCATGCTCACCGGCGGCCCGCTCGACGTGGTCACCGGCGACTACCTCGCCGAGCTGACCATGCTGATCCTCGGCCGCGACCGGCTGAAGAACCCGGCGTCCGGCTACGCCAGGACATTCCTGCGGCAGTTGGAGGAAGGACTCGGGCTCGCGCGGGAGCGGGGCGTGAAGATCGTCACCAACGCGGGCGGGCTCAACCCCGCGGGACTGGCCGCCGCCGTACACGAACTGGCCGAGCGCGTCGGGGTCCCCGTGCGCGTCGCGCACGTCGAGGGCGACGACCTGCTGGCGGCGCGCGACTGGGGCGAGGGCGTGCTCACCGCCAACGCCTACCTCGGCGGCGCCGGTATCGCGGAGTGTCTGCGCGGGGGCGCCGATGTCGTGGTGACCGGCCGGGTCACCGACGCCGCGCTCGTCACCGGACCGGCCGCGGCGCACTTCGGCTGGGGCGCCGGCGACCTCGACGCCCTCGCGGGCGCCGTCGTCGCCGGGCACGTACTGGAGTGCGGCACCCAGGCCACCGGCGGCAACTACGCCTTCTTCGGCGAGCACGACGTCCGCCGCCCCGGCTTCCCGCTCGCCGAACTCCGCGCCGACGGCTCCGCCGTCATCACCAAGCACCCCGGCACCGGCGGCGTCGTCGACATCGGCACCGTCACCGCGCAGTTGCTGTACGAGACCGGCGGAGCCCGGTACGCCGGACCCGATGTGACGGCCAGGCTCGACACCGTACGGCTCACCCAGGACGGCCCCGACCGGGTCGCGATCACCGGCGTACGCGGCGAGGCGCCGCCCCCCGACCTCAAGGTCGGGCTGAACCGGATCGGCGGCTGGCGCAACGAGGTCGTCTTCGTCCTGACCGGACTCGACATCGACGCGAAGGCGCGGCTGGTGAAGGAGCAGGTCGCCGACGCGCTGGCCGCGCCGGGCGTCAAGAAGGCGCCGCAGGAGGTCCGTTGGGAGCTGGCCCGCACCGACCGGGCGGACGCCCGCACCGAGGAGACCGCCAGCGCGCTGCTGCGGCTCGTCGTCCGCGACAGCGACCCCGAAGCCGTCGGCCGGGCGGTCAGCGGCGCCGCCGTCGAACTGGCGCTGGGCAGTTACCCCGGCTTCCATGTCACCGCGCCGCCCGGCAAGGGCGCGCCGTACGGCCTCTTCGAGGCCGCTTACGTCCCCGCCGCGGAGGTCCCGCACACGGCGGTGCTCCCCGACGGCACACGCGTACCCGTGCCGACCACCGCCCCCACCCGCGTACTCGGACCCGTGCCCGAGCCCCCGCTCCCCGACCCGCTGCCCGCCGGACCCACCCGCCGCGCCCCGCTCGGCCTGATCGTCGGCGCCCGCAGCGGCGACAAGGGCGGGGACGCCAACGTCGGTGTGTGGGCGCGCGGTCCGGACGCCTGGCGGTGGCTGGCGCACGAGCTGACCGTCGAGCGGCTGCGTGAACTGCTCCCCGAGACGGCCGGCCTGACCGTCACCCGGCATGTCCTGCCCCGGCTGCGCGCGCTCAACTTCACCGTCCGGGGCCTGCTCGGCGAAGGCGTCGCCGCACGCGCCCGCTTCGACCCGCAGGCCAAGGCGCTCGGCGAATGGCTGCGCTCCCGGCACGCCGACATCCCGGAGGTACTGCTGTGACCGTGCTCCACTCGGCGCTGGACACCACGTCCCCCGACTACGCCGAGCACCGCGCCGAGATGCTCACCAAGCTCGCGGACCTCGGCACCGAGCACGCCAAGGCGCTGGCCGGCGGCGGCGAGAAGTACGTGGCCCGGCACCGCGGGCGCGGAAAGCTCCTCGCCCGCGAGCGGATCGAGCTGCTGCTCGACCCCGACACCCCGTTCCTGGAACTCTCCCCGCTCGCCGCCTGGGGCAGCGACTACCCCGTCGGCGCGTCCATCGTCACCGGCATCGGCGTGGTCGAGGGCGTCGAATGCGTCGTCACCGCCAACGACCCGACCGTGCGTGGCGGCGCGTCCAACCCCTGGACGCTGAAGAAGGCCCTGCGCGCCAACCGGATCGCCTACGAGAACCGGCTGCCGCTCATCAGCCTCGTCGAGTCCGGCGGCGCCGACCTCCCCTCCCAGAAGGAGATCTTCGTCCCCGGCGGCGCGCTCTTCCGTGATCTGACGCGGCTCTCCGCCGCCGGGATCCCCACGGTGGCCGTCGTCTTCGGCAACTCGACGGCGGGCGGCGCGTATGTGCCCGGCATGTCCGACCACACCGTGATGATCAAGGAGCGGTCGAAGGTCTTCCTCGGCGGACCGCCCCTGGTGAAGATGGCCACGGGTGAGGAGAGCGACGACGAATCCCTGGGCGGCGCGCAGATGCACGCCCGCGACTCGGGACTCGCCGACCACTTCGCGGTGGACGAGCCGGACGCGATCCGGCAGGCGCGGCGGATCGTCGCCCGCCTCAACCGGCGCAAGGCGTACCCCGATCCGGACCCGGCGTCGGTCCGGCCCCCGAAGTACGACGAGGACGAACTGCTGGGCATCGTCCCCGGCGACCTCAAGATCCCCTTCGATCCGCGCGAGGTCGTGGCACGGATCGTCGACGGCTCGGACTTCGACGAGTTCAAGCCGCTGTACGGGGCGAGTCTGGTGACCGGCTGGGCGACGCTGCACGGCTGCCCGGTGGGCGTGCTGGCCAACGCGCAGGGCGTGCTGTTCAGCGCCGAGTCGCAGAAGGCCGCGCAGTTCATCCAGCTCGCCAACCAGCGCGACATCCCGCTGGTCTTCCTGCACAACACCACCGGCTACATGGTCGGCAGGGAGTACGAGCAGGGCGGCATCATCAAACACGGCGCGATGATGATCAACGCGGTCGCCAACTCCACGGTCCCCCACCTGTCCGTCCTGATGGGCGCCTCGTACGGAGCCGGGCACTACGGCATGTGCGGCCGGGCCTACGATCCGCGGTTCCTGTTCGCCTGGCCGAGCGCCAAGTCCGCGGTGATGGGGCCGCAGCAACTGGCCGGGGTGCTGTCGATCGTGGCGCGCGGCTCGGCGGCGGCGAAGGGACAGCCGTACGACGAGGAGGGTGACGCGGCGCTGCGCGCCATGGTGGAGGCGCAGATCGAGTCGGAGTCGCTGCCGGCGTTCCTCTCCGGGCGGCTCTACGACGACGGCGTCATCGACCCGCGTGACACCCGAACGGTGCTCGGCCTGTGCCTGTCGGCGATCCGCACGGCGCCCGTCGAGGGCGTCCGGGGCGGCTTCGGCGTCTTCCGAATGTGAGGCTTGCGTTGATAACCACTCTCCTGGTCGCGAACCGCGGCGAGATCGCCTGCCGCGTCTTCCGGACCTGCCGCGAGCGGGGCATCGGGACGGTCGCCGTCTTCTCGGACGCGGACGCCGGCGCGCTGCACGTACGCGAGGCGGACGCGGCGGTACGGCTGCCGGGCGCCGCCCCCGCCGACACGTATCTGCGCGGCGACCTGATCGTCGAGGCGGCCCTCGCGGCGGGCGCGGACGCGGTCCACCCCGGCTACGGATTCCTCTCCGAGAACGCCGGGTTCGCGCGGGCGGTCCTCGACGCGGGGCTGGTGTGGGTGGGGCCGCCGCCGGAGGCCATCGAGGCGATGGCGTCCAAGACCCGTGCGAAGGAGCTGATGGCGGCGGCGGGCGTGCCGCTCCTGGCACCGGTGGACCCGGCGTCGGCGACCGGGGCCGACCTGCCGCTGCTGATCAAGGCGGCGGCGGGCGGCGGCGGCCGGGGGATGCGGGTGGTCCGCTCGCTCGACACGGTCGCGCGGGAGTGGGAGGCGGCCCGCGCGGAGGCCCGCTCGGCGTTCGGCGACGACGAGGTCTTCGCGGAGCCGTACGTGGAGCGGGGCCGGCATGTCGAGGTCCAGATCCTCGCCGACGCGCACGGCACGGTGTGGGCGCTCGGCACCCGCGACTGCTCCCTTCAGCGGCGCCACCAGAAGGTGATCGAGGAGTGCCCCGCGCCGGGCCTGACGGCGGAGCTGCGCGCCACCCTGACGGACGCGGCGGTCGCGGCGGCGCGCGCGGTGCGGTACCGGGGCGCGGGCACGGTCGAGTTCCTGCTCTCCCCGACGGGCCGCGCGTACTTCCTGGAGATGAACACCCGCCTCCAGGTCGAACACCCCGTGACGGAGGAGGTGTTCGGCGTCGACCTGGTCGCGCTCCAACTCGCCCTGGCGGAAGGCCGACCCCTCCCCCCGGCCCCGCCGTCCCCCCTCGGCCACGCGGTGGAGGCCCGCCTCTACGCGGAGGACCCCGCACAGGGCTGGGCCCCCCAGCCGGGCCGCGTCCACGAGCTGACAGTACGGGAGGCCGGGCCGGCCGCCGGGCGGGACGGGCGCCCCCGGGTGCGGGTCGACACCGGGTACGAATCCGGGGACGCCGTCGGCGTGCACTACGACTCCATGCTCGCCAAGGTCGTCGCCTGGGCGCCCACCCGTGACGAGGCCGTACGGCTGCTGGCCGGCGCGCTGCGCCGGGCGCGTGTGCACGGGCCGGTCACCAATCGCGAACTGCTCGTACGGTCCCTGCTCCACCCGGACTTCACCGGCGGGCGGCTCGACACCGGGTTCTACGAACGGCACACCGGCGCGCTCACCGAGCCGGCGGCCGACGGCGCCGGGCGGTCCGCCGCGGTCGCCGCCGCGCTCGCCGACGCCGCACGCCGGGGCCACCCCTTCGGCGGGTGGCGGAACCTCCCGTCGCAGCCGCAGACCAAGACGTACGGCGAGTACGAGGTGCGCTACCACCGCACCCGCGACGGGTTCCGCGTCGAGGACGACGCCGTGCGCGCCGTCGCCGTCGCACCCCACCGTGTCAGCCTCGAAGTCGACGGCGTGCTGCGCCACTTCGATGTCGCCGAACACGGCGACCACGTCCACGTCGACAGCCCGGCCGGCTCGTACCGGCTCCGCGTCCACCCCCGCTTCACCGATCCCCGGACCGCCACCGCGCCCGGTTCACTGCTCGCGCCCATGCCCGGCACCGTCGTACGGATCGCGGACGGGCTCGGCGAAGGCAGCACCGTCACCGCCGGGCAGCCGCTCATCTGGCTGGAGGCCATGAAGATGGAGCACCGCGTCACCGCTCCCGCCTCCGGCACGCTCACCGCGCTCCACGCCGTCCCCGGCAGCCGGGTCGAGGTCGGCGCGCTCCTCGCCGTAGTCACGGACACCGCCCAGGAGGACACATGAGCATCGTCGAAACACAGGAACACCAGGACCTCCGCGCCGCCGTCGCCGCCCTCGGCCGCCGCCACGGCCGCGCCTTCGACCGCGACACGCTGTGGAGCGAGGCGGGCAAGCTCGGCTACCTCGGCGTCAACCTCCCGGAGGAGTACGGCGGCGGAGGCGGCGGACTCGCCGAACTCTCCATAGTGCTCGAAGAGTTGGGCGCGGCCGGCTGCCCCCTGCTCCTCATGATCGTCTCACCCGCCATCTGCGGCACCGTCATCGCCCGCTTCGGCACCGAGGAGCAGAAGCGCGCCTGGCTCCCCGGCCTCGCCGACGGCTCCCGCACCATGGCTTTCGGCATCACCGAACCCGACGCCGGCTCCAACTCGCACCGCATCACCACCACCGCCCGCAGGGCCGCCGAGGAGGACGGCGGCGGCTGGATACTCAACGGCCGGAAGGTCTTCGTCTCCGGCGTCGACATCACCGACGCCACCCTCGTCGTCGGCCGCACCGAGGACGCCAGGACCGGTTCACTCAAGCCCTGCCTCTTCATTGTCCCGCGCGACGCGCAGGGCTTCCACCGCTCGCAGATCGACATGGAACTCCAGGCGGTGGAGAAGCAGTTCGAGCTGGTGCTGGACGACGTACGGCTGCCCGCGGACGCCCTCGTCGGTGACGAGGACGCCGGACTCCTCCAGCTCTTCGCCGGGCTCAACCCCGAACGCGTCATGACCGCGGCCTTCGCCCTCGGCATGGGCCGCCACGCCCTCGACAAGGCCGTCGACTACGCCAGGACCCGGCAGGTCTGGAAACAGCCCATCGGCGCGCACCAGGCGATCGCCCACCCGCTCGCCCAGGCGTACATCGAGATCGAACTCGCCCGGCTGATGATGCGCAAGGCGGCCCACCTCTACGACACCGGCGACGACGCCGGCGCGGGCGAGGCCGCCAACATGGCCAAGTACGCGGCGGGGGAGGCCTGCGTACGCGCCGTCGACCAGGCCGTGCACACCCTCGGCGGCAACGGGCTCACCCGCGAGTACGGTCTGGCCTCGCTGATCACCGCCTCACGCGTGGCCCGTATCGCGCCCGTCAGCCGGGAAATGATCCTGAACTACGTGTCCCACCAGTCCCTGGGTCTCCCCAAGTCGTACTGAGACAGGTCATTCTGTCCGTCCCACGCACCTGGCAGTCCACGCGTCGAAGGGATCGTCCTGATGATCTTCCAGAGCGAGTACGCGGACGTCGAGCCGGTCGACCTGCCCATCCACGAGGCCGTCCTCGGCCGCGCGGCCGAATTCGGCGAAGCCGTCGCCCTCGTGGACGGGACGGACGGAACGACCGTCACCTATGCCCAACTGGACCTCTTCCACCGCCGTACCGCCGCCGCGCTCACCGCGGCCGGTCTGCGCAAGGGCGACGTCCTGGCCCTGCACAGCCCCAACACCGTCGCGTATCCCGTGGTGTTCTACGGGGCCAGCCGCGCCGGTGCCTCCGTGACCACCGTCCATCCGCTGTGCACCGCCGAGGAGTTCGCGAAACAGCTCCGTGACTCCTCGGCGCGGTGGATCGTCACCGTCTCGCCGCTGCTCGAAGTCGCCCGCAGATCGGCCGAGCTGGTCGGTGGCATCGAGGAGATACTCGTCTGCGACCGGGCACCGGGCCACCGCTCGATCCTCGACATGATCGCCACCGACGCGCACGCGGCCACCGGCTCGGACGCCGCGACCGGCGCGGACGCGGGAGCCGTGGTCATCGACCCCGCCGAGGACATCGCCGCCCTCCCGTACTCCTCGGGCACCACCGCCAGCCCCAAGGGCGTCATGCTGACGCACCGCTCCATCGCCACCA
Source organism: Streptomyces sp. NPDC104581 (assembly GCF_055583685.1). NCBI lineage: Bacteria > Bacillati > Actinomycetota > Actinomycetes > Kitasatosporales > Streptomycetaceae > Streptomyces > Streptomyces sp. NPDC104581. The sequence goes on from NZ_JBVJNN010000010.1 coordinate 67,071, forward strand.
ACCTCGCGCAACTCGACCCCGTCATCCCCATGGGCCCCGGCGACCGCATCCTCGCGGTACTCCCGTTCTTCCACATCTACGGCCTCACCGCCCTGATGAACGCGCCGCTGCGGACCGGCGCCACCGTCGTCGTCCTGCCGCGCTTCGAACTCGACCAGTTCCTCGGCGCGATCCAGACGCACCGCATCAACGGCCTGTACGTCGCCCCGCCGATCGTCCTCGCGCTCGCCAAGCACCCGGCCGTGGCCCGCTACGACCTGTCCTCGCTGGACTACGTCGTCAGCGCCGCCGCGCCCCTCGACGCCCGCCTCGCCGAAGCCTGTTCGGCCCGGCTGGGGCTGCCGCCCGTCCGGCAGGCGTACGGCATGACCGAACTGTCGCCGGGCACGCACGTCGTCCCGCTGGACGCCGTCGACCCGCCCGCCGGCGCCGTCGGCAGGCTCCTGCCCAGCACCGAGATGCGGATCGTCTCGCTCGACGACCCCGGCACGGACGCCCCCGCCGGCGCGGACGGCGAAATCCTCATCCGCGGCCCGCAGGTCATGAAGGGCTACCTCGGACGGCCCGAGGAGACCGCCCACATGATCGACGGCGACGGCTGGGTGCACACCGGCGACATCGGCCGGGTCGACGCCAGCGGCTGGCTGTTCGTGGTCGACCGGGTGAAGGAACTCATCAAGTACAAGGGCTTCCAGGTCGCCCCCGCCGACCTCGAAGCGCTGCTCCTCACCCATGAGTCGATAGCGGACGCCGCGGTGATCGGTGTGTACGACGAGGCCGGGAACGAGATCCCGAAGGCGTACGTCGTCCGCGGGCCCGCGGCGCCCGGACTGACCGAGGACGACGTCATGGCCTACGTCGCGCAGAACGTCGCCCCGCACAAGAAGGTCCGCCGGGTGGAATTCATCGACGGTGTCCCGAGGGCCGCGTCGGGAAAGATACTCCGGCGGGAACTCAGGGACCTTGAAATGGCCCCGGAGACGGAATGACAGCGACGCGAGATACGCGTCCGGTCACAGAGCGCGTCAGCGGTCCGCGATGTCCTCGCGGAGCCCGTCGGAGAACTCCCACCACGACAGGGCGAGCCAGTCGCCGCGGACGAAGGCGTCCACCGTGGCGCCGCGTCCGTGCACGGTCACGGTCGTGCCGGGCGGATAAACCGTGCCGGAAAGCCCGGGTGCGGCGACGAGCAGAGTTCCCAGTCGCTGTGCGGACACGTTTCGTCACCCTCTCCCTTTCACGGTGCGCCGCCGGGCGGCTATTTACCGGAGAATACCGACTTGCCCCATCGGTCGGGGCGGAGAACCATGAGACGTGGGTCACGCGGGGGAGGGCGGCCCGGGGGAGAGCGGCCCGGGTGGGGCGGCCGGGGCGGAGTCGCCGGGGTGGGTGAGGCCGGGCGGGGGCAACCACACACGCGCGCAGCCGGACGGAGGTAGCAGCATGAAGGCCGTTGTCTACAAAGGACCTTTCAGCGTCGCGGTGGAAGACGTCGAGAAGCCGGCCATCCAGCATCCGAACGATGTGATCGTACGGGTCAGCACCACCGCGATATGCGGCTCGGACCTGCACATGTACGAGGGCCGCACCGCCGCCGAGCCCGGCATCGTATTCGGCCACGAGAACATGGGCGTCATCGACGAGATCGGTGACGGCGTCACCAGCCTCAAGAAGGGCGACCGCGTCGTCATGCCCTTCAACGTCGCCTGCGGATTCTGCACCAACTGCGTCGACGGATTCACCGCTTTCTGCACGACGGTCAATCCCGGCTTCGCCGGCGGCGCGTACGGCTATGTCTCCATGGGTCCCTGGAAGGGCGGCCAGGCCGAATATCTGCGCGTTCCCTACGCCGACTTCAACTGTCTGAAACTGCCGCCGGGACAGGAGCACGAGAGCGACTTCATCCTGCTCGCCGACATCTTCCCCACCGGCTACCACGGCTGCGAACTCGCCCAGGTCCGCCCCGGCGAGAGCGTCGCGGTGTACGGCGGCGGGCCGGTGGGACTGATGGCCGCCTACTCGGCGCTGCTGCGCGGCGCACGGAAGGTGTACGTCGTGGACCGGGTCCCCGAGCGGCTGCGCAAGGCCGAGGAGATCGGCGCGGTGCCGATCGACTTCGGCGCGGGCGACCCGGTCGAGCAGATCAAGGAACAGACCGGGGGCGTCGGCACGGACAAGGGCATCGACGCCGTCGGCTACCAGGCGAAGGCGCACGGCACGGACACCGAGGAGCCGGCGACCGTCCTGAACTCCCTCATCGGAACGGTCCGCGCCACCGGGGCACTCGGCGTGCCGGGCCTCTACGTCCCGGCGGACCCCGGAGGCCCGGACGAGCAGGCCAAGCAGGGCATGCTGCTCGTCGCCATCGGCAAGCTCTTCGAGAAGGGCCTGCGGATGGGCACGGGCCAGTGCAACGTCAAGAACTACAACCGGTTCCTGCGGGACATGATCATCGACGGCAGGGCGAAGCCGGGCTTCGTCGTCTCCCACGAACTGCCCCTGGACCAGGCGCCGTCGGCGTACGACAAGTTCGACAAGCGGATCGAGGGCTACACGAAGGTGATGCTGCACCCGTGACGCGTGACGCGTGGCGTGAGTGAGGTGCGTGACCGCGACCCGTGATCGCGCGGCGGACGAGGAGTTCCGTCGCGCGGTTCGGCTCGGAAATCATGCATGCGCGCTTGATTGATTCGGCGCGCGCTGTCACTCTCTGAACCCTCGCACACCAGCCCGCGAACGGGAGACGGAGACCACGTGACGCTCGTCGCGACCGCGCACGAGCGCGGCATCACCACCTTGACCCTGGACGCGCCCGCCAAGCGCAACGCCCTGTCGGCACGGCTCGTCGGCGAGCTGGCCGACGCGTTCACCGGTTGCGCCAAGGACCCCTCCGTACGCGCCGTGGTGCTCACCCACACCGGCGGCACCTTCTGCGCCGGCGCCGATCTGAAGGAGCCGCCGAACCCGTACACCTTCGTCGCCCTCCTGCGGCAGATCGTGGAGCACCCCAAGCCCGTCGTGGCCCGCGTCACCGGCCATGTCCGGGCCGGGGGGCTCGGGCTCCTCGGGGCCAGCGACATCGTGATCGCCTCCACCGGCTCGGACTTCGCGTTCACCGAGGTACGCATCGGAGTCGCGCCCGCCGTGATCTCGATGCCCCTGCTGCCCCGGATGACACCGCGCGCCGCCGCCCGCCACTACCTCACCGGCGAGACCTTCGGCGCGGCCGAGGCCGTCACCGACGGGCTCGTCACCGAGGCGGCCGACGACGTGGACAGTGCGCTCGCCCCGGTCCTGGACGCTCTGCGCAGAGCCTCCCCGCAGGGTCTGGCCGAATCGAAGAAGCTGCTGAACGCGCGGGTGCTGGAGACCTTCGACCAGTACGCGGAGGACCTCGTCCAGCGCTCGGCGTCCCTCTTCGCCACCGCCGAGGCACGCGAGGGGATGTCGGCGTTCCTCGAACGGCGGGACGCGGCATGGGTGCGGTGACCGCCGCCAAGGAACCCAAACAGGACCGGAGCCGGGTCACCCGGCAGCGGCTGCTGGAGGCCGCCGTCGCGTGCCTCGCCGAACACGGCTGGGCGGGCTCCACGGTCTCCGTCGTCGCCGAGCGCGCAGGGGTGTCGCGGGGCGCGGCGCAGCACCACTTCCCCACCCGCGAGGACCTGTTCACGGCGGCCGTCGAGTACGTCGCCGAGGAACGCTCCACCGCGCTGCGCGCGCTCGCGCCGAGCGGGCCGACGCACCGCCGCGAGGTGGTCGAGGCGGTCGTCACGCTCTACACCGGGCCGCTGTTCCGGGCCGCGCTGCATCTGTGGGTCGCCGCGTCCGACGAGGAGCAACTGCGGGCCCGCGTCACCGAACTCGAAGCGCGGGTCGGCCGCGAGTCGCACCGTATGACCGTCGAACTGCTGGGCGCGGACGAGTCGGTGCCCGGCGTACGCGAGACGGTCCAGGGCCTGCTGGACATGGCGCGCGGCCTCGGCCTCGCGACCCTGCTGACGGACGACACACAGCGGCGGAACCGGGTGGTCGCGCAGTGGGCGAGGATCCTGGAAACGGTGCTGGACTGACGGGAAGGGCCCCGGGGGGGGCGACGCACCGGCGCCGGTCGGGGTCGACGATGTCCCGCCGCCCCGGCTGCCGGGCGCTTCGGGCGCGGCTGCGTCCCGCGTGGGCCCAGCGCCGCTGGCGGTACGGGGAGAACCGCCACGACACGGACGGGGGCCGGCCGCCATGCCGATCGGGCGTCCTGCGATGCGGCGGGTCGGGGTCGACGATGTGCCGCCGACCCGGCTGCCGGGTATTTCGGGCACGGCCCCGTCCCGCGCGGGCGGCGAGAGGGGAACCGCCGGCCCCGGACGCGCACGCGCTCAGCCGGCCGGCGTTCGCCCGTCGGCCCGTCACCGTAGTGACGCCTTCGTCGCGGTCATGTACGCGGGCTGGGGGGAGGCACCCCCGCCGACGGACGCGTGCCAGAGCCGTCGGCCGGCGTTCCCCCGTCGGCTCGTCACCGCGGCGACGCCTACGCGGGCTTGGGGCCCCGTGTGCGGCCTGGTCCGGGCTGGTCGGCCCGGACCGGCGGAGGGCGCCGCGCGGTGCCCTCCGCCGGGGGCCGGTGGACGGACGGGACTCGCCGTCCGTCAGGACGCGATGTCGTCGTACCCCTCGATCTCGCGCGGGTCCCGCGCCCCCGGACCCACATACCGCGCCGAGGGCCGCACCAGCCGCCCCGTCCGCTTCTGTTCCAGGATGTGGGCCGACCAGCCCGCCGTACGCGCGCACGTGAACATGGACGTGAACATGTGCGCGGGCACCTCCGCGAAGTCCAGCATGATCGCCGCCCAGAACTCCACGTTCGTCGCCAGCACCCGGTCCGGCCTGCGCGCGTGCAGCTCCTCCAGCGCGGCCTTCTCCAGCGCCTCGGCGACCTCGAACCGCGGCGCGTCCAGCTCCTTCGCCGTGCGCCGCAGCACGCGGGCGCGCGGGTCCTCCGCCCGGTACACGCGGTGGCCGAAGCCCATCAGCCGCTCGCCGTTGTCGAGTGCCCGCTTCACATACGTCGTCGCGTCGCCCAGCCGCTCGATCTCCTCGATCATGCCGAGGACCCGGGACGGGGCGCCGCCGTGCAGCGGCCCGGACATGGCGCCGACGGCCCCCGAGAGGGCCGCGGCGACATCCGCGCCGGTGGAGGCGATGACACGGGCCGTGAACGTCGAGGCGTTCATGCCGTGCTCGGCCGCCGACGTCCAGTACGCGTCGACCGCCTTGACGTGCCGCGGGTCCGGCTCGCCGCGCCAGCGGATCATGAAGCGCTCGACGACGGACTCCGCCTTGTCGATCTCGCTCTGCGGCACCATCGGCACGCCCTGGCCGCGCGCCGACTGCGCCACGTAGGACAGGGCCATGACGGCGGCCCGCGCCAGTTCGTCCCGTGCCGTCGCCTCGTCGGTGTCGAGGAGCGGTTTGAGGCCCCAGACGGGGGCGAGCATCGCGAGCGCCGCCTGCACGTCGACGCGGATGTCGCCGGAGTGGACGGGGATGGGGAAGGGCTCGGCGGGCGGCAGCCCCGGATTGAAAGCGCCGTCGACGAGCAGGCCCCACACGTTCCCGTAGGACACGTGGCCGACCAGATCCTCGATGTCGACGCCCCGGTAGCGCAGCGCGCCGCCCTCCTTGTCCGGCTCGGCGATCTCCGTCTCGAAAGCGACGACTCCTTCGAGTCCGGGTACGAAATCGGACATCAGGCGGCTCCTCTGGTGTGGCGGGCGTGGAAGCGTGCGGCTGAACCGGGAGACGGCTTACGGCCTACGGCCCGCGGTCCGGTGTCAGAAGTTGTCGGCGCCGATACGGATCCCCGGTCGTTGTCCTACGACTCGCGGTCCGGAACGGTCATCCGTACTCACCGTCCTGCCCAACCCGGACATTGAATCAACCATGACACGGTCCCGGCCTTGAGCGAGGATGGGTCGCGTGCCTCACATCCCGTCCTCCGCGACCCCCGACCCCTCCGCGACGCCGGACCCCTCCCCGGACCCCGCGGTGATGCGCGAGCAGTACCGCGGCACCCCGTTCCTGGAGAGCGACCTCGCACCCGGGCCGATGGAGCAGTTCGCGCGCTGGTTCAAGGACGCGGTGGCCGGCGGTCTGCACGAGCCGAACGCGATGGTCGTCTCGACCGCGACGCCCGACGGCCGCCCGTCGTCGCGCACGGTGCTGCTCAAGGCGTACGACGAGCGGGGCTTCGTCTTCTACACCAACTACGGATCGCGCAAGGGCCGGGAGATCGAGGCGAACCGGTACGTCGCCCTGCTCTTCCCCTGGCACGCGCTGGCGCTCCAGGTGGTCGTGACCGGTACGGCCGACCGCGTCGGCCGCGAGGAGACGGCGGCGTACTTCCGCACCCGGCCGCACGGCTCCCAGCTCGGCGCCTGGGCGAGCGACCAGTCCACGCCGATCGGCTCGCGCGCCGACCTGCTGGAACGGTACGAGGAGCTGGACCGCCGCTACGGGGCGGACGAGCAGGTCCCGGTCCCCCCGCACTGGGGCGGTGTCCGCGTCGTCCCGGAGACGGTCGAGTTCTGGCAGGGCCACGAGAACCGGCTGCACGACCGGCTGCGGTACGTCCGGGAGCCGGAGTCCGGCGGCTGGCGGGTCGAGCGGCTCTGCCCGTGACGCTCCCGGCCCCCGCGTGACGCCCCCGGCCTCCGCGGCACCGGCAACGCAGACGACCCGCGTGCTCAGGTTCCTCCGGGGAGGAGCCGGCCGGACTTACCGGCGAGCACACGGGTCGGGTGACTGCTTGGATTGGGCCGGTGGTTCACCGGCACCGCACGAGTGCGACGACGGGCGTCAGCCCGCAGCCACCTCACTTGTCCGGATTGAAATCACTTCCGAACCACCTCCCTTCTAGTGTGCTCACCAGCCTAGGAAGCCGTTCCACGACCCACAAGTGATTATTTTGGATTTCCGCCGCACAACGATTTCCGGGAACAAGGTGTGGGCTGGGTCACGTTCGAGTTGAATGATCGTAGGTGTGACCGAGCAGCCGGACAGGGGGTGCCAAGGATGAGTGCTTCCCGTAGTGAGACCGCCCGCCCGCCCGGCTCCGACGAGCCGGAGTCCGGCGCGGCCGAGGCTCCGGTCCCCGACGGCGGGCCGGGGGCCGATCTGCTCGCCGCGCTGCTGGACGGGATGGACGCGGCACTGTGCGCGTTCGACGCCGACGGCGTCATCACGCACTGGAACCGCGAGGCCGAGCGGATACTCGGCTGGTCCGCCGACGAGGCCGTCGGCCGGCGCGGATTCTCCGGCTGGGCCGTGCGCAGCGCCGACGCCGACGAGGTGCACGGCCGGCTGATGGCGGCGATGGAGGTGCCCGGACGGCTGGTCCACGAGTTCGCGCTGCTGCGCAAGGACGGCGGCCGGGTTCTCGTACGGACCCAGTCGGCGGGGGTGCGCGGCGCGGACGGCGGGCCCGCCGGGGTGTACTGCGCCTTCAGCGAGGTGCACGCGCAGATCGACCTGGAGAGGTCGATCGCGCTCAGCGAGGCGCTGTTCGACGACGCGCTGTGGGGTGTGGTCCTGGTCGACGTGGACCTGCGCCCGACCGTCGTGAACGGGCATGCCGCGCGTGCGCTCGGCTCGAACCGTACGGCGCTGCTCGGACGGCCGCTGGGCGAGACCGTCACCCAGGGAGTGGAGGAGCTGGAGGGCGCGCTCCACCACGTACTGGCCGAGGGCGCGCCCCGGGCGCTCGCCGAACTGTGGGTGACGCTGCGCGCGCCGGACGGCGGGGAGCGGCGGCGCTGCTGGCGCAGCGGCTTCCTCCGGCTGGCGTCCCCGCTCGCCGAGGAACCGGTGCCGCTGGGTATCGGCTGGCTCTTCCAGGACGTCACCGAGGCGAAGCTCGCGGCGCAGGAGGCGGACAAGCTGCGCTTCCGCTCCAGCCAGCTGCATCGGGCCGGGCGGGCCGCGGGCGAGTGCGAGAGCCCGTTGGAGGCGGCGACGGTCTGTCTGGACTTCGCGCTGGTGGGCTTCGCCGACCACGCGCTGATCGACCTGGTGCACGGCGACCGGGGCGCGGTGAGCGCGCCCGGTGGCGGGTCCCCCGGTGACGGTGGGTCCGCTGAGCCGCCGACCCGTCTCGTACGGGTGGCGGCGACGCCGGGCGGTTCGGTCGGCCCCTGTCTGCCGGTGGCGGCGGGCGGGATTCCCGTGCGGTACCGGGACGGGCATCCGGCCCTCCAGGCGGTGGCCCGCACGGGGTCGGTGCGCGCGAGCGCCCCCTCGGGGGCGTCGGCCGCCCCGACCTGGTCGGTCTCCCGCCAGTGGCCGCCCGACTCCGTGCACGCGCTCTGCACGGTGCTGCGGAGCCGGGGCAGGACCCTGGGCGTGGTCACGTTCCTGCGGGGCGCCAGCCGCCCGTCGTTCGAACGCCAGGACGCGGTGTACGCGGAGGACGTGACGGCCCGTATGGCGGCGTCGCTGGATCTGCTCCGGGCGGCGGAGTCACGGCCGGAGGCCGGGCCCGGGGAATGAGCCGGTTCCGGGCGGTGCCGGTTCCGGCACCGGACCCCGGGGGCCCGGGGACCGGCCGATGTGCCGGTGCCGGACGCCCGGTGACCGGCCTCAGTGGCGGTAGAAGATCCGGTCCCCGTACTCCGTCATCACGCGCCCGTTCCACTCGTGGCCGCCGTCCACGTTCCCCGACCGCAGCATCGGCGGGTCGATGCCGCGCCCGACCAGCTCGCCCGCCGCGGTCGCCACCATCGCCTGCATCAGCGCGCTCGTCACGACGGTCGACGCGGGCGCGAACGGCGCCTCGATGCCGTCCGCCGACAACTCCGCGTCACCCACCGCGATCTTGTTGTCGAGGACGACGTCGCAGTGGTCCTTGAGGTAGGTGCCCGACACGTGCCGCGACGTGGTCTGCGTCGCGTACGCCACCGATGTCACGCCGATCACCTTCAGACCCGACGCCCTCGCCTTCAGGGCCATCTCCACCGGGAGCGCGTTGCGCCCGGAGAGCGAGATGATCACGAGGACGTCGCCGGACCTCGCGGGGCTGGAGTCGAGCACCGCGCTCGCGAGGCCGTCGACCCGCTCCAGCGCGGAGCCGAGCGTCGCGGGCATGACGTCGACGCCCGTGACGCCCGGCACGTTGAGCAGGTTCATGAGGGCGAGACCGCCCGCCCGGTAGACGACGTCCTGCGCGGCGAGCGAGGAGTGCCCGGCACCGAAGGCGAAGACACGGCCGCCGGAGGCGACGGCGTCGGCGATCGCCCGGCCGGCCGCTTCGAGGTTCGCGCCCTCCTCGTCGCGTACGCGCTCCAGCAGACCGATCGCGGCGCCGAGGAACTGACCGGCCAGCGTGCTCTCGCTCATCGAGAGACCTTCCGTAGGGGGTGGGAGGGAGGCGGAACAGGCGGGGGACAGCAGCGGGAACGCCTGTGCCGCGGATCACGTTGCGGTCTGGACCTTTACCGTGTCAATACGGCTTCGTCATGGGCGGCTTCCCGTACGGCACGGTTGTCGGTGCGATGCGTCAGAATTGAGCGGGGGCCAGCGCACGGTTGTTTTCATGTCACAGCATCGAGGGGCACGTATGTCCGGACTGATCGACACGACGGAGATGTATCTCCGCACCATCCTCGAACTCGAAGAGGAAGGTGTGGTCCCCATGCGCGCCCGGATCGCGGAGCGGCTGGATCAGAGCGGGCCGACGGTCAGCCAGACCGTGGCCCGCATGGAGCGCGACGGACTGGTGCAGGTCGCGGGCGACCGGCATCTGGAGCTGACCGAGGAAGGGCGCAGGCTCGCGACCCGGGTGATGCGCAAGCACCGCCTCGCCGAGTGTCTGCTGGTCGACGTGATCGGCCTGGAGTGGGAGCAGGTGCACGCGGAGGCGTGCCGCTGGGAGCACGTGATGAGCGAGGCGGTGGAGCGGCGGGTGCTGGAGCTGCTGCGCCACCCGACGGAGTCGCCGTACGGCAACCCGATCCCGGGCCTGGAGGAGCTGGGCGAGCAGAAGGAGGCCGACCCCTTCCTCGACGAGGGCATGGTCAGCCTGGCCGATCTCGACCCGGGCAGTGAGGGCAAGACGGTCGTGGTGCGGCGGATCGGGGAGCCGATCCAGACCGACGCCCAGCTCATGTACACGCTGCGGCGGGCGGGCGTGCAGCCCGGCTCCGTGGTGAGCGTGACGGAGTCGCCGGTCGGCGGCGTCCTCGTGGGCAGCAGCGGGGAGGCCGCCGAGCTGGACTCCGAGGTCGCCTCGCACGTCTTCGTCGCCAAGCGCTGACCTTCCGGGGGCCGGGGCGGGAGGACCGGTTCCGGAGTCCGCCCCGGCCCCCGGCCGCTCTGCTCGCGAGGTGGCCGGACCATGCCCGGTGACGGCTGCGGAGAGTGTTCCCCCGGCGACGGAGAATAGGAATTCCCGGCGGAATGGCAGCGGGCGGGCGATTCGCGTGCCAGGCTGGCTCGGGGGCATATGACCTGAGGGCAGCGGTCGCGGACCCCGTTCCGCGGTCGAGGAGGGAGCGGGGTCGTGCGCCTGATGCTTTTCGCTGTGCCCGCCGCGAGAGTGGTGAGGGCCCCGGCGCTTTGCGGCGCCGGGGCCTGTCCTCCCCTGTTCCGACCCGGAGCCCCGAGCTCCCAGGGTCGGTCCCCACGGACCCTCATCCCCGAGTGGTCCGCCTCCCGGAGAAGATCTCCCCTCCGGCGCTCCGGACAATCGTTGACCACCGTCACTCGAACGAGCGGTGTTGCACGCCAGGACCCAGTTTTCGAATGAGAGTTCGATACTCTGGGGGAGTCGCGCGACCGAACGGCACAGCACCGAACGGCACGACATCGGGCCGGTGCCATCGACTCGACCACTCAGGACCGAAGGGGGTGCCAGGACACATGGTGCAGCGCATCGATGTGACCGGATTCGACGGGCTGCGGCTCGCTGCCTGGGAGTTCGCCGATCCTCCCAAGGAGCCGGCCGGGACCGGGCGCGGCCCCGGCGTGCTGCTGCTCCACGGTCTGATGGGCCGCGCCTCGCACTGGGCGGCCACCGCGCGGCGGCTGTCCGGGCGTCACCGGGCGGTCGCGCTCGACCAGCGGGGCCACGGCCGCAGCGACAAGCCGCCCGAAGCGCGGTACACGCGCGAGGCGTATGTGGCGGACGCCGAGGCCGCGATCGAGCAGCTCGGTCTCGCGCCCGTCACCCTCGTCGGCCACGCCATGGGAGCGCTCACCGCCTGGCAGTTGGCGGCGAAGCGTCCCGACCTGGTCGGTGCGCTGATCATCTGCGACATGCGGGCGTCCGCGCTGGGGGCGGCGTCGCAGCGGGAGTGGGCCGACTGGTTCCGCACCTGGCCCGTCCCGTTCGCGACGCTCGCCGACGTACGGAAGTGGTTCGGCGAGGACGACCCCTGGCTGGAGCGGCCGAGCCCCGGCCGCGGTGAGTACTTCGCCGAGGTGATGGCCGAGCGCGCCGACGGCTGGCGGCCGGTCTTCTCCCGCCGGCAGATGCTCGTCTCCCGCGAGACCTGGGTGCACGACGCGCACTGGGAGGAGCTGGCCCAGGTCCGCTGCCCCACGCTGGTGGTGCGCGGCCTGGACGGCGAGCTGGGTCGCGCGGAGGCGCACGAGATGGTCCGCGTCCTGCCGCACGGGCGGTACGCGGAGGTGACGGACGCCGGCCATCTCGCGCACTACGACCGGCCGGACGCCTGGCACGCCGCGATAGAGCCGTTCCTGGACGGCGCGTTGACGGCGTAACGGCGGCGACCGGCCCGGACTTCCCCTGTCGGGCGGCCGAGTTGCCCGTGAGCCGTTGCGGGGTGATCCGGATCGTGACGCGTACGGCGCCGGCCGGCAGGTCCGGACACTCCTGCCCGGCGCCGGGCCGACCCGGGCTTCGCGGCGCCGACGGCACGCGCGGCCCGAGGCCGAAACCCGGCGAGGGTCCCGTGGTCAGCCCTTGCTGACCGCCGCCAGGATCTCCGGCAGCCTCGACGCGGTCTGTGGCGCCGCCAGCTTCACCCCGGCCCATGTGATCAGCGCGCCGTAAGCGGTCCCCACCGGCAGTACGAGCCACGTCAGACCCTCCGCGCCCGACACGTGCAGCCCGATCGTCAGCCCGATCACCGGCGCGCACAGCAGCGCGCCGCCGAGCATGCCGCCGAGGATCGAGATCCACGCCAGCCCGCCCTGCCCCGGAGCGACGTTCTTGTATCCGCTGTCCTGCGGGATCGAGTACGGGAACCGGGCCGAGGCCACGGCGCCCGTCGCCATCATCGCGCCGAGCAGCGCGAAGGAGAGCCCGAGCGCCTCCGGCAGCGCCCGCCAGTCGCCGAGCAGCGCGGCCGTCAGGACCGTCACCAGGGCCGAGTACGGCAGGGTGATCACCAGCAGGGCGAAGGCCCGCGCGCGCAGTTCCAGATACGCGTCACGGGTGGAGGAAATCGTCAGGGCCACCATCCAGAACGCGGAGGTGTCCTGCCCGAACTGGTTGTACATCTGGATGCCGAGCATCCCCGCCGCGAAGCACGCGAGATAGATCGAGCCGTTGCCCTGGAGGGCGTTGATGAGCGGCACGATCAGCCCGATCGCCAGCGAAGTGATCCACGCCGCCTTGGTCTTGGGGTCGCGCCACACGTACAGCAGGCTCCGCCGCATCACCGTGCCCGTGCGCCCCTCGGGCAGCAGCCGGCCCGGTCCGGACGCCGACTCCTTGCGGGCCGGTCCGGAGGCGGCGATCGTCGAGCCGTCCGGGGCGGTCATCAGCTTCACGAGCGACCGCTGCCACGCGTACACGAGCGCGGCCAACGCGGCCAGCGACAGCAGCAGTTGCAGCGCGGCGGCCCCGTACGCGCCGTCGCTCACCGAGTCCACGGCGCCGATCGCCGACGCGGGCGGCAGCCAGCGCAGGACGTCCGCGACCGGGTCGAGCGCCGACAGCCCGCCGGCCTCGCTGAGCTTCTGCACACCGAAGTTGACGAACTGGATGCCGACCGCGATCACCAGACCGCTCAGTACGGCCAGGTCCCGGCCCTTGCGCGAGGTCAGCAGCCGGATGTTCGCCGCGGCCATGGCGCGTGACAGCGCCAGGCACACCAGCAGCGTCAGCGGCACGGCGACGACCGACAGCGCGATCGCGGCTCCGCCGTGCGCCACGGCGATCGCGGATCCCAGCACCAGACAGAGCGTGAACAGCGGTCCGATACCGACCAGGGACGCGGCGAGGAGCGCGCCGATCAGCGCGCGGGGCCGCAGCGGCAGCATCACGAGCCGGCTCGGGTCGAGCGTCTCGTCGCCGCTCGGGAAGAACAGCGGCAGCATCGCCCAGCCGAGGGCGACGACCGCGGTCAGCACGACGACGAGTGTGCCCGCGCCCTCGTTCCCGCGCAGCAGGATCAGTCCCAGGAGCTGGCCCGCCGCGATGAGCAGGGCGAAGACGACGGAGACCACGTACGCGGCGGTACGGCCGGAGGACTGCCGCAGCCCGTTGCGCAGCAGCGACAGCTTCAGCCGTACGAAGACCGGGACGAGGGCGCGGGTGCCGAGGGTGGCGACGGGCGTCGTACCCGAGCCGACGGCACCCACGGGCCCACCGGCACCTGCACCGGTACCGGCGTCGATCCCGGACGACGGAGCGGACACGGCGTCGCCCGGCGTCCCGGGCAGACCCGTACCGCCGGCCGGTGCCTCCGCGCTCATCGGGCACCGCCCAGCCAGTCCAGGGACTCACCGGCGTCGCGGCCCTGCGCGCCGACCAGTTCGAGGAAGGCGTTCTGGAGCGAGGGCGCGTCGCCCCGTACCTCCGCGAGCGTCCCCTGCGCGCGGATACGGCCCGCGGCCATCACCGCGACCCAGTCGCACAGCGACTCGACCAGTTCCATCACGTGGCTGGAGAACACGACGGTCGCGCCGGACTCGGTGTAGCGCTCCAGGACACCGCGGATCGTCTGCGCGGACACCGGGTCGACGCCCTCGAACGGCTCGTCCAGGAAGAGGACTTCGGGGTTGTGCAGCAGGGCCGAGGCCAGACCGATCTTCTTGCGCATACCGGTCGAGTAGTCCACGACCAGCTTGTGCTGCGAGCCCGCCAGGTCCAGTACGTCCAGGAGCTGGGTGGCGCGCTTGTCGACCTCGTCGCCCGGCAGCCCCCGCAACCGCCCGGTGTAGCCGAGGAGTTCGCGCCCGGAGAGCCGCTCGAACAGGCGCAGCCCCTCGGGCAGTACCCCGATCCTGGCCTTGACCGCGACGGGATCGCCCCAGACGTCGTGTCCGGCGACCTGGACGCGGCCCATGTCCGGCCGCAGCAGGCCGGTCACCATGGAGAGCGTGGTGGTCTTGCCCGCGCCGTTCGGGCCGACGAGACCCACGAACTGGCCGGCGGGCAGATCGAGATCGATCCCGGCGACGGCGACCTGTTCACCGAAGCGCTTCCAGAGCCCTTCGACGCGGACGGCGGGCCCCGCCGCCGTCCGCGCCCCGCCCGCCCCGCCCGCCGTGTCCGGCGCCGCTTCCCGCGCCTCCGGCCCGGCGGTCTCCCGCCCGGCCGCCGTCTGCCGCCCTGTCTGCTCCGCCGCTCGGTCCGGTACGTGATCCGGCATGCCGCACTGCCCTTCGGTGTTCCTCTTCGGGATGTCGAGAGGACCCACCATAGGGCGGCACCCGGACAAGGCCCTCTCAGGTCCGCCGGGCCCGTGCCGCCGCCGCGTCCCGGCCGCAGGCGTACGCCAGCGGGCTGATCAGCTCCTCGGCGTCCGGGAGCCAGCGGTTCGCGGGGGTGGGCCGCCGGACCCACTGCACCGCGCCGTAGCCGCCGACACGTGTGGGCGGCGCTGCGACGTACCGCCCCTCGCCGTGGGCCACCAGATCGATCGCCGACGCGGACCAGCCCAGCTTCTGTACGAGGTCGTCCACCTTGGCCGAGCCGCCCGGCAGTACGAAGAAGAGCATCCGGCGCTCGGGGGTGCGGGTGACGGGCCCGAGCGTCGTCTCCATCCGCTCCGTCCGGGCGAGCGCCAGGAATCCCGCCGACTCCGGTACGTCGAGTGCGTCGAACGTGCGGCCCGTCGGCAGCAGTACCGAGGAACACGGGTGCTTCGACCACAGCCTGCGCGCCGCGACGCCGCTGCCCGTCGCCTGCGCCGCCCAGTCCGGCCTCGTCGGATGCGCCCCGGGGGCCGGGCAGTCGGCACGCTCGCACGAGCAGCGTTCCCCGCCGTCCACCGCCTCCAGCCAGGTGCCGGGGAACACGTCCCAGTGCCGCTCCTCCGCGTACCGCACGGCGCTGTCCAGCAGCGGCTCGCTCCGCTGCTGGGGGATCTGCGCGGCGTCTGTGACGCCCGTCACTCCGATGCTCTTGTCCACGCTGAACACAACTCCCGCCCACACCTCGGGTTACGGGCGCCGCGGAGCGTCACGACGGCGCATCGATCCCGCACGCGGGGCGCACTGGTGCATGGGCGGGGGCGCGCGCGAGGTTGCGGCGTGTCGATGGGTAACCACAACCGGTGACCGGGGGTTGCCATCGGGGAGGCGCGAGGCGTGAGGCGGATCACACATATCTCGGTGCCAAGCGGGCGGCGTTTCCCGAAAGTTACCGAAGATTGCTGATTTCGACCATCGCACGCATTTACTGCGTTTCCGCCGGGCAGTGATCGCTCAGCGATCACCGCGGCCACAGGGGGCATCCATTGGCAGCCAGACCTCTCGTCGCCCGTCAGCCGAACGAACGGCTGCAGACACTTATCCAGGAAGCGGGCTGTTCCAACGCCGGCCTCGCCCGCCGGGTGAACATGGTCGGGAACGAACGCGGCCTCGACCTCCGCTACGACAAGACGTCCGTCGCGCGCTGGCTCCGTGGCCAGCAGCCGCGCGGCCGGGCCCCCGGCATCATCGCCGAGGCGCTGGGCCGCAAGCTGGGGCGGACGGTCACGATCGACGAGCTGGGGATGGCCAACGGCAAGAACCTCGCCTCGGGCATCGGGCTCCAGTTCTCGCCGACGGTCGTCGGCGCGATCGAGCAGGTCTGCGAGTTGTGGCGCAGCGACGTGGGCCGGCGTGACTTCCTGTCCGGGTCGGCGGTGGCGTCGTCGGCGCTCGTCGAGCCGAGCCGGGACTGGCTGATCACCGGCGCGGACGCGTCGGTGGCGCGCAACACCGGTGCCCGGGTGGGGGATTCCGACGTCGCGGCGGTCGCCGCCATGACGTCCGCCCTGGTCGATCTGGACCACCGGTTCGGCAGCGGCCATGTCCGCCCGGTCGTCGTCCACTATCTGAACAGCGTGGTGTCCGGCCTGCTCACGGGGTCGTACCGGGAATCGGTGGGCCGCAGACTCTTCGCCGCCGTCGCCCGGCTCACCGAGCTGGCGGGGTACATGGCGGTGGACACCGGGCAGCCGGGTCTCGCGCAGCGGTACTACATCCAGGCGCTGCGGCTCGCGCAGGCCGCCGGGGACCGGGGATACGGCGGCTATGTGCTCGCCGCGTCCATGAGCCATCTCGCGGCCCAGCTCGGGAACCCGCGCGAGATCGCCCAGTTGGCGCGCGCGGCGCAGGAGGGCGCGCGGGGGCATGTCACCCCCAGGGCGCAGGCCATGTTCCTGGCCGCCGAGGCGCGGGGGCACGCGCTGATGGGCGACGCGAGCCAGTGCCACGCGGTCGCGGGCCGGGCCCTGACGGCGCTGGAGCACGCGGATCCGGAGGGCGGCGACGACCCGGTGTGGATCGCGCACTACGACCACGCCTATCTGGCCGACGAGTTGGCCCACTGCTACCGCGATCTGGGGCAGCCCGAGGCGGCGGCGCGCCACGCGTCCGACGCGCTGGCCGGGCATCCGGAGTCCCGGTCGAGACGGCGTGCGATCGGCCTGGTGCTGCTGGCGACGGCGCAGGTCCAGCAGCGCGAGGTGGAGGAGGCGTGCCGTACGGGCACCCGTGCGGCGGAGCTGCTCGGGACGCTGCGCTCCAGCAGAGGTGCGGAGTATCTGGACGATCTCCAGCAGCGGTTGGAGCCGTACGGCACGGAGTCCGCGGTGCGGGAGTTCAGCGCCCGGCTGGAGACACAGGCCGCGTGACACGGCTTCGCTACAACTTCCGCCCTTCGCAGGGCCGTACGGCGCTCGCGTCGGCGTCGTACGGCCACCGGACGGCCGTCACCCCGTGTTGACGGCGAGGCCGTTGGTGCGGGGGGCGCGGCTCGGGCGGCGGGACCGTGACCGGCGGGGACGGGCCTTCCCCGGTGTTCCCGGGCGCCCTCCGGCCGCCGGACGCGGCCGGCCCGACCGGCCCGCACCCCGGCGGCTGTCCTGAACACGGGTCGTGGTGACTGATTCCGGGCGCGTAGCAGGGCCCCTGATTCACCCGGTAGCGTGAACTGACGATTCCGTAGGTCCACACTAGGAGTCCCGGTGACGCAAAGCGGACAAAGGGACGAGCCGCAGTCGCCTGCCGCTCGGCCCGCGCACGAAGGCATCGTGCTGCCCGCCGACGGCGGTCCCCCCTTGATCCCCGGCGCCCAGAACGCCGACCAGTCCGCCCCGGCGGGCGGTCAGCCGTGGGGGCAGCCCTGGGGGCCGGGGGCGCCTCAGCCGGAGCCACAGGGACAGCCACAGGGGCAGTCGGGGCACCAACTGCCGCCGCCGCAGGCGCCGCTGCCGGATCAGGGCGCCCACGGGTCGTACGACGCGACGGGAGCGTACGGAGGCGGGGGTTACGGCTACCCGCAGGCGCCCCCGCAGCAGTACCAGCCGCCTCAGCAACAGCAGCAGTACCAGGCGCAGCAGCCGCTGCCGCCCGAGCAGCCCCCGGCCCAGCCGCTGCCGCCGCAGCAGCACTACGGCGCCCCGCAGGGTGGCACGTACGGTGCGCAGCCCCTGCCGGCCGAGACACCGCCCCCGGCCGCCCCCGGCGGCCCCCTCGGCAGCGCGGACGCGACGCAGTACATACCGCCCGTGCCCGCCGCCGGCTCCTCGGACGCCACCCAGTACATACCGCCGGTGCCGCCGCAGTACCACCAGGGCCAGAACCCCGGCGGGCTGCCGCCCGAGCGGCCCGCCGAATCCACCCAGTACCTCGGCACCGGCCTGCCGCCCGTGCCCGACCGGGCGACGTCGGACGCGGACGCCACGCAGTTCATCGCGCCCGTCCCCGCCCAGGGCCCGGCCGACATCCCGGCCGCGCCCCCCGGCGCTCCGTACGGCATCAGGCCCGGCGCCCCCGGCGACCGCCAGCCGCCCGCCGAGTTCGACAGCCTCTTCCGCAACGACGCCCCCGGCGCGGGCCAGGTCCCGGACGAGACACAGCAACTCCCGCAGTTCGATCCGGCCATGGGCCCGGGCGCCGGTCCGGTCCGGGGCAGGGGCCGTCAGGGCCACCCGCGTCAGGGCCACGGACAGGGCGGCGCACCGCCCCCGTACGGGCAGCCGCCGCGCGGCCCGCAGGAGCCACCGGGCCCACCCGGCCGGGCCGCCGGGCGCCGCAGGTCCTCACCGATCCCGCTGATCGCCGCGGTCGTCGTCGGCTGCGCCGTACTCGGACTGGGCGCGGGCTGGCTGATGAGCGGGGACGACTCCAAGAAGCAGGACAACAACCAGACGGTGTCGTCGGAGAGTTCCCCCTCGGGCCAGGGTGAGGACGAACAGCCGGCCGACCCCGCCAAGCCCCAGGCCGAGGAGCTGGACAAGCTCCTCGCCGAGAGCAACGACAGCCGGGCCGCGGTGATCAGCGCGGTCGAGTCCATCAAGACCTGCGAGAACCTGGACAAGGCGGTCAGCGACCTCCAGGGCGCGGCCGACCAGCGCCGCGACCTGGTCGCCCGCCTCAAGGAACTGACCCTCGACAAGCTGCCCCAGCACGGCCAGCTGTCGTCCTCCCTGACCAGGGCGTGGCAGGCGTCGGCCTCGGCGGACGACCACTACGCGACCTGGGCGGGCGAGGCGAAGACCAAGAAGGGCTGCAAGGGCGGCAAGGCCCGTACGACGAAGGCGGCCTCCGAGGGCCACGCCGCGAGCGGCGAGGCAACGGCGGCCAAGCGCAAGGCATCGGTCCTCTGGAACGGCATCGCGACCAAGTACGGCCTCACGGAACGCGCCCCGACGGAGCTGTGACGGTGTGCGGTCCCCGATCGCCGGACGGGCCCGAAATGACCCCGTCCGGCGATCGGGAACACCGCGTTACGCCCGCGGCCCCCCGTCGCTGAGCGTTCCGCGGACGTCCACGAAGCCGTCCTTCAGGGAGACCAGCCGGCCCTCGCGTACCACCTGGAAGGTCACCTCGCTGTTCACGATGCGCGGGAAGCCGGGGGAGCCGAGCATGTCCTCGTAGCGCCAGCGCAGTGTGGGGGTGAGGCCGCCCGTTTCGACCTCGGCGCCCTTGTCCAGCGCGTGCGAGAACGTGGCCGAGGAGATCGTGTCCCGGTCGATCGACTCCACGACGGACTTGAGCGCGGTGTAGGCGATCCAGGTCGTCTGCACGCCCGGGTCCGCCGGGTCGATGCTGTCGTCGCCGAACGCGTGCTCGCGGATCACTTCCCGCATCGGCCCCCACGCCGGATCCGACGCCTGCGGGTACCAGCCCGTGACGTACGCGCCCTCGAAGACGCCCTTCGAACCGCCCGTGCGGTCCACCAGGGGCTGGCCGACACTGCCCAGCACCGAGGAGATGCGAATGTCCGCGCCGATGTCGGGGAGCCGCCGGTAGGAGTCGAAGAACGTCTCCGTACGGTCGCCGAGCACCGCCGTGACGCAGCCGTCGGACGCGCTGTCCCGCGCCCGCTCCGCCGGGGCGGTGTAGTCGGTGGCGTCCTCGGCCGCGCGGATGTCCGTCGCCTTGTCGCTCCCGCCCCGACCGGCGTCGCCGCCGCCCTTGCCGCCCTTGCTCAGACCGGAGTTGAGCAGTTCCGGCATCGCGTCGCCGGTGATCGTGTCCGGACGCACGAGGGAGACCCGGCCGCACTCCCCGCCGAGCTGCATCCCGTTGCCGGCCAGGAGCGCCGCCTGACCACCGTTGACCGGGTACGAGACGAAGCTGGAGAACTCCCGCTCGGCTATGCCGTAGCCGCCGAGGTACGGGATTCCGGCCGCCTCCAGCGGCGCCATGAACGCGTCGCCGTGCTGGCTGTACGAGCCGACGACGGCCGTGACCTCCTCCTTGGCCGCCAGCCGCGCGCAGTCGGCGGCGCCCGCGGAGGTGTTGCGTTCGTTGCAGGTCAGGACCCGCAGCTCGTGACCGTCGATACCGCCGGACGCGTTGACCCAGCGCGCGTATGCCTTGGCCATGGCGGGCATGCCCGGCACGTTCGTCGCCGCCGTGCCCTCGGGCGCCCATGTCATGACGGTGACGGGCTCCCTGGAGCCCCCCGGCCCACCAGGGAGTACGCCGCACCCGGTGACCACCGCCGCCCCGGCCGTGACCGTGCACAGGGCGCGGACCACCGGATTCCGGTGGAAGGGGCGGGGCGAGGAGGAGCGCTGCTGCCTACCGGTCATGTATCCGCACACTTCCGGCCTATGGGTAACTGCCAGGTGGAGGTCGTTCAACCGGACATGACGGCGAGGTGAATTGCGGGGGCCGGCGTGAGCGCCTCGGGGCGGACCGTACGATCGACTCCTGTGCAGCAAGGTTCGGAGAACTCTTCCCGTCGCGGCCGTCGCTCCTCCACCATGGGCGACATGCCGCTCAATGACATTCCCTGGTGGCGCTGGCGCAGCAATGTGCGCTCGGCGCTGCACATGCTCTCCGATCCCGTCTTCCACCAGGAGTTCTGGCTGGCCGGCCGTGAGGGGTACGGCGACGTCACCGACGCCGTGTACCGGCTGGTCGAGGACACCTGGCTGGACAACTGGTCGGCGGAGAAGTACGTCGGGACGATCTTCCGTGACTCCGGCGAGGCCGCGCTGGTCGACGTCGCCGTCCTGCGGGTGCTGCGGATCATGCACCAGGTGGGGCCGGACGCCCCGATCTCGGTGTATCTGGAGCACCACGGCTGGCCGGAGGCGGTGCGCGCGGCGCGCGAGGCGCACGTACGGCTGGCCGTCAACGACGGCGAGGACCCGGACACGGTGCCGCGCTCGCTGGACGTGCTGCGGATCATGACGCGGTCCGCCTGACCCGGAGTCGGAGGGGCCCGACCCGAGTCGGAGGGCCTGATCCGGACGGGGTCCGCCTGGCGGTCACGACCGGCCCGTACGGGGCCCGTGTGGAATCCTCTGGGGTCATGAGTTCCCCGCAGCAGCCCGCCGCCCGGCCCGCCCCGTCCGACGAGTACGTCCTGACGCTGTCCTGCCCGGACAGACAGGGCATCGTGCATGCCGTGTCCAGCTTCCTCTTCATGACCGGGTGCAACATCGAGGACAGCCAGCAGTTCGGCGACCGCGACACCGGTCTCTTCTTCATGCGGGTCCACTTCTCGGCCGAGGTGCCGGTGACCGTGGAGAAGCTGCGCGCGAGCTTCGCCGCCGTGGGGGACTCCTTCCGGATGGACTGGCAGTTGCACCGCGCCGGGGAACGCATGCGGGTCGTCCTGATGGTCAGCAGGTTCGGCCACTGCCTGAACGATCTGCTCTTCCGGTCGAGGACCGGCGCGCTCCCCGTGGACATCGCCGCCGTCGTCTCCAACCACACGGACTTCGCCGAGCTGGTCGCCTCGTACGACATCCCCTTCCACCACATCCCCGTCACCAAGGACACCAAGGCGGCGGCCGAGGCCGAGCTGCTGGAGCTGGTCCGCGCGGAGGACGTCGAACTGGTCGTGCTGGCCCGCTACATGCAGGTCATCTCCGACGATCTCTGCAAGCAGCTGAACGGCAGGATCATCAACATCCACCACTCCTTCCTGCCGAGCTTCAAGGGCGCGAAGCCGTACCACCAGGCGCACGCCCGTGGTGTGAAGCTGATCGGCGCGACGGCGCACTACGTGACGGCCGACCTCGACGAGGGGCCGATCATCGAGCAGGAGGTCGAGCGCGTCGGCCACGAGGTCACCCCGGAGCAGCTGGTCGCGATCGGCCGCGACGTGGAGTGCCAGGCACTGGCGCGCGCGGTCAAGTGGCATGCCGAGCACCGGATCCTGCTGAACGGCCGCCGCACGGTGATCTTCGGGTAGCCGGCGGTCAGAGCCGGCTCAGCGAGGCCGCCGCGAACAGCACGTCCCGGATCGCCTCGCGGTCGCCGTCCTGGCCGGCCGCGGCCTCCTCCGGCGAGATGTGCCCGGCGACCAGCTGGCAGAACTCGATCCCGTCCAGCGCGACCTGGGCCACCGCGCGCTCCGCGGTGCCGACCGCGGCCGGTGAGTCCAGCGCGATGTACCAGTTCCCGCCGCCCGCGCCCTCGACCTCCAGATGCAGCGAGCGCCCCGGCGACCCCGGCACGACCAGATGACGGGCGGGCAGGGCCAGGCCCGCGCGGCGGCGGGCCGCGAGGGCGGACGGGATGAGCTGCGCGGCGAGATCGATCATCCCGTGCAGATGCGGGCCGCTCGGCGCCGGGTACGGGTAGTCCACCGCGTCGGCGATGTCCACCCCGTGGATCCAGCACTCGAAGGCCCGGTCGATCATGGCGTCCCGCAGCGGCAGCGCGAACTCGCCGTACGAGACGGAGAGTTCCGACACACCGCGGCCCGCGAAGGAGACCGTCCTGATCAGTGTGTGGCTCTGGTCGCGCCACGGTTCGCGGATCGTGCGGGTGGTCGGCGGATGCGCCCTGCGCCAGAACGCCTCCGTCCGGTCGGCCGGCGACTGCGGCGCCGACTCACCGAGTGGATCGTCGAGTCCCAGCGCCGAGGCGACCAGGCCGTCGACGGTCATGAGATGCCCGATGACCCCGGCGACCGTGGCCCGCCGTGAGGCGGGCCCCTCCTTGTCGAACCACCTGAGCTGGAGCGGCGCGTGCCACTCCGCGTCCCCGAAGTCGCGCAGCAGCGCGTCGAGCCGGGCGGTCTCGGCGTCGTACGGGGTGGCCCACGGCGGCACCGGGATACGCGCCGCCCTGCGGTCGAGGCAGCTCTCCAGCACGCGGGAGCGGAGCAGCGGAGGGAGATCGAGGTTGCGGTCGGCCTGCAACAGGCCGACGGCGTCGCGCAGTCTGAGCGCCTCATCGGCGCAGGGCGCGCACTCGGTGAGGTGGTCCTCGACGTGCCTCGTCTCCTCGGCCGAGCAGGCCGCCAGGGCCCAGGCGCCGAGCAGCGACTTCAGCACGGAGTGCGAGGGCGGCGGCCCGGCGGGCTCCACCGGCCGCCCGCCGGTCATCCCCTGCTCCCCGGCGGGTTCGGGCGGATGCGCGGGCTCCGCCGACGCCCCGTGGCCCACGTACGCCCCTGCGCCGACGCCCGGATCCGGGCCTTGGCCCCAGCCCGGGTCCGGGTCCGGGGCGGCGTCCAGGTCAGCGTGCGAGCCGGCGTCCGAACCTGCGGCCGGGCTCCTGCCCAGGCGGGCGTCCGGGTACGGGCCGGTGCCCAGGCGGGTGTCAGGGCTGACGTCCGGATCCGGGTGCGGGCCGTTGACCGAACCTGCGTCCGGGCCCCAGCCCAGGCCGGCGTCGGGGGCAGTGCCCAGGTCCGAGTGCGGGTCGAAGCCCAGGCGGGTGTCCGGGCCGTCGTCCTGGTCCGGGTCCTGGTCCCAGCCCGGGTCCGGGTCCGGGGCGGCGTCCAGGTCAGCGTGCGAGCCAGAGCCCGGGGCGGCGTCGGGGCCGGCGCCCGGGCGGGTGTCCGGGTGCGGGTGCGGGTCGGTGCCCGGGGCGTCGTCCTCGTCCCGGCCCCGGCCGGCGTCTGGGACCGGGTCCGGGCGGGAGCCCGTGCCGGTGTCCGGGGCCGGGTGGGAGTCCAGGGTCGTTTCGTCCGCGGCGTGTGTCTCGGCCGTCTCGTCCGTCGCATCCGGCTCGTCCGGTTCTTCCCGTTCATGGTCCTGTTCCGGCGCCCGCGCGGCGCGCGCGTTGCGTTCGACGGCCCGGCGCAGTTCGTCCGTCGCGGGCGGATCGAGGTCGTCCGCGGCGGCGCGCTGGCCGGGTATGCGCGGGATTCCGCGTACGTCGTCGGGCTCGTCGGCGCCACCTCGGCCGCCGTTCCTGCCCCCGTCGAACGGCCCGTTCACAGTGACCGTCCGTTTCCGGGCGGCGACGAGCCCTCCAGGGGGCGGGTGTTCGCCGACGAGAGCAGTTGCAGACCGAGCCGCAGCCGGCGCCGCGCCTCGTCCTCGGTGACTCCGAGGTCGGCCGCGGTCTGCCGGTAGTCGCGGCGCTGGAAGTACGCCAGGTCCAGCGCGGCGCGCAGCGGCGCGGGCATGGAGGTGACGATGTAGTCGGCGCGTGCGGCGGCCGACGCGTCGTGGATCCTCTGCTCCAGCTCCTCCGCGTCGCCCCCGCCGCTCGCCCGATGGGCCGCCGTCTCCTGCTGCCGCAGCCGGCTCACGGCCTGGACGCGGGCGAGCTTGGCGATCCAGGACCGCATCGAGCCCTGCTTCGGGTCGAAGACTTCCGGGTTCTCCCACACGTAGCCGAAGACCTCGCGGGTGATCCGGTCGGCGGCCTCGTCGTCGTCGAGGACCCGGTGCGCGATGCCGTGCACGAGCGAGGCGAAGCGGTCGTACAGCTCACCGAGCGCGGCGGCCTCGCCCCGTGCGAGCCGCTGCTGCATCCGGCGGTCCCAGCGGGGCGGTGTGTCCTTCGCCATGAGACCCCCAGCCTGTGACTGCTCCGTGATCCGACCTGTGATCCGACCCGCGGCCCGACCCCGCCGTTCCGAATGTACTGGCCAGTGTCATCGAAGTGCGCCCCTTTGCGTCAAGTGCGCCCCCGGAGGCCGCTCGCGATGATAAGGAATGGCGCGGGGACGGAAGCGTTGTGTTTCATACGAGGTCAGTCGGGCAGCCGCGAAGAAGAGGGACGACCTCCGGTGCGGAACCGGAGTCCGGAACTCCGTACAGGGTCTCCGGTTCGGTACGAGGGAAGGTCCAGGTGTGACGCTCAAGGTGGAAGAGGACGAGCACGGTCTGTGGACGGTGCTGCACATCACCGGGGAACTGGATCTCGTGACCTCGCCCGTGGTCCGCCAGCACGTCCACGACGCGGTCGCGGCCGGCCGGCGCGAGCTGGTGCTCGACCTGTCCGAGGTCTTCTTCTGCGACTCCAGCGGTGTCGGCGTCCTGATCGCCTCCCGCAAGCTGATGCGCTCCTGCCAGGGACGGCTGCATCTGATCCTGCCCGCCCACGGCGCGGAGGACGGCTCGCACGTGAACCGCGTCCTCGCGGCTCTCGGTGTGCGCAGCCTGTTCGAGGTCTACTCGGACGTCTCCGACGCCGTCGACGAGGAGGCGCGGCCCCTCTCCGCCTGAGGTCCGGCCGCCCGGCGGCCCGGGGGCCCGTCCGCCGGACAGACCCGAAGCCTTCACATGGTGACCCCGCGGCGTCGTACGCTCCCAGGCATGGACAGCGCAGAGTACGAGGGCAAGATCGCCTCCCGGTTCGCCGCCTTCGACCAGGACGGCAACGGCTACATCGACCGCGAGGACTTCAGCGGAGCGGCAGCGGCACTGCTCGCGGAGTTCGGCGTCACCGCACGATCCGACAAGGGGCAGGCCCTCTACAGCGGGGCCGAGGCTTTCTGGCAGGGCATGGCGGGGATCGCGGACGTCGACGGTGACCAGCGGGTCACCCGGCAGGAATTCATCACCGGCGCCGCGAAGAGGCTGCGGGACAGCGCCCAGCGCTTCGCGGAGATCGCCCGGCCCTTCCTGCACGCGGTGATCGCCATCGCGGACGAGGACGGCGGCGGCGTGACACCGGCGGCGGCCGAGCGCGTGCTGCGCGTACTGGGCACGGAGCCGGACGTGGCCGCGCAGGCCGCCGGAGGCCTGGACGGGGACGGTGACGGCCGGATCACCGAGGAGGAGATCCTGGCGGCGTTCGCCTCGTACTACGTGACGCCGGAGCCGTAGACCGCGGGACGGACCGGGGTCCGGCACCGCCCGGCGCTGCTGGGCGGAGCCGTACCGGAGAGCGTTACTTTGGGTGACGGCATGGCATTCGCACATGCCGATACCGGGTTGTGTCCTGCTGATGACCCGTCACGGGCCGGAGTCGGCGGCGGGCTCCGGTACGCTCGCTCGGGTGCGAGCGGTGGTGAGGCGCGATGGATCCGGTGCGGCCAGGACGGCGGCGCCGGACCGGGGAATGCCCGCCGATCGCACGGTACGGAGGCGGCGGAGGCGCCGCTGTTCGACTACCCGCAGAGCGCGTCGCACAGTATGCCTCACGCGTACTCCTTCGCGTTGGAATATGCCCGAAGCGCTTGTTGCGGTGACTGTACGTCAACCATGCTGTCCCACAAGGGAATCACGTTCTGTGACCTTGTCGTGGACCTTGTCGAGGCGCGAGGCGATGTGCCCGCCGGTTCGGATGGTGTGAGCGGTGCAGGTTCTTCAGGTGCAGTTGGAGGTCGGAGCGGATCCGGCGGAGGTCGGCCGGGCCCGCCGGTGGGCGCGGTCGCGGCTCATCGGCTCCGGGTTGAACGACGACGAGCCACTGGCGGAGACGCTGATCCTGCTGATCTCCGAGCTCGTCACCAACGCCGTCGTGCACACCGGCTGTCCGGCCGTGCTGCGGATGCTCTTCGGGTCCGGGGCCGCCGAGGCCGGGACCGTACGGGTCGAGGTCGCCGACACCAGTGCCCGTCCGCCCTGTCCGCGCCACGCGCAGGGTGAGGACACCAACGGGCGGGGCCTGGAGCTGGTCGACGGGCTCGCCGACCGGTGGGGCTGGCAGCCGGAGGGCTCGGGCAAGCGGATCTGGTGCGAGGTGGACCGGTCCGAGACGGAGCCGGCGGTGGAGTACGAGGCTCCGGCGCCCGCACGGCACGACGGGCTCGGGCACTACGCGGTCGACCTGTCGGTGACTTCCCGGACCGTGGAACCGGGGCGGGACAGGGACCGGCCCACCGCCGGGGCCGACGGCTCGTCGAAGGCGACCGCGCGGAACGTCCGCCGGTAGACCGTCGGCGCGACACCGAGCGTCGCCTGGAGATGCTGGCGCATGGACTGCGCCGTACCGAATCCCGCTTCCCGCGCTATCCGGTCGACGGACAGATCCGTCGCCTCCAGCAGATGGCGCGCCCGTTCGACCCGCTGCTGGACCAGCCACTGGCCGGGGCTGATCCCGGCCTCCTCGCGGAAGCGGCGCGTGAACGTCCGTACGGACATCGATTCCTGTTCCGCCATGTCCCGCAGCTGGATCGGCTGGTGGAGCCGGGCGAGCGCCCAGGCCCTGGCCTTGGTGGTGGTCGCCAACTGCGCGTCGGGAACGGGACGCCGGATGTACTGGGCCTGGCCGCCGTCCCGGTGCGGCGGGACGACCGTATGCCGCGCGACGTCGTTGGCGACGGCCGTGCCGTGGTCGCGGCGCACGATGTGCAGACAGAGATCGATCCCGGCGGCGACCCCCGCCGAGGTCAGGACGTCGCCGTCGTCGATGAAGAGCACGTCCGCGTCGACCCTGATCCGGGGGAAGGTCCGCTGGAAGTGGGCGGCCGACGACCAGTGCGTGGAGGCCGGCCGGCCGTCGAGGAACCCGGCTGCGGCGAGCACATAGCCGCCGGTGCAGATGGAGACCAGCCGGGTGCCGGGCCGCAGATGCGCGAGGGCGGCGGTCAGCTCGTCGGTGAGGACGCCCTCCTCGTAGACCGGGCCGAGTTCGTAGGAGGCGGGGATCAGTACCGTGTCGGCGGTCGCGATGGCCTCGGGGCCGTTCTCGACGAGGATGTCGAAATCCGCGTCCGTACGGACCGGGCCCGGCGGGCGGACCGAGCAGGTGACCACGTCGTACAGCGGGCCGCCCTCGGGGCTCTTGGCGCGGCCGAAGATCCGCTGGGGGATGCCCAGTTCGAACGGGAGGACCCCGTCGAGCGCCAGGACCACGACGCGGTGGCGCGGCCGTGCGGCGTCGCTCACCGGCCGCGCGTGCTCCCGGTCCGGCCCGGCGGCGCTGTCCGTACCGGCGCTGTCCGCCCCAGCCGCCCCGGCGGCCCCGGCCGTGGTGGTCGTGCTGTCCGTCATACGAAATCCCCTGGTGGTCCAGACCAGCTCTTGATATCTGTCGACTCCGTGACTGCCAAGCGTCCGAGAGACCCCGCCATTCCCGGGCCGGCCGGCAAATCCGCGAAATCCGAACTGCCCGCCCGATCCGCGAACTGCGCCGCGTGGTCCGCCCATTGGCGCCCCCCCGCCGCGCGGCCCGAGACCCCCTGCCCGGCGACCGGGGCGGACAGACCGTAGCCGTCGTTCGCGTCGTTCGGGGCGGCGCCTCGCGGGCCGTGGCCCGAT
The DNA here is from genome assembly GCF_055583685.1 of Streptomyces sp. NPDC104581. NCBI lineage: Bacteria > Bacillati > Actinomycetota > Actinomycetes > Kitasatosporales > Streptomycetaceae > Streptomyces > Streptomyces sp. NPDC104581. The sequence continues at coordinate 95,384 of NZ_JBVJNN010000010.1, forward strand.
CCTATTGACCGCTGGCCTTCGGGCCACTCGTCCGGTGCGTCCCCGGCGCCGATGCTTCTTGGCGTGACACAGACAGCCGAGACACCAGCAGAACTGCCGGCGGAGGCCCCGGCCCCGACCCCGGCCCCGCGCGGCCGGCCCCGGCCCCGTATCCACCGGGCCTGGTTCGTCGCCGCCGTGACCTTCGTGACCATCATCGGCGCCGCCGCGTTCGCCTCACTGCCCGGCCTGCTCATCGATCCGCTGCACACCGAGTTCGACTGGTCGCGCGGCGAGATCGGGTTCGCGGTCTCCGTCAATCTCGCGCTGTACGGGCTGACCGCGCCGTTCGCCGCCGCGCTCATGGACCGGTTCGGGATACGCCGGGTCGTCGCCGTCGCGCTGACCGTCATCGCGACCGGCTCCGCGCTCACCGTCGTCATGACCGCCGCCTGGCAGATGGTCCTCTACTGGGGCGTCCTCGTCGGCCTCGGCACCGGCTCGATGGCCCTGGCCTTCGCGGCGACCGTCACCGACCGCTGGTTCGTCGCCCGGCGCGGTCTCGTCACCGGCATCCTCACCGCCGCCGGCGCCTCCGGGCAGCTCGTCTTCCTGCCGCTGCTCTCCTGGCTGGTGGAGAACCACGGCTGGCGCCCGGCCGCCGTCACCGTCGCGCTCTCCGCCCTGGTCGTCGTCCCCTTCGTCTGGCTGCTGCTGCGCGACCACCCGGCGGACGTGGGCCTTCCCGCGTACGGCTCCGAGGAGTTCAAGCCCAAGCCGCCCCCTGTCACCGGCGCGGCGCGGCGGGCCGTCACCGTGCTGTTCGACGCCGCCCGCACGGGCCCCTTCTGGCTGCTCGCCGGGACGTTCGCGATCTGCGGCGCCTCCACGAACGGCCTGGTCAAGACCCACTTCATCCCCGCCGCCCACGACCACGGCATGCAGATCACGACGGCCGCCTCGCTCCTCGCCGTCATCGGTGTCTTCGACATCATCGGCACGATCGCCTCGGGGTGGTTCACCGACCGCTTCGACGCGCGCCGGCTGCTCGCCGTCTACTACGCGCTGCGCGGTGTCTCGCTGCTCTTCCTGCCGATGCTGCTCGTGCAGGGTGGTGCGGACGTCCGGCCGCCGATGCTGTTCTTCATCGTCTTCTACGGTCTGGACTGGGTCGCGACCGTCCCGCCGACCATCGCCCTGTGCCGCGAGTACTACGGCGCCGACAGCGCGATCGTCTTCGGCTGGGTGCTCGCCTCGCACCAGGTCGGTGCCGGGGTGGTCGCGTTCGCGGGCGGCATGGTGCGGGACGTCACCGGCTCGTACGACATGGTCTGGTACGGCTCGGGCGCGCTGTGCGCGGCGGCCGCGCTGATGGCGCTGCTGATCAGGAGCAGGTCCGGGACCGCCACGGTCGGCGCCGTCTGAGGGACGGCGCGCCTCCAGGGCCGGCGCCTCCGCGATCTGCGGCGCCTCTACGATCGGCGCGTCCTGTCGGTCAGCCCGCCCTGACGGGCTTCTCCTTCGGCGCCTTCGACTTGCGCGCCTTCGCCTTCAGCGCCTTCGTCCCGACCGCCTTGGCGATCCGCTCCGCGTCCCTGGACAGCTCCCGCAGCATCCCGCTGATCGGATTCGTGAAGCCCGTGAAGTACAGGTCCGGTGCCCGCTCGGACGTGCGCGCGCCGCGCACCACCGGGCGCCCCCGCTCGTCCAGTACGCCGAGATGCCCCACCAGGCCCTCCAGCGCCCGGCTGTAGCCGGTCGCGGCGATCACCACCTCGGGGGAGATCCGCGAGCCGTCCGCCAGCACCACCTTGCCGTCGTCGAACGAATCGACCGCCGCGACCGGTTCGACCCGCCCCTTGCGCACCGCCGCTATCAGCCCCACGTCCTGCACCGGGATCGCGCCCTCGCGCACCCGTGAGTACAGCCCGGTGTCGGGGCGCGGCAGCCCCCGCTCCGCGAGATCGGGCACCGAGATCCGGCACATGATCTCGCCGGCCCGGTCCACCAGCCGCGTCGGCAGCCGCCGGACCAGGATGCCGGTGCGCTGCGCAGGCCAGCCCGCGGTGGAGCGGCGCACGATGTGCGGGACGGTACGGATCGCCAGACGCACCCGCGCCGCGCCGCCCTCCACCAGGTCGACGGCTATCTCCGCGCCCGTGTTGCCGACGCCGACGACCAGGACGTCCTTGCCCGCGTACGGACGGGGGTTGCGGTACGCACTCGCGTGCAGCAGCTCGCCCCCGTACGACTCCGCACCCGGCCACGAGGGCAGCCGGGGGGTGTGGTTGAAGCCGGTGGCGACCACGACGGCGCTGCCGGTCAGCTCCCGGCCGCCGGTCGCGCGCAGCAGCCAGCTCTCGCCGTCCGCCGAGCGGTCGATGCTGGTGACCTCGACGCCGGTCACGATCTCCAGGCCGTGGAACTCCGCGTACTTCTCCAGATAGCGGACCATGTGGTCGCGCGAGACCCAGCGGCCGAAGGAGCGCGGCATCGGCAGGCCCGGCAGCGCGGACAGCCTGCGGGTGGTGTGCAGACGCAGCCGGTCGTAGTGACCGCGCCAGGAGGTTCCGACGGCCGGGGACTTCTCCAGCACCACGGCTCGTACGCCCTGTGCGCGGAGGGCGGCGGCGACGGCGAGACCGCCAGGGCCGCCGCCGATGACGTACACGGGGCGGTCGTTGGTGAGGTCGATGTCGCTGGGCATGAGAGCTGAGCGTAATCGAGTGGGCACTTGTTGGGTCTCGGTCAAGATGGGAATCGATTGCGAATCGGTCACGTACGGGTAAGTCCTGCGAGTGGAGGCTGAATCCACGGTGAAAGTCGGCGTGAATCAGGCGCCCCGCACGCGGGAACTCCTCAGGGCCAGAGCAGCTCGCGGGACCAGTCGCCGCCGTCCGCGCCCGCGCCCGGTTCCGACTGCGTACGGCGGTAGCGCAGCCGGACATGGCGGCGGTGCGCGTCGCCCTGGAAGAACTCGACCTCGTCGGCGGCCAGCACGTACCGCGTCCAGGTCGGGGCCGGCGCCTGCGGATCGGCCCGTGCCCGCTCCCACGCCGCCTCGGACGCGCGCGCCAACTCCTCGGTGGAGCCGAGCACTTCGCTCTGCCGCCCGGTGAGCGCCGAGGCCAGCGCCCCGGTGGACCGGACGTCCAGATCGGCCCGGCTCTCCCGGGGCCCGGCGGCGCTGACCGTGCCCCGTACCCGGATCTGCCGCCCCCGCGCGGGCCAGTAGAAGCCGAGCGCGGCCCACGGCCGAGCGGCGAGCTGGCGGCCCTTCGCGCTGGTGGCGTGCGAGGCGAAGTGCCAGCCGCGCTCATCGGCGTCGTGCAGCAGCAGGGTGCGTACGTCGGGCCGCCCGTCGGTGTCGGTGGTCGCGAGCGTCATGGCGTGCGGTTCGGTCTGCCCGGCCGCGACCGCGTCGGTGAACCACCGGTGGAACAGCGTCAGCGGGGCGTCGGGCGCCGTCGCCGGATCGAACGCGGGCAGTTCGGTGTCCCAGACCCGCAGCTTCGGCAGGGCCGCCCGGAACGCCTGCCGCTCATCGGCCTCGTCGTCGCTCATGGGCCCATTCAACCGCGCCGGTCCCGGCCGTACCGGGCACCGACCACCACCTACGATGTAGTACTACGCTTGAAGTGGTGTCAACGCGAAGAGGTGTGACCGCCCGATGCGACAGAACCTGGCCCGGCGCTCGGCGCTCGTCGACGCCGCCATCGAAGTGCTCGCGAGCGAAGGTGCCCGCGGACTGACCTTCCGGGCCGTCGACGCCGAGGCGGCCGTACCCAAGGGCACCGCGTCCAACTACTTCACCAGCCGTGACGAGCTGCTCAATCAGGTGGGCCACCGGATCTACGAGCGGCTGATCCCGGACGAGGCCACCGCCGCCGGTCTGTTCGCCGGACCCAACACCCGTGAGCGGACGGCGGAGTTGGTACGGCAGGTGGTGGAGCGCGTCACCGCGTTCCGGACCGGGTTCCTCGCGCTGCTCGAACTGCGGCTGGAGGCCACCCGGCGCCCCGAGCTGCGCGCCGTACTGACCGCACGCGTCGTCAAGGACGTCGAGGCGAATGTCGAGGGGCATCTGGCGTCCGGTCTGCCCGGTGACGCCGACGCGGTAAAGATGCTCTATCTGGCCGCCAACTGGCTGGTGGTGGAGCGGCTCACGCTGCCCGGTGTCTTCTCGGAGGAGGAGGCCGCGCGGCTGATCGGCGACATGGTGGAGCGGGTACTGCCGTCCGGTCCGTGAGACGGGAGCGCCGGCGGCGGATCAGCGAACTGATCCGCCGCCGGCGTGACAGGACGGAGTGAGGGGCACGCCCGTACCGTGCCCCGCGGGCGCGGCTACTTCGCCGGCTTCCTGCCCGTGATGCCCAGATGGACCAACAGCGCCAGATTCGGCTTCAGTTCGGCCTGCTTCACGCCCCAGGTCTGGAAGCCCTTCTGGTGCCCCGCCACCGCGGCGAGCATGACGACCAGTGAACCGGCCATCGCGGCGGGGTTGACGTCCTTGTCGACCCTGCCTTTGGACTGGAGCTCCTTCACGGAATCCGTAAGGGAGTTGGTGACGGAACTCAGGATCTTCATACGGATCTTGTAGAACCGCTTGTCGCCCTCGGCGGCGCCGAGATCGATGACCCTGAGGATCGCGTCGTTCTTGCGCCAGAAGTCGAGGAATCCCTCCACGAGTTCTTCCGCCGTCTGGCGTCCCGCTTTCCCCGCCCAGGAGCGGCCGGAGACCAGTCCGGTCAATCCGGCACCCTCCTTGGCCATTTCCTCGGCGATCTCGAGGACGGCGCCCTCGACGTCCGGGAAGTACTGATAGAAGGTCGCGGGTGAAGTGCCTGCCTTCCGGGCCACGTCGATGACTTTGACGTCCCGATACGGCGAGGTGCTGAGCATCTCGCTGAGGCAGTCGAGCAGCTTCTGCCGCGTCGCCTGGCCGCGCCGACCGGCCACGCGGCCGTCGACGGTACGCACTTGTCCTGTCATGCCGTCAGCTTACCGAGGGGGGATCGGAGCGCGATTCGGCCGAGTGCAAATGGGGAACCGCCCGCTGATCGCGGGGGCCGTAAAAGGCGCTTCGGGGGCGGTTGGGGGCCGTTCAGGCGGGGTGGGGGAGTGCCCGTCGGGCGGCTGTGAACAGGGAAAGTGTTATCAACAGCCTGTGGACAACTTCGGTGGACAACTCAGCGCGCACGGGCCCTCACCGGGAGGCAATTAGTCAATTGTTCGATTTGCCCCGCCCTGCGCCGGGCGAAATGCGCCATTAGCGTGGCCGGAACGGGTGCCGCTCGGGCGGTGCGCACACGAAGGAAGGATCCGGGTTCATGGCCGCATTCGCGGAAGGCACGCCGTGCTGGGTGGATGTGTCGCTTCCCGACGTCCGGGCGGGCAAGCGTTTCTACGGCGAGCTGTTCGGCTGGACATTCGGCGCGGACGGCGGCGCGGCATACGGGCACTATACGAATGCATTCAGTGACGGAAAGCGAGTGGCCGCACTCGCGGCGAAGCAGGACGGGCGTATGCCGACCGCCTGGGGCGTTTATTTCGCGACATCTGACGCCGCCGCGCTCAGTGCGCGAATCAAGGAGGCGGGCGGCGGAATGGTGAGGGATCCGGCACCCGTGGGGCCGTACGGCACGATGGCGCAGGGTGTCGATCCCGGCGGCGCGGTCTTCGGCCTCTGGCAGCCGGGAGCGTTCTCCGGCTTCGAAAAGCAGGGCGAGCCCGGATCTTTCTGCTGGGCGGAGGTCTATACGAGGGACAAGGAGAGCGTCGACCTCTTCTACGAGTCGGTATTCGGCTTCGTGGGCAAGGACCTGCCGGGCGAACCGGTCGATTACCGCACGTGGTCCCCGCAGGGCTCCGAGCCGGGCAGTGACACCGCGATCGGCGGGCGAAGTGTGATCACCGACGCATTTCCCAAGGAGATGCCGGGGCATTTCCTCGTTTACTTCTCCGTGGCCGACTGCGACGAGACGGTCGCCGACGCCGTACGGCTGGGCGGCCGGGTCAGGGAGTCCGCCGCCGACACCCCCTACGGCCGGGTCGCCGTCGTCGCGGACAACCAGGGCGCGGCCTTCGCCCTGCTCGCCGAGCCGGCGGCGGCCTGAGGGCTGTCCCGTGATCCCCGGTGGATCGGCGCGCGGTGTCGGACGTGGCGCGGCGCAACCCGCGTTGGTCCGTACGCGTCAACACTCATACGGGCGTGATACTCACCCCGTACGAGGTCGTTCGCTCATTTCCTGTCCGAAACAGGGTGAGACACCCCGATCCGCCCCCGGGTTCGCAACCATCGAGCCAGACAGGAAGAATCAGGGTGCAGGGGGCCGTACCTTTGTGGCCCGTACGGGGAGGTGGCAGGCAAGTGGAGCAGCTGACGCAGCACGATCCAAGACGTATCGGGCCCTTCGAGGTGCTCGGGCGCCTCGGAGCGGGCGGTATGGGGCTCGTCTATCTCGCGCGCTCGGCCTCGGGCCGGCGCGTGGCGATCAAGACGGTGCGCACCGAGCTCGCCGAGGACCAGCTGTTCCGCGTCCGTTTCACGCGCGAGGTGGAGGCCGCCCGCGCGGTCAGCGGCTTCTACACCGCCGCCGTGGTGGACGCCGACCCCCGGGCCGCCGTGCCCTGGCTGGCCACCGCCTACGTGCCCGCGCCCTCGCTGGAAGAGATGGTCAACCGGTGCGGGCCGCTGCCGGTCCAGGGCGTGCGCTGGCTGGCGGCCGGCATCGCCGAGGCGCTCCAGTCCATCCACGGCGAGGGCCTGGTCCACCGTGACCTCAAGCCGTCGAACGTGCTGGTCGTGGAGGACGGGCCGCGCGTCATCGACTTCGGCATCGCGTCCGGCGTCTCCAACACCCGGCTGACGATGACCAATGTGGCCGTCGGCACCCCCGCGTACATGTCGCCCGAGCAGGCGCGCGACTCCCGCAGCGTCACGGGCGCCAGCGACATCTTCTCGCTCGGCTCCACCCTGGTCTTCGCCGCCACCGGACACGCCCCCTTCCATGGCGCCAACCCCGTCGAGACGGTCTTCATGCTGCTGCGTGAGGGGCCGAATCTGGAGGGGCTCCCCGACGACCTGCGCCCGCTCATCGAGTCCTGCATGCAGATGGAGGCAGGTCGGCGCCCGTCACCCGCGGACCTCCAGTCGCAGCTCGCCCCGCACCTGTTCGCCTCGGGCAGTGACGACAGCGGCACGGCTTCCGCCTGGCTGCCCGCGTCAGCCACCGAGATGATCGAGGAACGCCGTGGTGGCGGGCGTATCAACGCCGCCGCCGCTGCCGCAGCGCGCCCGCCGGTCCCGCCGCCGCCCGCGCACCAGCCACCGCCGCCCGCCCACTCGCCCGACTGGGACGCCGCGTGGCGCCCGGACGGCGAGGGGCCGGGCGGCCGGGGCGGCCAGGGACAGCAGGGCGGCCGGGGCGGCGGCGGGGCGCCCGCCGTGCCCGCACCGCTGGGCGCGGGCCCCGGCGGCCCGGTCCGGCTCTCCGGCTCCCCGGTGCCGATCGGCCCCGGCCCGCGTGTCCCGGACGGCCGGGTCGCAGCCTCCGCCGACGCCGGACCGGCCACCGGCTGGATCCGCCCGCCCGCCGGGCTGGCCGGCGCGGACCTGCCCGCCGGCGCGGTCCAGGCGCCCGCGGCGCCGCCGGTGCCCGCGCCCTCGCCCGCCCCCGACGGCGCGGCGCCGGGCCGCTGGCGGCCGTGGCGCTTCCGGATGTCCAACGACGTCTGGGGCACCCCCGTCGTCGACGGCGATCTGCTCTACGTCACGTCGTTCGAGGTGCACGCGCTGGACGTGGGCAGCGGACGCCGGCAGTTCAAGACCCGTGACGTGGCATGGGCGATGGCCGTCTCCGGAGGCCGTATCCACGCCTCCGACGGCCCCACCCTCTACGCGCTCGACGGTGCGGACGGTTCGGAGCGCTGGCGGCTCCAGACCGACGCCTGGGTGTACTCGCTGAAGACCGACCGGGGCACCGTCGTCACCGGCACGCGCGGCGGCGGCGTCCAGGCGTGGGAGGCGTCCAACGGCGAGAAGCTGTGGGAAGTCACCGGCGCCCAGACCGACTTCGAGACACCCGAGGCCGGCCCCGCCATCTTCGACGGCACGGTGTACGTGTGGCAGAACGCCCGGCTGCGGGCGCTCGACGCGCGCACCGGCACCGAGCGCTGGTCGTACCCGATCGGGGACGGCGCGTCCTGCGGCGGCGTACCCGTCCGCCTGGTCCCCGCCTCCGACGGATACGTGTACGTCTCGGCCGGCACCCGCGTCCTGTCCATCGACATCGCGACCGGCCATGTGCGCTGGCACTTCGAGGCGCCGGCGGTCTTCCTCTCGCCGCCCGCCTTCGCGCCCGGCCCCGCCGTGACCGGCGGCGGCGTGTATCTCGCCGACTACCTCGGCACGGTGTACGCGCTGGACGCCACCACCGGCAAGGACCGCTGGCGCATCGCCACCGAGGCCCGCCAGTCCCTCGAACCGGTCCTGGTCACCGCCGGGAACGTGCACGTGGGCAGCGGCAGCGCGCTCTACACACTGGACGCGGTGGCCGGCACACCCAAGTGGCGCTTCGCCGCGGGCGGCGAGGTCGTCGGCGCGCCCGTCGTGGCGGACGGCAGGCTGCACTTCGGCTCGGCCGACCATGTCCTCTACACCCTGGACGCGGGCGGCGGACAGCTCCGCTGGAAGCTCGCGACGGGTGGCGAGATCACGGGCTCCCCGGTGGCGCGCGGGGGAGTGGTGTACGCGTGCAGCAAGGACCGCTGCGTGTACGCGCTGGACGCGATCAAGGGCACGGCGACGGGCCGGGGCGCCCGCTGACCGCACCGCGTTCCGCGCACCCGACCGGCGCCGCGCACCGACCGGCCGGGCCAGCCGGTTCCGTCGCGCCTGAACGGGGTCAATTCCCCTGCGGGCGGCGGGTCGTGTCGTCCGGCGGGGGCCCGGCCCACGGCTGCTCCCCGGTGTCCCCGCCCTGCTGTCGCGGGCCGTTCACCGGCGGCTGTACGGGCGGCAGGCGCCCGTCGTCGTACCAGTAGTCCCGCGCGTCCGGGTCGTACCGGTGGTCCCGGTAGTCGTCCTGGTAGTCCTGGTGCTGGTCCTGCTCCGGGGTCCGGTCCCTGTTCCTGCCGCGTTTCCGGTCGCCGACGTACCGGTGGCCGCCTCCGCCGCCCCTGCGCCCCGTCCGGCCGCTCATCGCCGCCGCCGCGATCAGCAGCAGCGCACCGCCGCCCAGGGCGGCGAGCACACCCAGGCCGAGACCCGTGCCGTCGCTGGTGAGCGTGAGGCCCCCGGCTGCCTGCCCCTGGCGCACCATCCACAGAATCGTGAACCCGAGCACGACCACCCCGGCCAGCGCCACCAGCAGCCGCGAGCGCAGCACCAGACCGATCAGCGTGACCAGGGCGGCGAAGACGAAGGGGAGCAGGAGGGAGACCCAGAGGTCCGAACCGGTGCCGGTGATGCCGTTGAACAGGTCCTCGACGCGGTAGTCCCGGCCGTGCCGGCCGTTGTACCAGGCCATGAACGGGCTCGCGACCGCCGCGGCGGCCCCGACGACGGCGAGGACCGACCCGATGATGTTGCGGACCATCGACGGCCTCCTTGGACGAGTGCGCAGAGCACAGCTTCCAGAATCCGACGCTACGCCCGGGAACCAGGGGCCGCCAGATTTGGTCCCGTAACCGAGCACCCCTCGCGCACTGCTAGGGTGACATGCGCTCGACAAAAGCCTACGAAACATGACCAACCACACCAATTTCAACGGGGGTTGAAATGAAAATTCGCCATGTCCGCGCCATAGCCGTCTTCGGTATCGCCGTTTTCGCGCTCACCGGCGCCCGTGGCTCCGGCGGCGGTGGCTGCTCCAGCAGCAGTTCCGGCAGTGGCGGCAGCAGCCACTCGGACAGCGACTACGACGACGACGATTACAACGGCTCGTCCGGCTCCACCACCACCGGCGGATCGGTGACCGGCGGCAGCTCCGCCGACGCCGGCCGGGATCTGAGGATCGACAGCTGCAAGTACGACACAACCGCCGGCGGCTTCGTCGCGGAGGTCACCGCCACCAACAGTGGCTCGGTGGACTACAGCTACTCGTTCTCGGTCGAGTTCACCGACTCGGCGGGCACGAACGTCGGCAACGGCTTCGGCAGCATTCCCGCCGTCACCGCGGGCGGCTCGGAGACCGTCGAGGTCACCGCGGTCGACGTGTCCGGCGACGAGGGCGCCTCCGGCGGCGAGTGCACGGTCGACAACGTCATCCGCACCTCCGCCTGACCGGCGGGACACACCGCCCGACCGGCGACGCAAAGAGAGACGACGACAGGCGGGGCCCCCTGAACGGCCCCGACTGTCGTCGTCTCTCTTTCCCCCCTGGAGCGCGGTCGCGGCAGCTCCCCTCCTGCGCCGCCGCGACCGCAGCCCGGTGCTACTTGGGCGGTGCGGGCGAGTGGTGGTCACCCTGCGTCGTGGCGCCGCTCTTCGGCGGGACCGGCGAGTGGTGGTCGCCCTGCGTCGTCGTGGTGGTCTTCGGCGGGACCGGCGAGTGGTGGTCGCCCTGCGTCGTCTCTTCCGGCTTCTTCTCGGTGCTGCTCATCTCGTCCCCCTTGGGGTCGCCTTACGTCGGACCGAAGGCGGCCTTCTGCCCGGATACTCCCCCGAGGTCGCCGGGCAGAAGGCCCGGGACCGTTCACCCCCGAGGATGCGACGGTCCCAAGCGACCCGTCTGCCCCCCGAGGCGACGGATCGAATATGCACTGGAGCATGCCGAAAGAGCATAAACATTCGATGAACGCCCAGGCCGGGCACCCCACCCGTCATCGGACACCACGCCCGGACGACCGGCCCCGGCGGGACGACCGGCCCCAACGGGCGCCGCCGCCCCCCGAGTTCTTCAGGCCGCGCTGAGCGGGGCGGCGAGCAACGCCCGAGCTTCCTCGGCCTCCACCGCACCCGACCCCTCGTGCAGCGAAAGCGCCTCACGCCAGCACACCCGCGCCCGGTCCGCCTGCCCCAGACTCTCCAGCGCCCTGCCCAGCGTGATCAGGACGTTGGCCCTCGTCCGGTCGCCGCCGATGCAGCCGATCGCGAGCGCCTGTTCGGCGTGCTGCGCGGCGGCCCCGGCACGACGGGCCGCCAGATGGGCCTGCGAGATACGGAAGTGGGTCGTACCCTCCCACAGTCGCTGCCGGTTCGCCTCGAACCCCTCCAGCGCCTCGCCCAGTTGTTCCAGTGCCTCCGTGTGCCGCCCGGCGTTCGTCAGGGCGATGCCCAGCGCGAAGCGGGCGTTGGAGAGCCGCAGGGTGTGCCCGATGCTGTCGTAGACCGCGACCCCCTGCTCGGCCAGCGTCACGGCCTGGGACGTACGGCCCAGGGAGTGCTGGATGCGCGAGAGGTTGCACAGGGCGCTCGCCTCGCCGGGGCGGTTTCCGTCGGCGCGGGAGCCCTCCATGGCCCTGAAGAGATGCGTCTCGGCGTCCCGGAAGCGGCCCTGGTTGAAGGCGATGATGCCCCGGTCGTTGTCCGCCCAGTAGACGGGCGCCGGGTCCCGTACGGACTCCGCCAGCGCCGTCGCCTGCCGGGCCTCGTCGTCCGCTTCCTCGTAACGGCCCGCCACCAGATGGACGATGGTCATCGAGGTCCGCGCACGCCCCTCCGTACGGGCGTCGCCGGCCGCGCGCGCCGCCGCCAGCGCCGAACGGGCCGCCGTCTCGTAGGACTTGGAGTTGGCGCCCGACTCCGCGAGACCCTGCGCCGCCCACAGCAGATCGACGGCGGCGCGCAGCCGGTGCGAGCCGCCCGCCGCCTGCCGGGCGCACGCCAGCAGGCAGTCGGCCTCCGCGTACAGCCAGTCCTGTGCCTCGTGCCGGTCGGTGAAGACCAGACCCCCGTACTCCGTCGGCTCCAGATGGTCCTTCAGCCGGTCGCCCGGCCGCTCGATCGTGTACACCCTCGCCGTCGTCGCCAGATAGAAGTCCAGCAGCCGGGAGAGCGCCGCGTCGGTCCCGGCGCGCGGCTGTTCGTCGCGGTCGGCGCAGGCACGCGCGTAGAGCCGCACGAGATCGTGGTAGCGGTAACGGCCCGGCGCCGCGGACTCCAGCAGGGAGGTGTCCACCAGGGACTCCAGCAGGTCCTCGGTCTCGTCCGCCGGCAGATCCAGTACGGTGGCGGCTGCCGCCAGCGAGATGTCCGGGCCGTCGGCCAGCCCCAGCAGGCGGAACGCGCGGGCCTGCGCGGGCTCCAGCTGCCCGTAGCCCAGTTCGAAGGTCGCCTTCACCGCCAGGTCACCCGCCTGGAGTTCGTCCAGCCGCCGGCGCTCGTCGGCCAGCTTCGCCGCCAGGACCGAGACCGTCCAGGTGCGGCGCGAGGCCAGCCGGGAGGCGGCGATCCGGATGGCGAGCGGCAGGAAACCACAGGCGGCGACCACGTCCAGCGCCGCGTCGCGCTCCGAGGTGACGCGCTCCTGACCGACGATGCGCGTGAAGAGCTGGAGCGCCTCCTCCGGCGACATCACGTCCAGGTCGACCAGATGGGCACCCTCCAGATCGACCATCCGGACGCGGCTGGTGACGAGCGCGGCGCAGCCCTCCGTACCGGGCAGCAGGGGGCGCACCTGCGCGGCGTCCCGCGCGTTGTCGAGCAGGATCAGCACCCGGCGGCCGTCCAGCGCCGAGCGGTACAGCGCCGCGCGGTCGTCCAGCGAGTCCGGGATCGCCGAGTCGGGTGTGCCGAGCGCCCGCAGGAACGAGCCGAGTACCGCCTCCGGTTCGGCGAACCGGGCCCCGGCGCCCTGGAGGTCCACGTACAACTGGCCGTCGGGGAAGCGCGGACGGGCCGCGTGCGCGACGTGCACGGCGAGCGTCGTCTTGCCCACGCCGCCGATACCCGCGAGCGCGGAGACCGCCATCACCGAACCCTCGGCGCCGGCCAGCCTGTTGCCCAACTCCCGTACGAACAGGTCCCGTCCGGTGAAGTCCGGGACGGTGGCGGGCAGTTGGGCGGGCCGGGTGAAGGTGGCGACGGGAGCGGTCTCCTCGGTGGGGCGGGCCAGCTCGGCGTCCGCCCGCAGGATGCGCTGCTGGAGGCCGGCGAGTTCGGGCCGCGGGTCCACGCCCAGTTCGTCGGCGAGGAGCCGGCGCGTGTCCGCGTACACGGCCAGTGCCTCGGCCTGCCGGCCGCTGCGGTAGAGGGCGAGCATCAGCAGTTCGCGCAGGCGCTCGCGCAGCGGGTGCGCGGCGGTCAGCGCGGTGAGTTCGGAGACGGCCTCCGCGTGCCGGCCCAGCTCCAGATCGATGTCCAGCCGGCCCTCGACGAGCTGGAGCCGCCACTCGGCGAGCCGCGCGCGCTCGGTCTCCGCGTACGGGCCGGGCACGGACGCCAGGGGTTCGCCGTCCCACAGCCCCAGTGCCTTGTTGATCAGCACCCGGGCCTGCTGACGGTTGCCCGCCGTCTGCTCCTTCTCCGCCGCGGCGGCCAACTCCTGTGCCATACAGAGGTCCAGGGCGTCGGGCCGGGTGCGCAGGGCGTATCCGCCGGACTCGCTGACCAGGACACCGGGGGACAGGACCTTGCGCAGCCGGGAGGCGTACGTCCGCACGGCGGCGAGCGCCTGCGGCGGCGGTGTCTCGCCCCAGATGCCGTCGATCAGCTCGGCGGCGGTGGCGGTCCGGCCTTCGCGCAGGAGGAGGGCGGCGAGCAGCGCGCGCTGCTGGGGTGAACCGGACGGCAGGGACTCGCCACCACGCCAGGCCCGCACCGGTCCGAGCACGGCGAAACGCAGCTCGTCGGCCGTGGGCGGGGCACCGGCCGGTGCCCCGCTCTTCGCGGCGCTCGACCTCGCCGTGCTGCCCCGCCCGGCGTTCTTCCTGGTGCTCGGTACGCCGGTCGTCATGGTGTTCGGTGTGGCCGGAGCCCGCTGCTCCGGTACGCGCGGCCCGCTGTCACGGTCCATAGCTCCCCCTGCCCGCCGGACTGCCGGTATCGCCCCCGACAGTCTGCCTTGTCCGGAGTGGCGGCGTCAGCCTCGGAGCGGGGGTCTGCACAAGCCCTCGACACCGTAAAGGACGCGACCCCTCCGGGTAAATTCGGATCCGGGCGGGCCGTCGGTCACAACGCGGCGCCGGGACACGTCAGGAGGGTGGGAGCGCCGCCGGAGCGCGAGCGGACACGGCGGCGGCGGCGACGCGATCGGGCGGGTCGGCTTCTTCGCCGCGGTCGCGCCGGCCGCCGAGCCGGTGCCGGGAAGGTCCCTCAAGCGGCCGTGGCGGTGAGCCGGTGATCCCGCCCCCTGTCACCGCGGGGGCGGGACCCGTCCCGTACGCCGGCGACCGCGCGCCCTTGACGGTTACGCGCCCCGGCCGCCCAGGAACACCGGGTTGGTGAGCGCGACGAAGGGGCCCGGCAGACCGGGTACGCCCGGGACGGCCGGCGGGCGGCGTACCTCGGCGCGTACGTACGTCGCGTACCCGGCGGTCGTACGCCACTCCACCGTCCCCGAGCCCGACTCCGGGAGCGCGGCCGTGTGCAGGGTCCCCTGGTCGGTGACGATGCGCGCCGAACAGCCCGCCGGGGCGCCGGTGACCTCCAGCCGTACCGTCACCGGGGTGTCGTCGGCCACCCGCAGCCGTTCGCCGATGCCCGCGTGCTGCCCGCGACCGCCCGAGGCGCCGAACGTCACGGACACCGCCGCCGACTCCGCGATGTAGCTGCGGCCCGCCCGGATGCCGGCGAGGATCGCCTCGCGGGACAGCTCGTCGGCGAGGACGACCGTCTGCGGGGTGCCGATCGGGTCGGGGTCGCGGTGCGCGTCGCTGCTGCCCATCGCCGGGGTCCACGCCCGTCCCGAACGGGCCGCCGACACCAGGGTGTTGTCCCAGGAGGCCAGGGCCACCTCGTCCTCCGGGGTGAAGGGACCGTTCCACACCTCGACGGCGTCGGCGTCCGCGAAGCCGAACTTCCAGTTGCAGCCGATGCAGGTGGCGTGCGGATGCGCGGGCACGACGAGCCCGCCCGCGCGGCGCACCTCGCGGGCGTAGTGCCCGAAGCGGTTGTCACGGGCCCGGTAGCGCCAGTCGACGAACGTGCCGGCGTCCATGCCGATGGCGACGACGTGGCCGTTGCGGGTGGTGATCTCCTCACCCGTGAGGATCAGCAGGTCGTCGCCCCACAGCCCGTCCCACGCCCCGTGCGCGGACGACGTGTTGTGCTCACTGGTGTTGATGAAGTCCAGCCCGGCCGCCCGCGCGCCCGCCGCGATCTCGGCCGGGGTGCGCCTGCCGTCCGAGTGCACGGAGTGCAGATGGCAGTCGCCCCGGTACCAGGCGCGCCCGCGCCCCTTGGCCCGCTCCGGCGGGTGCGCCGGGCGCGGGGTGCTGCCGGGGGAGCCGTAGGTGAGGGTGATCGTCACCTCGTAGGCGAGACCCTCGGGTGCGACGGTGTACGGACCGAGGGCGATGTGCCACTTCCCGGACCGGACCGGGCCCGGCAGATAGCCGGGGGTCGCCTCGTCGGCGCGGATGAAGAACTCCGTGCGCGCGCCGCCGGACCAGCCGCGGAAGCCTTCGCCGCCCAGTCCGGTGCCGCGCTCGTCGAAGATCCCGATGTCGAGGGCGTTGCCCTGGGTGCCGGCCGGTACGGCGGGCCGCTCGTAGCTGTACGAGACCCGGATCTCGCGGACGCCGCGCGGCACGTCGACCGGGAGGTAGACGTAGTCGGGGGAGCCGGTGGGCAGGGTGCCGTGTACGGTCCTGGTCTCGGTGCCGTCCCCGTTTCCGCCCCTGTCGGGCGCGGCGTTCGCGAAGCTCACGGTGCCCAACGCAAGGGCCGCCGCCGCTCCGGTCACGAGCAGACCGCGTCTGCCCATCGCGTGTTCCGTGTGGTCGTTGCACATGCCGGCGGCTCCCCAGGAGTGTCGAGAGGGACAGGAAGGGACAGGAAGGGACGGGAAGGGACGGGAACGGTCTGGAGTGGTGCACTCGAACCCTGGTATTGAGCCGTGAACGGACGGGCAAGGGAAGGGGTTCGGGAGGTGGTCCCGACATTGCCGGCGCCCGGCGCGGCCCGGCAACGGCCCGGCGCGGCGTGGCCGGTGCCCGGTGCCGCCCGTGGCCGGTGGGAGTGGTGCCGCATCAGTCCGGCCCGGCCGGGCATAGGTTTGTACGCCGCCGGCCCCCGGAGCCCGGCTCCGCCACCCGACCAGAAAAGAGAAGGCCCGCATGCGGATCGCGACCACCATCTTCCTCACCGACGAGACGATCACGCCCGTGCGGCTCGCACGTGAGCTGGAGGAGCGAGGCTTCGCCGGGCTCTACCTCCCCGAGCACACCCACATCCCGGTCGAGCGCGTCACCCCCTACCCGGCGGGCGGTGATCTGCCGCGCGAGTACGGCCGTACGCTCGACCCCTTCGTCGCGCTCGCCCAGGCGGCGGCCGTCACCGAGCGGCTCGGCCTCGGCACCGGCATCACACTCATCCCCCAGCACGACCCGATCGACCTCGCCAAGCGGATCGCGACGCTGGACCATCTCTCGGGCGGGCGGTTCACCTTCGGGCTCGGCTTCGGCTGGAACAAGGAGGAGGCGGCGGACCACGGGGTCCACTGGGCGACCCGGCGCGACCTCGGCTGGGACCGGCTGGCCCTGATGCGCGCGCTGTGGGCGCCCGAACCGACGCCGTACGAGGGTGAGTTCGCCTCCGTACGCCCCAGCGAGGCCCACCCCAAGCCGGCCAACGGCGCCCCCCGCACCCTGGTCGGCGGCGGGGCGGGCCCCGGGCTCTTCGCCCGGATCGCCGAACAGGCGGACGGCTGGCTCCCGATCGGCGGCCGGGGCCTCGGCGAGTCGGTCCCTGCCCTCCGCAAGGCATGGGAGAACGCGGGCCGCTCCGCCGAAGCCCTCCAGATCGTCCCGTACGCGGTCCGGCCCTCGCCGGGCAAACTGACGCACTACGCGGACCTGGGCGTGACCGAGGTGGTCCTTCAGCTGCCGCCGGCCGGTGAGAAGGAGGTACTGGAGACGCTGGACGAGTACGCGCGGTACGTGTGACGGGCCACGTGTGACGCGGGCCGCGGGGGCTCCCGGACTTCCGGGGCTCCCGGGCTCCCGGCGCGGCTACGCGCCCACCGTCCCGTCGACCCCCTCGCGCAGCAGGTCCGCGTGGCCGTTGTGGCGGCCGTACTCCAGGAGCACGTGCACCATCACCATCCGCAGCGAGACGTTCTTGCCCCATCGGGGCTGACGTCCCGTCACATTCAGTGAGGCGGCGGCCCGTTCGACACGGCGTGAGTTCTCGACCTCGGCCTCCCAGGCGGTGAACGCCTCGGACCGGGTCGAGCCGCTCGCGTCGTACGCCGCCTGGAAGTCGATCTCGCCCGGGGGTGACCACAGCATTGGCGCGTCGTTGTCCTCGAACACCCTCCGGAACCAGGCGCGTTCGACCTCGGCCAGGTGGCGTACGAGGGCGAGCAGGGACAGCGTCGAAGGCGCCATCGACTCCCGCCGCAACTCGTCGTCGCTCAGCCCGGCGCACTTCATCGCGAGCGTCGCACGGTGGTAGTCGAGGTAGGCCCGCAGGGTTTCCCGCTCCCCGCCGGTGCGGGGAGGGTCCACACGGGTATCGCTGGTCATGTGCCGGGCTCCTCGTCCACACCGCGGGTTCGCGTGTATCGCGTGTATCGCGTGTATCGCGTGTATCGCATGTTTCGCGTTCTTCGCGCGATTCGGAAGGCGAGGATAGCGGGCGTCTTCACTTCGCCGGATCGACGACCCGGTGATCGCGCTCTGGCGCCTGCTGGGGGCCGCTCGCTGACGGACTACGTACGCGGACGGCTGGTCGGGGCTCCCCCGCTTCGGGTGGGGGAGCCCACATGAGCCGCTTTGCGTACTCAGGCTTCACAACTCCGCGTCGCGAGTGTTCGCCGGCGTCACGTTTCGCTCGCCGCGCTCGACTGCCTCGATCCCCGACTCCTTGAGGAACTGCGTGACGAGTGAGGCTTCCACCTGCGTGGCCCGCCAGCCCGTCGTCGTGAGTTCCGTCGCGGCTCGCTTCGCCTCCTGGATCGACCAACCGAACACGTCACGGAAGACTTTGAGGACCCTGCCACCATGACCACTGCTGCCGCCGACCTGAACCCGCACGGTGCCGTACTTCTCCGTGAGCCGTTCCCGGATGTACTCGGGGGCCGGCCCGCGTTCCATGTCGTCGACCGCGATTCCGCATCTGTCGCAAGACCGGTTCAACTCCCACCCCAGTCTGCCTTCGCTTATCAGCTGGACAGCCTCGCTCCGGCAGGGGTGGCGGCAGCTCATGCACTCGGTCTCGAATGCCACTGCCTGTACGGTCGTTCTCATCAGAGCCCGATCGGGCGGTACGAGAGCGCCTGGTCGACGACCTCCTCCGGGGAGAGTCCGGGGTTCGACTGGAAGGCGTAGTGGGTCACGCGAGGGTCAATCACCTGTTCCTCCAGCCGCTCAATGGGCTTTTCGTCCAGGACTGTTCCGGGGTCGCGTCGGGCGTCGGTCGTCGTGCGCTCGGTGAGGTCATTCGGTTATAGCCCTGACCACGCGGTGCGCTGCCATGGTGATCGCCTCCCAGCCGGGATGCCAGAGTGATTCCCCCTCCCCGTCAAGTCCCGCCGACAGGCCTGCGTCGATGGCATCTCTCAGGTCGGCGACCGCGGACACCTCATCAGCGTCCTTCAGTACGTATCCCAAGGAACCTTCCGGGTCATTCAGTACGCCGCTGTCGTCGTACAGGAAGTCAAGGAAGTCATCGAATGACCCCCAGCTCTCCGCAGGAGGGCGACCCTGTGTCCAATTTTCCCTGCGCCACACCGGATCTGAAAGACGCCGTAGGTGTTCCAGAAGCAGCAGCCGCATGTTCTCGTACTCGACGTTCACGCTTCGTTTCTCGTCTCACGTCGGTTGTGTCTCGTCATGGGGCGTTCCAGCTCCGCCAGTTGATCCACTCGCTGTACGGTATGTGTGAATTATTGTAATCACTCGCAACCGACCCGGTGATGGGCTTCCCGTCTCTTCCCAGTACTTTGCCGGTGTCATTTATCACCACGTGATCGACGCGCTGCGTGGGTTTTCCGTTGGGATCCCCCTTGTCGATCCTGATACTGGATTGCTTCGGACCGCTCCAAATGAATCCATGCTTGGTCGGCTTTCCCTGGGTCACCGATTTTCGCATGCTCTTTGACATGGCTGGGCCGGACCAGCCGTCGGGAACTTTCCCGGCCGCACCGGCCGGGAACCAGCCCGGACCGTAGGTCCTTCCGCAATCCGGCGCCAGCCCCAGTGGATCGCACCACGTCAGTGGATTGTGGACGTATGCCGTCGGGTTCGGGGACGGGGACAGGCCCAGGGGGTCCGGGGTCAGGTAGTGGGTGGATTCCGGGTCGTAGTGGCGGTGGAGGTTGTAGTGGTGGCCCGTCTCCAGGTCGTGGTACTGGCCCGGGAAGCGCAGGGGGGTGTACGCCGTGGCGTCGGTGGGCCAGGTTGTCGTGCCCCAGAGGGTGGCGCGGGACTGCCAGGCCGTGGTGCCCGACTCGTCGATCAGGTGGGTCGGGGTGCCGATCAGGTCCGTGACGATCGCGTAGAAGCGGATGTCCGTCTCGTAGCGGGCCGTCTGGGCCAGTGGCGTCAGGGTCGATTCGTCGTGGTCCCAGGTCAGCGTCTGGGCGCCCGTCCACTCCGAGGAGGTCGAGGTCTCCTCGACGAGGGTGGCGCCCTGGTAGGTGAAGAGGGTCTCCGCCGCGACCGAACCGTCCGGCGCCAGGCGCTGTTTGGAGACACGGCGGCCCAGCGCGTCGTACGCGTAGCGCCACGTCGTGCCGTCCGGTGTGGTCACCGCCGCCAGTTGGTCGCGCGCGTTCCACGTGTAGCGCCAGCTGTCCGGCTTCCGCGACAGCCGGGGTTTCTGACGCAGAGTGGTGCGGCCCGCCGCGTCGTACTCGTAGCGGACCGCGCCCGCCGTCCCCACGCGGGTGCCCGTGTGGGTGCGCGGGCCCGTCGACTCGGGGTACGCGAAGTCGGCCGGCCACGCGGCCCCGGTCTGGTTGCCCGCCGTGTCGTACGCGTACGACTCCGCCCAGCCGGCCGCCGCCCGGACCTCGGTGACCCGGCCCACCGGGTCGAGCGTGTAGTGGGCGTCACCGGCGGCGAGCAGATGGCCGTCGGGGCGCCAGGTGTACGTGGCGGCGGGGACGGCCGCGCCCGCGTACGAGCGGGACCGGGGGCGCCCCGCCGCGTCCCATGTCTGGGTCAGGGACAGCGCGTCGCCCCAGCCGAGCCGGGTCCCGCGCCGCGCCGCGTCACGCGTCACCGTCAACGAACGCCCCGACGCCGTGAGTTCGGTGCGGTTGCCCGCCGCGTCGTACGCGTAGGCCGTGACCGCCCCCGCCGGGGTCCGCCGGCCGGACAGCCGCCCCGCCGCGTCGTACGACAGCCGCAGCTCGCGCCCGTCCACCGTCTCCGTCAGCAGCCGCCCGGCCGGATCGTACGTCCGCAGCACTTCGGTGTCCGGCCCCGTCGCACGCGCCAGGTCGTCGCCCGCCGTCCAGTCGAACGTGGTGGTCTCGCCGCCCGCGTCCTGCGCGACGAGACGGCCGAGCAGGTCGTAGCGGAGATCCGTACGCACGCCCAACGGGTCGGTCCGTGACACCAGTTGGGCCGCCGCGTCCACCTCGTACCGCACCGTGCGGCCGTCGAAGTCCGTCTCGGAGACGAGATGCCCGGCCGCGTCGTACGCGTAACTCCACGTCAGGCCCTGCGGGTTGGTCACCCCGGTCAGCCGCGTCGCCGCGTCGTGCGTGAAGGAGTGGCGCGCGCCGTCCGGCCCGGTGCGGGCCGTCAGCAGGTCGAAGTGGGTGTACTCGTGGTGTGTGACACCGCCGTTGGCGTCGGTGTGCGTGACGGTGTTGCCCTCGCCGTCGTACGTCCACGACTCCGCCGTGCCGTCCGGCCCCGTCCGCCGCAGGAGCAGCCCCTCCGTGGACCACTCGAAGCGGGTGACCGCGCCCAGCGGGTCGGTGACGGCCACCACCCGGCCGAACGTGTCCCGTGCCAGGCGCGTCGTCGCGCCGAGCGGATCCGTCGTCTCGACCGGCAGTCCCGCCGCGTCGCACCGCACCCGCGTGGTCGCGCCCAGCGGGTCCGTGACCGCGAGCGGGGAGCCCCGGCCGTCGTACAGCCAGCGGGTCGTCGCGCCCGTCGGGTCGGTGACCGACGTGCGGTTGCCGGAGGCGTCGAACGTCTGGTGCCACACCTGCCCGGCCGGGTCGGTGATCCGTACCGGCCTGCCGTCCGCGTCGAGGCCGGCCGTGACCGTGCTGCCGTCGGGACGCCGTACGCCCGTGAGACGCCCGTGCTCGTCGTAGGTGAACTCCGTCGTGCGGCCCAGTGGATCCGTCTCGGCGGTGACGCGTCCGGCGGTGTCGAAGGAGGTACGGGAGACGGCGCCGTTCGCGTCGATCTCGCCGACCACCAGACGGCGTTCGTCGATCAGATAGCGGGTGGTGGCCCCGTCGGGGGCGGTCAGCGTCGTCAACGAGATTCCGGGGAAGGACGGTTCGGACCCGTCGTAGGTGAGACGGAAGCTGTAGTGACCGCCCTCGCCGCCCTCCGCGACCACCCGGTCGTCGTCGGCGCCGCCGTACTCGTACGTGTAGGAGCGGTTGTTGGTGTCCGTCCACGACGTGACGCGGCCCGCCGCGTCGTACGCGAAACGCAGCGGCAGATCCGACGAGCCGTACGTCTCCGTCAGCCGCCCCTCGCCGTCGTAGCCGTACGCCTTCACCCGGGTGTCGCCCAGCCACAGGCCGGTGATCCGTTCGCCCGTCGTCGTCAGCCGCAGTACGTATCCGCCGCTGTGCGCGATCTCGACGGGCGCGCCCCCGGCGTCGTAGGTGAACGCGATCCGGTTGCCGTGCCGGTCGGTGACCGTACGCAGCAGGGCCACGCCGCTGTCGCCGTGCGCGCTGAACGTGCGGACCTGCCCGGCGTCCGGGTCGGTGACCGTGTACGAGCCGTCCGTGGCCCGCGCCAGCGGCCACCGCGCCCGCCCGGCGGACTCCTCGGGCAGCACTGCGGCCCCGCCCGGCACCGGGTGCGGATACGCCAGCAACAGGCCGTCCTCCGTGAAGAACACCGCGCCGTGCTCGTCGAACTCAAGCCGCTGGTCCGCCGTCGACGTCCACGCGGACCCGAACCAACGACCGCCCCGGTAACCGGAGTCCACCCGTCGTGAGAACACCAGCGGGAGCACGCCCGGCAGTTCGACGTCCGTCACCGGCAGGAACATCCGGCCCGTCGCCATGTCCACCGGGTCCGTCGGGCCGTGCCTGATCTCGTCGGAACGACGGGTGAACCGGCCCCGGCCGCTCCGCAGCGCGTTGCGCGCCCACGCCAGCGCGCCCCGGCCCGCGAGCCGCGCCCCCACCTGGGCCGCCGCGCGGGCGGCCAGGGGGGCCAGGGCGCGGCCCGCCGCCATCGTCAGGAGTTCCGGGATCAGGAAGCCGAGTCCGCCGGTGGCCGCGCCGAGGGGGAGGGCGAACGGCAGGGCGAACATCAGCAGGGTGAGGATGAGCGCCGGGGCCACGTCCAGGAACTTCTCCAGGACGAAGGAGACGATCAGGTGGTCGGGCATGACCTTGCCGTTCTCGGCGATGGTGTCCGCGCGCGACAGCAGGAGCGCCCCCGCGCAGAGACTCCCCGCGACCAGGCCGATCCGCAGCAGGGCGGCCGCGTGCGGTTCGGCCGTCGGCAGGGTGCGTACGAGACGCAGCGAGCGCCAGGTCATGACGAGGCGGAACGCGGCCAGCAGCAGGCCCGCCAGGCCGCAGCCGATGAGGAGTCGCCAGCCCTGCCCCTCGGTGAAGTACTCCTCCAGGCCCTCCGTTCCCTCGAAGGCGAAGGTGGCGGCGAGGAGGGCGGAGGGGATCAGCAGGGCCAGTCCGAGGACCAGGACGGCCTTCTCCCACCACGGCAGCCGCCCGGCGCCGCGTGCCCGGACACGTCGCCAGGCTTCGCGTATCGAGGTGCCGCGCCATGCCTGCGGGTCCGAGGTGGCGTCCAACTCGGCTGTACGGGTGGTCAGTTCGTCCCGCAGCGCGGCGATGTGCTCCGGGCGGGCGCGGGGGTGGGTGGTGAGATGGAGGAGGGTCCGCCGTCGGCGCGCGTACCGGAGGGCGATCAACGTCGTCCAAGGGGCCCGCAGCAGCGCGTAGTTCAGCAGGGCGGCCCCGGAGCCCGCGCCCACGCCACCGTCCGCGCCCACGCCGCCGTCCCCGGCCCCGCCGCCCTCCCCGGCCGTCTCCTCCCGTTCGCCCTTCAGCCGCACCCCCGGCTCGCGCGACCGCCCGGCCCGCCGCGCACGGACGTCCCACACCACGGCCGCCACCAGACAGCCGAGCACGATCCAGAGCCCGCTCGCGACGATCCGCTCGTACCAGGCGCGCGGCGTCCCGTGGGCGCTGGGCAGCGCGGCGATGTAGTTGACCGCGGTGTGCAGACCGACGGCGGCCAGCAGCGGGAGCAGCCCCGCCGCCCGCACCCACCAGCGGTGTCCGCAGACGACCAGGCCCACGGCGAGGCCGCCGAGCGCCGACCACGCGACATGGTTGTCCACCGGCACGGTCGCGGTGGCGGAGCCCAGCTCCAGGGTGCCCACCGCCGCCGGGAACCAGTGCCCCAGCAGCTCGGGAAAGCCCGAGACGAACGGCGCCTCGAAGAGCCGTGTCGCGACCGACCAGCCACCGGCCGACTCGATGGGGCGTACGCGGACATCCGGTGCGAATGCGAATTGCAGTACCGATTCGAGCAGCCCGAACCCCACGCCCACCGCGGCGCCCAGCACCACGAAGTCCGTCAGTCCCCACTGGACCCGGCCGCGCAGCGCCCACGCGGCGAGCGCGAGCGGGAGGATCTTGAGCAGTTCCTCGGCGGCCGGCGCCGTCGTCCACATGGCGGTGTCCATGACCGTGCGCATCGACGTCTCGTCGGCGGCGGCCAGTTGCCGGGTGACCACCGTCTCGATCAGGACCGAGAAGACACCGCAGCCGTACGCGCCGATACCGAAGGCGAGCAGTACGGTCGGCCAGCCGACGGTACGCGCCGGCCATGAGACCAACAGCAGTTGCAGTACGCACCACAGAGACGCGGCAGCCATCCAGAACGCCACAAACCCCACCCCGTAAGTTTGCTTTAGTGAATTGAACGTAGGTGCGAGCGGCGTCCGTGTCAACACGGCGCCACTGTCGGTGTTCATGGGCGGCGGGCAGGGGTGTAGTCAGTGACACCGGCGGTTCGGGCCGTACGCCCAATGTGGTCGCGGTGCGGCGTCCGTAACTTCGAAGTCGTGGCGCAGAGGGCGCCCGAGGGGAAGGTGCGGATCATGTTTCGTCGTCAGAGCCCGACCGGTGCGGCACGGAGCGCGGAGGCGCTGCGACTGACCGGAGTCAGCAGGGTCTACGGGTCCGGGGGCGGCGCCGTGACCGCGCTGGACGGGGTGTCGCTCAGTCTTCCCGCCGGGTCCTTCACCGCGGTCATGGGCCCCTCCGGCTCGGGGAAGTCGACCCTGCTCCAGTGCGCGGCCGGGCTGGACCGGCCCGACACCGGGCAGGTCGTGGTCGACGGAGAGGAGATGACCGGCGGCACCGAGGCCGCGCTGACGAAGTTCCGCCGCCGGCGCATCGGGTTCGTCTTCCAGCGCTACAACCTCCTGCCGACCCTGACCGTCGCCCAGAACACCGTCCTGCCGCTGAAACTCGCCGGCCGCCGCGTCGACAAGGACCGCGCCCGCGACATCCTCACCCGCGTCGGCCTCGGCGACCGCCTCTCCCACCACCCCGACCAGCTCTCCGGCGGCCAGCAGCAACGCGTCGCGATCGCCCGCGCCCTGGTCACCGACCCCGCCGTCGTCTTCGCCGACGAACCCACCGGCGCACTCGACATCCGCAGCGCACGCGACGTCCTGCACCTGCTCCGCGAGACCGTCCACACCCACGGCCGCACCGTCGTCATGGTCACCCACGACCCCGTCGCCGCCTCCTACGCCGACACCGTGGTCTTCCTCGCCGACGGCCGCCTCGCCGGACACCTCGACCACCCCGCCGTCGACACCGTCGCCGAACGCCTCGCCCACCTCGGCGACACCCTCCACAAGTCCGGTGAGACGTCCGCCGGTTCAGCCGGTGCCGCCGGTTCCGGCGCCCACCCGTTCGCCCGGCCCGCCACCACCAACACCTACGCGGGGGTCTGACCGATGTTCACTCTCGCCATGCGCTCCGTCCGGCAGCGCCCCGGGCGCTTCATCGCCACCCTGCTCTCGACGTTCCTCGGCGCGGTGGTCGTGATGACCTTCAACTCGATGCACGACACCGCGTCCGCCACCCCCGGCATCGACGCGCTCAGCGAGGACACCCTCACCATCGCCGCGAGCGTGGTCGGCGGCTACGGCACCCTCCTCGTCTTCTTCGCCGTCGCCTCCACCCTCACCGTCAACGTCCGCCAGCGCGGCGAGGAGATCGCACTGCTCCGCCGCACCGGGGCGACCCCCGCCCAGATCAAGCGGATGGTCGTCTTCGAGGCCGCCGCCGTGGCGGTCGTCGGGACGGTGCCGGCGCTCGGACCGGCGATGCTCGGCGGCGACCGGCTGCTCGTCCTCTTCAAGGACACCGACCAGGTCGCCCCCGGCGTGGACTTCAGCTTCGGCCCGATCGCGATGGCGTCGGGATTCGCCATCACACTGGTGGCATCCGTCGGTGCCGCGTTCCTCGCGGTACGCCGGGCGACCAAGGCCGCGGCGGGCGGCGCCCGGCCCCGGGGCCGGGCCACGAACTTCGCCGGGGCCGCCGCCCTCGTCCTGGGCGTCGGCGGTCTCTTCTCCACCTTCGCGCTGGACAAGTCGGACCCCGCGCTGATGGCGGGCCCGGTCTACGGCGCCATCCTGCTCGCCGCGGGCTTCGCGGTCCTCTCGCCCGCGATCCTGCGCGTACTGCTCGGCGTCCTGGCCCGTCCCGTCATCGCGCTCACCGGCGCCGGCGGCTATCTGACCGTGCACAACATGCGCCGGCGCGCCTCCCAGCTGTCCGGTGTGCTCATGCCGCTGATCCTCTTCATCGGCATGGCCTGCGCCACCCTCTACATGCAGGCCATCCAGAGCGACGCGGCCGAGGCGTCCGGTATCGCGCCGACCGGCGAGGACAAGAACATCGAGACGCTCAACTACGTCGTCGTCGGGATCATCGTCGTCTTCTCCTGCGTCATGCTGATCAACAGCCTCTACGCGGCGACCACTTACCGCACCAGGGAATTCGGCCAGCAGCGCCTCGCCGGTGCCACACCGGCGCAGGTGCTCGGCATGATCGGTCTCGAATCGGTGATCCTGACCGTGACCGGCGTGTTCTTCGCGACGGTGGCGGCGATCGCCGGAGTCATCCCCTTCAGCATGGTCCGCGTCGACACCGCCACCCCGGACCAGGACCTCGGGATCTGGCTGGTCGTGGTCGGGATCGGCGCCGTCGCGACGATCGCCACCAGCGTCGGCACGGCGTACCGCGCTCTGCGCACCCCGGCCGTCGAGGCGGTGACCCTGGCGGCCTGAGACGACACCGCCTGAGACGGCACCGCGTGAGCCGGCACCGCAAGCCGCCGAGGGGCAGTCGCACACCGCGACCGCCCCTCCGGGCCTTCCTCCTCCGGGCTCCGCCGCCGACGCCGCGACCACGGCGAATCGCCGCGACCACGGCGGCCCTACGGCCGCAACTCCGGTGGCTCGACCCCCGCCCCGACATCCGCGGCCGACCACGTACCCGGTCCGCCCCCCGCGCCGGGGTCGTACGCGCACGGCGCGTACACGCCGCCCTCGAACCGCCCCTGGTGGTCCCGCCACTCGAAGACCGCCCGGATGTCGCCGCCGTCGCCCGACGGGCCCTCGCGCGAGACGCGCAGCTCCAGCCCGTACCCGGCGTGCGCGTCGTTCTCGTACGAGTCGACGTCCCAGCCCCCGTCCCCGAGATGCCCGTGCAGCCGCTTCAGCGCGGACGCCGCCTCGTCCTCGGAGACACCGTCGACCGACCAGCGCTGCGACAGGCTGTACGCGCCGTCCACCGGTTCGTCGGCCATGCTCTCCAGGCCGCCGGGGTAGCAGAGATCGCCGCCCGCCTCGGACCCGACGGCGGTCCCGAAGCCGAGCACCTCGTACGACTCCTGCGACACGTCCCCGATTCGGGTCATCATCGCCCGCGGATCGACGCGCTCGTAGTCCTCCGGTGTCCCGCGCTGCACCGCGTACGTGACCAGGAAGCCGAGTACGAGCAGCACCGGTACGGCGAGCAGTGCCCCGCAGCCGATCGCCACGCCCCGCAGCGCGCCACCGCCGGCGCCCACACCCGCGCCCGCGCCACCGTCCGCACTCCCGTCCGCACTCCCGTCCTCGCCCCCGTCCCCGGTCGGGCGCGCCGAGCCGCCCGGGTCCGCCAAGTCCTTCGTGTCGTTCATAGGGGCGAAGTTATTCCCGTATCCCCGAATGTGGGCATCCGCTCACCTACTCATCCGGCAGCCGGAATCCCCCGGTCCCGCTCGTATGCTCGGACATATGACGACGAGCGCCACGGCCCCCTCCGCCCCCACCGCCAACGCCATGCGCCGCGCCCTCAAACGAGCCAGGGACGGCGTCGCGCTCGACGCCGCGGAGGCCGCCGTCCTGCTCCGGGCGCGCGGCGACGACCTCAAGGACCTCGCCGCCTCGGCCGCACGGGTCCGCGACGCGGGCCTCGAAGCAGTCGGGCGGCCCGGAGTCATCACGTACTCCCGCAAGGTCTTCATCCCGCTCACCCGTCTCTGCCGCGACAAGTGCCACTACTGCACGTTCGTCACCGTCCCCGGCAAACTGCGCCGGGCCGGGCACGGCATGTTCCTGTCGCCCGACGAAGTCCTCGCCATCGCCCGCGAGGGCGCCGAAATGGGCTGCAAGGAAGCGCTGTTCACCCTCGGCGACCGCCCCGAGGACCGCTGGCCCGAGGCGAAGGAGTGGCTGGCGGCCGAGGGGTACGACGACACCCTGGCGTACGTACGGGCCATGGCCGTCCGCGTCCTGGAGGAGACCGGACTCCTCCCGCACCTCAACCCCGGCGTGCTCGGCTGGACCGACTTCCAGCGGCTCAAGCCCGTCGCGCCCAGCATGGGCATGATGCTGGAGACCACCGCCACCCGCCTCTGGTCCGAGCCCGGCGGCCCGCACCACGGCTCGCCCGACAAGGAGCCCGCCGTCCGGCTGCGGGTGCTGGAGGACGCGGGCCGCTCCAACGTCCCCTTCACCACCGGCATCCTGATCGGCATCGGCGAGAACCACGAGGAGCGCGCCGACTCCCTCTTCGAACTGCGCCGCACCGCCCGCGCCTACCACGGCATCCAGGAAGTCATCGTCCAGAACTTCCGCGCCAAGCCCGACACCGCGATGCGCGCCATGCCCGACGCCGAACTGGAGGAACTGGCCGCGACGATCGCCGTCGCCCGGCACATCCTCGGCCCGGCGGCCCGGATCCAGGCCCCGCCCAACCTCGTGGACGAGGAGTACGCGCTCCTCATCGGCGCCGGGATCGACGACTGGGGCGGCGTCTCACCGCTCACCCCCGACCACGTCAACCCCGAGCGCCCCTGGCCGCACATCGACCAACTGGCCGAGCGCACCGCCGCCGCCGGCTTCGAACTGCGTGAACGGCTCACGATCTACCCGGAGTTCATCGCCCGCGGCGAACCCTGGCTCGACCCCCGCCTGATGCCGCACGTGCGCGCGCTCGCCGACCCCGTCACCGGTCTCGCCCGCGAGGACGCCGTACCGGCCGGAATCCCGTGGCAGGAGCCCGACGAGGGTTTCACCGCCACCGGCCGCACCGACCTGCACCGCACCATCGACACCGAGGGCCGCACCGGCGACCGCCGCGACGACTTCGACCACGTGTACGGCGACTGGGACGCCCTGCGCGAGGCCGCGGCGCCCGGCATGGCGCCCGAGCGGATCGACACCGACGTCAGGCAGGCGCTCACCCGGGCCGCCGACGACCCGGAGAAGCTCACCGACGACGAGGCGCTCGCGCTGCTGCACGCGGACGGCCCCGCGCTCGACGCGCTGACCCGGATCGCCGACGAACTGCGCCGTGACGTGGTCGGCGACGACGTCACCTACATCGTCACGCGCAACATCAACTTCACCAACGTCTGCTACACCGGCTGCCGTTTCTGCGCCTTCGCCCAGCGCCGTACGGACGCCGACGCGTACACCCTCTCGCTCGACCAGGTCGCCGACCGCGCCGCGCAGGCGTGGGAGGTCGGCGCCGTCGAGGTGTGCATGCAGGGCGGCATCCACCCCGACCTGCCCGGCACGGCGTACTTCGACATCGCGCGCGCCGTCAAGAAGCGCGTGCCCGGCATGCACGTGCACGCCTTCTCGCCGATGGAGGTCGTCAACGGCGCCTCGCGCACCGGGCTGTCGATCCGCGAATGGCTCACGGCCGCCAAGGAGGCCGGGCTCGACTCGATCCCCGGCACCGCCGCCGAGATCCTGGACGACGAGGTGCGCTGGATCCTCACCAAGGGCAAGCTGCCGACGGCGACCTGGATCGAGGTCGTCGAGACGGCGCACTCGCTGGGCATCCGCTCCAGCTCCACGATGATGTACGGCCATGTGGACCAGCCCCGGCACTGGCTGGGGCACTTCCGCACCCTGGCCGGCATGCAGCGCAAGGCACTTGAGGCCGGGCGCGAGGGCTTCACCGAATTCGTCACGCTGCCCTTCATCCACACCAACGCGCCGGTCTATCTGGCCGGTATCGCCCGCCCCGGCCCCACCACGCGCGACAACCGCGCGGTCATGGCGATGGCCCGGCTCCTCCTCCACCCCTACATCACCAACATCCAGACCAGTTGGGTGAAGCTCGGCACGCAGGGCGCCGCCGAGATGCTGCGCTCCGGCGCCAACGATCTCGGCGGGACGCTGATGGAGGAGACCATCTCCCGGATGGCGGGCTCCGGTTACGGCTCGTACCGCTCGGTCAAGGACCTGGTCGCGATCGCCGAGGCCGCGGGCCGGCCGGCGAGGCCGCGGACCACGCTGTACGGCGAGGTGCCCGAGGAGCGCGTACGGGCGGCGGCGGCGTCGGACGGGCATCTGCCGGAGCTGCTGCCGCTGCTGCCCGAGTAGCCCGGGAGCCGGTCGCGCGGCCGGTCGCCGGACGGGGCGGCGTACGGCGCGGCGGCCGTACCGTCCGGCGTTTGAGGACGAACCGTTCCGTCCCGGCGGGCCCGGATCCGGAACCGGGCCCGCCCGTGCCGAACCGTCCGTTCCCGTTCGATTACAGTGCTGCGCCAGAGCGCGTTCCACGACTCGGAGGGAGGGACGCGTGAACAGGCCAGCCACCGCCATATGGGGCCGGGCGGAACAGCAGGACTTCCGCAGCCGGGTCCGCGGCTGCCTTCTCGGGGGAGCCATCGGCGACGCGCTGGGGGCGGGGGTCGACACGCTCACCCTCGACGAGACCCGGACCGCGCACGGCGCCGAGGGCGTCACCGACTTCGCCCCCGCGTACGGCCGGCGCGGCGCGGTCGCCGCCGCCACACAGCTGACCCTCTTCACCGTCGACGGCCTCATCCGCGCGCAGGTCCGGCGTGACACCGGCGCCTGGCATCCGCCGACCGACGTGCACCGCGCCCATCTGCGGTGGGCCGCGACCCAGAGCGACTGGGGGCCGGACGAACGCCGCAAGGACAACGGCTGGCTCGCCCTGGAGGAGTGGCTCTACGCGCGCCGCGACCCCTCCGTGTCCTGTCTGACCGGGCTCGGCGACGACGTGATGGGCACGCTGGAGAAGCCGAAGAACCCCACGGCGCGCGATCCGGGCGCGGTCGTGCGCTCGGCGCCGTTCGGACTGCTCGTGGGCTGGGAACCGCAGTTGGTCTGCCAGCTCGCGCTGGAGTGCGCGGCGCAGACGCACGGCCATCCCACCGCGTACCTGTCGGCCGGGGCCTTCGCCGTGATCGTGCACGGCGTCGCGCGGGGCGACAGCGTCGACGCGGCGGTGCAGCGGGCACTGGCGCTGCTGACCCAGCGGCCCGGCCACCAGCCGGTCACCGACGCGTTGGGGCAGGCGCTCGGCGCCGTACGGCAGGGGATTCCGACACCCGGCCGGGTCTCGGTGCTCGCGGAGGGCCGGGCGGCGGAGGACGCGCTCGCGGTGGCCGTGTACTGCGCGCTGGTGGGCGAGGACGTACGCCACGGTCTGCGGCTGGCCGTCAACCACGACGGGCCGTCGTCGGCGACGGGAACGCTCTGCGGGGCCCTGCTGGGCGCGATGCACGGGGAGACGGCGCTGCCGCCGGCGTGGCTGGCGGAGCTGGAGGGCCGCGCGACGCTGCTGGAGATCGCGGACGACTTCGCTATGGAGATGACGCAGGGCCCGGCCCTGCACGGCCCGGCGATCACGTCCTCGGGCTGGCTGACGCGGTACCCCCGCGGCGGCTAGCCCTCTCCACGGCGACCACTCCTGCCGGACGCCGGCCGTGACGGGTCCTCAATCGCCGGACGGGCTGAGAACGCACGTGCTGCCCCGGGCCGACGCGTGGCGGGGCGTCTGTCCTCAATGGCCGGACGGGCTTGATGTGTGCCTCGTCCGGCGGGCAATTTCAGCCCGTCCGGCGTTTGAGGACGCAACCGGCCACCGGCCGGGCGCGCTTTGAGCCCGTCCGGCGATTGAGGACGAACCGGCCACCGGGCGGGCCCGGTTGTCAGCCGGGAGCGCCCTCGTGGCCGAGCTGCCTGGTGTCACCCGCCCCCGCCGGCCCCGGCACCGCCGCACCCCCGTCGGACCAGCCGTCGTCATCGTTGTTGATCTTCGCCAGCACCAGATCACGCTCCGGCGTGTCCTCCGGCTTGACGAACCCGATCACCACATACAGCACAAGCGACACCGCGAGCGGGATCGACACCTGGTACTGGAGCGGCACCCCGCCGTCCACGTTCCAGCTGATCGGGTAGTTGACCAGCCAGAACGTCACCAGCCCGATGGCCCAGCTGATCAGCGCCGCCGTGGGACCGCTCCTGCGGAACCAGGGCAGCAGACCCAGCATCAGCGGGATCGCGATCGGCCCCATGAGCCCGGCGACCCACTTGATGACGACCGTGATGATGTCCCCGAAGAAGGGCGAGTTGACCTGAGTGGCGATGGCCATCGACAGACCGAGGAACAGCAGCGTCGTCCAGCGCGCGGCCAGCAGCCCGACCCGGGTGTCCCACTCCCGTACACGGCGCGACACCGCGGGCATGATGTCGCGGGTCACGACCGCCGCGATGGCGTTCGCGTCCGACGAGCACATGGCCATCGTGTGCGAGAAGAACCCGACGATGACCAGACCCAGCAGCCCGTGCGGCAGCAGCTGTTCGGCCATCAGCGCGTAGCTGTCGGCCGGTACGTCCGTGTCGATGAGGACCGGCGCCACCCACATCGGGAAGAACAGCACCAGCGGCCAGAGCAGCCACAGCACGGCGGACAGCACCCCGGACCGCGTCGCGGACTTCGCGGAGTCGGTGGCCATGTAGCGCTGGGCCTGGTTCCACATGCCGCCGTTGTACTCGAAGGTCTTGATGAACAGGTACGCGATCAGGAAGACCATCATGTACGGCCCGGCCAACGGCTCGGCGTGGCCCTGGAGTTCGGGCTCGTCCCAGACGTTCCACAGACTGCTGAACCCGCCCAGCTCCGCCATCACGGCGACGAGCATCGCGATACCGGCGACGAACTGGATGATGAACTGACCCAGTTCGGTCAGGGCGTCCGCCCACAGTCCGCCGACCGTGCAGTAGATCGCGGTGACCGCGCCCGTGATCAGGATGCCCATGTTGAGCGAGACCCCGGTGAAGACGGCCAACAGGGTGGCGATGGCGGCCCACTTGGCGCCGACGTCCACGATCTTCAGCAGGACGCCCGACCATGCGAGCGCCTGCTGGGTGGGCAGGTTGTAGCGGTTCTTCAGATACTCCAGCGGCGACGACACCCGCAGCCGCGAGCGCACCCGGTTGAGGCGGGGCGCGAACAGCCTGGCCCCGATCGCGATACCGATGGCGATGGGGAACGACCAGGTGACGTACGAGGTGATGCCGTAGGTGTAGGCGATGGCCGCGTAACCGGTGAACATCACCGCGCTGTAGCCGGACATGTGGTGCGAGATCCCCGACAGCCACCACGGCATCTTGCCGCCGGCGGTGAAGTAGTCGTGGACGTCGCCCACGCGCTTGTGGGACCAGACGCCGATCGCGACCATCACACCGAAGTAGCCGATGAGCACGGTCCAGTCGAGACTGTTCATGTGCCCCCTCCAGGGGTCCGCCTTGTGAACGTGGGGGTGCACTTCGTCAGTACGTCCGGTCAGCGGCCCCCGTGCGGGAGCGGGGACTTCGGGGATTGAACCGCTAGTCACGGCAGCGGGTCAAGGGTTTCTGCGGTCATAGGTGTGAACGCAAATCAGAAAGCAGAACCATTTTGCTCGTTCTTGACCTCGCGGGGCGTTGTCGTGAACGTGACGGGAACCACACGATGGGCGGGCACTTCGTCAGACTCCGGCCGTCCATGGAGAGGGCCGCGCGGGATGCGGGTCCCGCGCGGGCCGG
This sequence comes from Streptomyces sp. NPDC104581, assembly GCF_055583685.1. Lineage (NCBI taxonomy): Bacteria > Bacillati > Actinomycetota > Actinomycetes > Kitasatosporales > Streptomycetaceae > Streptomyces > Streptomyces sp. NPDC104581. The sequence continues at coordinate 129,030 of NZ_JBVJNN010000010.1, forward strand.
AAGAGGGGCCCGATCGGCAGACGCGGCGAGAAGCCGGGCGCGTGCGGCGGCGCGGGCTGCCGGGCGGTGAGCCGCTTCCGGGCCCGGAAAAGGTGAGAGCCCCCTCGGCCGGGACGGCGACCAGTCGAGAGGGCAGGGGCTTGGTGGACGTAACTCGCGCCACTCACCAAGGTGTTCAGAGGGTCGTTGTCGACGTCCCTACGGAGTCGGCCACGAAGGTCTCCCAGGCCTTCGGGGCGAAGTTGAGGACGGGGCCCCCGATGTTCTTCGAGTCCCGGACGGAGACCGCCGTCGCGGGAAGTGCGCGGACTTCGACGCAGTCCCCGTTCGCCGAGTAGGTGGACTTCGTCCACTGGGTCAAAGAGGCTCGCTTGTCAACCATGATCGCTCCGGTGGTCGTGCCAGACGTGACACAAATCGATTTACCAGCGCGCCTTATTGCGCTCTGACTTGATCGACGCTACGCGGAGAAATCATTGGTTTCATTCAGCGTTCACTCAACCGAGTGGCAATTACCGAAGCGGCTCACCTCGATGACCCTTGCAAGTGTAGGATGCGCGCTCCTAGTCCTGATGAACCGTCAAATCACCGTCAACTCCCCATAAATACGCCGTCAACTCTCCGTCAACTCGCCGCGTAGTCAGTGGCGATCTTGTTGATGAACTCCCGCGACTGTTCGGCGCTGAGAGCCTTGGCCCGGAGATGCTCGTACATGACTGTGTAGCTCTGTACGTCATTCGCCTTCTCCAGGTAAAGGTCGCTCGTCACTCCTTCCAAGTAGACGACGGTGGCATCCGCCGCTTCCTGGAATTCGAGGATCGCGAATTTCCCGTACATACCCGGATGAGCGCCCACATCGTAGGGAACCACCTGAAGCGTCACATGGGGCTGGGCGCTCAATTGCGCGAGGTGCGCCAATTGCGCGGCCATGATCCGGGGGCTGCCCACCACGCGCCGCAGCAGCGCCTCGTCGATGACCGCCCAGAAGCGCAGCGGGTCGTGGGGGTCCGTCAGCCGGTCCTGGCGCTTGAGCCGGATCTGGATCCGCTTCTCGATGTCGCCGGGTGTCTCCTCGGGCCACATGCCCTCGATGACGGCCTGGGCGTAGTCGCGCGTCTGGAGGAGACCGGGGACGATGAGCGACTCGTACACCCGCAGCGAGGCCGCGTCCGTCTCCAGTCCGATGTAGACGCTGTACGGGATGTCACCGAAAGCGTGCCACCAGCCCTGCTGGCGCGAGTCCTTGGCCATTTGCATGAGCGACTCGACAATGCGGTTGTCCTCGACCTCGTACACACCGCACAGGTCGCGGACATCGCGCTGACTGATGGAACGGCGACCGTTCTCAAGACGGCTGATCTTCGACTGGGAGACCAGCAGGCGCTCCGCCACCTCCTCCGCCGTCATGCCTTTGACCTCGCGGAGCCGGCGCAACTCCTGGCCCAATCGGCGTCGCCTGACGGTGGGATTGACGTTGGACGCCACGGAAACGGCACCTCCTGCTGAGTAACTGCGTAGCGCTGTGTGTCTACGTCTCAGCAGACTGCCACCGATGGGCCCGGCCGCGCTGGAAAACGGCGACAGAAGGGAATGCGCGGGTGGTGAGTGGACACGCCCTGGCCAGGTCCTGTATTCGGGCGCCGGGCGCCGCCGCGCGACGCGGAACGCGCGACGCGCGGGACAGCCTGTTGTCGTCAGGCTGGTCCCGCGCGTCTCTTGCGGCTCCCGAACCGGGTCTCCGGGGACGTCGGCGCGGCGGTTTCCGGTACCGCGTGCTGTCCTGTCGGTGCGTGTTCGTGCTCTCTCGGTGCGGCTCTCTCGGGTCGTGCCTTCAGTGCGCCGCGACGCGGGCCATGCTTCCGCGGTGCGGTTGCATCGGTACGGCCGGAGGGCGGCCTCCCGGTGCGGGATTACGGCGTGGCTGAGCGGCCACACCGTTCTGGACGTCCATCACGGCGTGCGCCACGAGACCGCCCATCGGGTCGTGCCTGATCAGATCCCGGAGCCGGGAGCGCGACGAGCGCCCCTCGTTGCCGGGGTACAGGTGCTTGCCCAGACCGACCGCGTGGGCCAGTGCGGCGAGCGCCGCGGTCCGCGGGTCCGGCGGTACACCGGTGCGGATCGCACTGTCCAGCCGTGACCTGATGTCGCGGCTGATCGCCGTCTCCGTCGCCTGGTAGCGAGTCGTCGGCAGCACTCCGCACATCTGGCCCTCGACGGCATGAACCATGCCGCACCGCTCCAGATGCGAGAGGTAAATCTGACGGAGCCCCAGTCGGGGCCCGCCGATCCAGTGAACTGCGCGAACCGGGCTGCCGCGTCTGCGCAGCAGCTCCAGCGCGGAGTCCAGAGTCGGATCTCCGGTCGGCCGTGGCATCACCACGGCGATACGATCCCCGTCAGGGGCTATCCGTCCTGCCAGAGCCAGCTCTACTAGCTGTGCTCCGGCCAGGCCGAGGTCGAGCGACTGCGGCTGCGCTGTGGTACCCGTGGCCGGGTCCAGAGCGAGCAGCAGAAGCTCCTCCGGAATTGTTCTGCGGCTCCTGCCCATCCATGCCTCCCCGCGTGGATGAATGACAGGGTGACCCCTCTCACATTGGTCTGTCGAGGGTGCCTGGTCGCTTTGTGCGGGAACCGTTATGTATGTCGTTCTCGTCTTGCGCTTGGGCTGTGGTTTCACACAGGACACTGATATTCGGTTCGGAGAGTGCGGCGTAGCGCGCGGAACGCGTCGCACACGCATGAGGAGGCACGGTGGCGGGCGAGTCCCCCGACAAGTCGGAGCAGCGGAAGTCGTCGGGGGAGGCGACTCACGAAAAGGACCCGAGGTTCGCGGTCTTCCGGGAGTCGGCCGCCGCCGGCGAGCCCGACGCGACGAAGGACGTGACGCCGGCCCCTGGTGGTTCCCCGGAAGCCGCTGTCGACCACGCGACGGCCGTGTTCACGGTCAGGGGGTCCGGAGGGGTCTCGGAGGCTCCTGAGCCCGCTGAGACGCCTGTGGCGGCCGTGAAGGGGGCCTCCCCGGGTGAGCCGGAGCCGTCGAAGCCCGAACTGGAATCCACGACCGAACCGAATTCCGGGCCGACCGCGGAGTCTGACTCCGGGTCGGAAGCGCCCCCCACCCCGCGGCCAGAGGTTGCTCTGGCAAACCCGGAGCCGGAGAACGAACCGGACTCGGCCGCGCCTGCCGCTGATGCGGGCGGGCCGGGGTCCGACGGGACCGTGTCCGGCGCGGAGACGGAGTCCGCCGACTCGACGGACGAGCCAGACGGCGAGCGCGGCTCCGCTGCGGAGGCGGGCGCTGCCTCGGCGGACGGGTCCGACACGTCGTCGGAGAGCGAGGCAGCGGGTTCCGGGTCTGCGTCCGGCGAGGAGCCGGTGAGCGCGCCGGGGGCCACCCCCGGCGCGTCCGGGGCGAAGCCCGCCACCGGGGCGCCGGCGGATGTCGCCCCGGCGGAGCCCGCCGAGTCGGTGGGCGAGTCCGAGAGGGCTTCGGCGAAGCCCGGCGCCGAGTCCGGGGCGGATGTCGCTTCGGCGGGTGAGTCCGGGGTTGCCTCGGCCGGGCCCGCCGGGTCGGTGGGCCCGGCCGAGGGTGTTCCGGCGGAGCCGGAGGCTGCCCTCACGGACAGGGCCGACTCCGCGTCGGAGAGCGGGGCAGTCGTTTCCGGGTCCGACCGTTCGAGCGGTGAGGCCGTGTCCGGTGGGGAGGCGGGGGTTGGCTCGGTGGAACCGGAAGGCGAGCCGGGGGGCATCCCTGGCGCGTCCGGGGCGCAGCCCGGTGCCGGGTCCGGGGCGGATGTCGCCCCGGCGGGTGAGGCCGGGGGTGCCCGGTCGGTTGATGGTGAGGCCGTGTCCGGTGCGGAGGCGGGGGCCGCCTCGGCCGAGCCCGAGGGGGCTTCGGTGGAGCCGGAGGCCGCTCCCGCATCGTCGGAGAGTGGGGCAGTCGTTTCCGGGTCCGACCGTTCGAGCGGTGTGGCCGTGTCCGGTGGGGAGGCGGGGGTTGGCTCGGTGGGGCCGGAAGGCGAGCCGGGGGGCATCCCTGGCGCGTCCGGGGCGAAGCCCGGTGCCGGGTCCGGGGCGGATGTCGCCCCGGCGGGTGAGGCCGGGCGGGCTTCGGCGGAGCCGGAAGGCAAGGCGCAGGACGCTCCCGCCACCGATGGGGCCGGTGCCGCGGCGGACGGGGCGAAGGCCGAGACCGGGTCCGGGCCGAAGTCCGGGGTCAGGTTCAAGCGGCCCTCCAGCGCGGAGCCGGGCAGCGACGCGGCGGCCACGCCCGCCGGCGTTGCCGACGCGAAGTCGCAAACCGAGTCCGAGGGTGACCGGCGGACCGCCGTGTTCAAGGCGCCCGAGCGGCCCGGGGCCGATCAGCCCACCACCATGCTCAAGCTGCCGCCGCAGAACCCGGCGCCCGCCTCGGAGTCGCCCGCCGAGCGGACCAGCCAGTTCGTGCCCCTCCGGTCCGACCAGGCACAGCCCACTTCGTCCGCCGCGCCCGCTTCCGGCGTCGCCGAGGCCGAGCGGACCCGGCAGCAGCCCATGCCGCCGCTGCCGCCGCTCGATCTGCTCGCCGAGCTGACCAACAAGCCGGCGCCGCCCGAGACCGCGACCCGTACGGTCGTCAGGCGGGTCAAGATCTGGACGCCGCTGCTCGTACTCGTACTGATCATCTTCGCGGTCGTACAGGCCGTGCGCCCCCTCCCTTCGCCCTCCCTGAACCTGACGGCGAAGTCGACGTACACCTTCGATGGCGACAAGCCCACCCTGCCGTGGCCCGGCGAGGGCCAGGGATTCATGGCGGCCACCGGACTCGGCACCGTCGACTCGTTCGGCGAGCAGAAGGCCGTGCCGATCGGCAGTGTCGCCAAGGCGATGACGGCCTACGTCGTCCTCAAGGACAAGCCGCTCGCCAAGGGCGCCGACGGCCCGTCCATCACGGTCGACGCCAAGGCCGAGGAGGACGGCGGGCTCGACGCGCAGGGCGAGTCGACGCTCAACACCGTCAAGGAGGGCGACAAGCTCACCCAGCACGACGCGCTGGCCGCCCTGATGATCCCGTCGGCGAACAACATCGCGCGCCTGCTGGCCCGTTGGAACGCGGACGGCTCCGAGGAGGCGTTCGTCAAGAAGATGAACGACACCGCCGATGAGCTGGGCATGAAGAACACCAAGTACACCGACCCGTCCGGGCTCGACGCGACGACGGTCAGCTCCGCCGAGGACCAGGTGAAGCTCGGTCAGAAGCTGGTCGAGATCGAGGCGCTGATGGACATCACCAAGCTGCCCGAGTGGAAGGACCCGTCGGGCAAGACCTGGCGGAACTACAACACCCTCGTCCCGTACGACGGCGCGCTCGGCATCAAGACCGGCTCCACCACCAAGGCGGGCGGCAATCTCCTCTTCGCCGCGCACAAGACGGTCGGCGACACCGACCAGTTGATCGTCGGCGCCGTACTCGGCCAGCACCGGGCGCCGATCATCGACACCGTCAACGCCGTGAGCAAGGACGTCATGCTCGCGACGCAGGACGAGTTGGAGGGCGCGACAGTGGTGAAGAAGGGCCAGGTCGTCGGTGAGCTGGACAACGGCATGGGTACGACGGTTCCGGTCGTCGCCACCGAGGACGTGAAGGCCGTCGGCTGGTCGGGCCTCACCGTGAAGCTCGAACTGTCCGACGAGGGCAAGAACCTGCCGCAGTCGGCCGCCGCCGGTACCCACGTCGGCCTGCTCACCGTGGGTGAGGGCAAGAGCCGCGTGGAGGTCGCCGTCGCGCTTCAGGGCGACCTCGCCGAGCCCACGTTCGGCGACAAGCTGACCCGCGTCGGCTGAACCGCCCGCCCAACGGGCACGGGAGGGCGCCGGAAACGGCGTCCTCCCCGACCCCTGCCGCGTGCTAGCGTCCGAGATCCGTCCGCGACCCGGCCGGGATCCGACCGAGGTCAGGGCAGCGAGGCAACTCAGGGCGCGGGGACGGCGTCCTTACTTCCTCCAGGGCCGGACGGACCTCGGGAGGGCCGGCACACCGGGCTGACGGTGAGACGGGGAGAGTCGCAGTGACCACCGCGGAGCCGAAGCGCGCCGACGAGCCGGAGCGCGCAGACGGCAGCATCATCGAGCCCGCAGAGCCGAAGGGGAAGGCGCCAAGGCCCCCCGGGACGCCAGGGGCCCCCGGTCCCGCCAAGGACCTGCGCAGCCGGGTGCTGCGCCACCCCGTCCTGCTCACCGGCACGGTCGCCGGGATCGTGCACCTGATCTGGTTCTTCTTCATCGCCAACAGCGGCGGTGACATCGCCGCCCAGGACGCCTGGGCCGAGTTCGTCGGCCGCCACCCGGACTCCGCGTACAACCTCGCCTGGTACGGCGGGATGCACCCCGTCTCGTACAGCGTCGTCTCGCCGTATCTGATGTCGCTGCTCGGCGTCCGGACGACGATGATGATCGTCGGGACCGTCTCGGCCGCCCTGACCTCGCTGATCCTCTACCGCGTCAAGGCCGTCCGGAATCCGCTGGCGTGCTCGTTCGCCGGGGTCTTCGCCTTCCTCTGCAACGCGCTCTCGGGCCGGGTGACGTTCGGCCTCGGCACGATGTTCGCGCTCGGCGCCGTCGCCGCCGTCTTCTGCTGGCCGCACCGCTGGCGCTACAAGCGCTGGGCCAAGGGCGTGGTCGCCGCCCCGCTCGCCGGTCTCGCGACCGCCTCCAGCCCGGTGGCGGGGCTGTTCCTCGGAGTCGTCGCCGCCGCGCTCTTCCTCAACAAGCGGCGCCCCGGGGCGTACGCGGTCGGGCTCGCCCCGGTCGCCGTCGTCGCGCTCTCCGCCTGGCTGTTCCCCTTCTCCGGCACCCAGCCGATGTCGCTCGGGACGGCGTCGCTGCCCTTCCTCTTCTCCGTCGTCACCTTCTTCCTCGTGCCACGCGACTGGCACACGGTCCGCACCGCCGCCGCCGTCTACGGCATCGGGGTCCTGCTGACCTGGGCGATCGACTCGCAGATCGGCTCCAACGTGTCGCGGCTGGCGATGATCGTCGGCGGTGTCGTGCTGCTCGCCGCACTGCCGTACGCGGCGCCGCGCTCACGCAAGTGGTACGCGCTCGTCCTGGCCTTCGTGGCGTTCAACTTCTGGATCGGTTACAAGGGCGTCGACGACATCATCCGCACCGCCCCCACGGCCTCCTGGACCCGGGAACTGGCGCCGCTGGTGAACGAGTTGCAGGAGGTCGGCGCGGAGCGCGGCCGGGTGGAGGTCGTGCCGGCCAGCAGCCACCGCGAGGCGTCGGCGCTCGCGCCGTACGTCAATCTGGCCCGCGGCTGGAACCGCCAGGCCGACATGGAGCGCAACCCGCTCTTCTACGACGACAGCCTCACCGACGACAGCTACCGCGCCTGGCTCGACCGCTGGGCCGTCGCCTACGTCGTGCTGCCCAAGGGCAGGCCGGACAACGGCGCCGACCAGGAGGCGGAGCTCGTACAGCGCGGCCTGCCCTATCTGAACCACCTGTGGGGCGACGCCAACTGGCAGCTCTACGAGGTCCAGGACCCGATGCCGCTGGCCGACCCGCCGGCCGTCGTGCGGCGGGCGTCGGCGGGCGAGCTGACGATAGAGGTGAAGACCGCCGGGAAGGTGCTGATCCGCATCCCGTACTCGCGCTGGCTCGCCGTCGTCGACGAGAAGGGCGAGAGCCTGGACCGCCCGGAGGAGACGGCCGCGTCCAAGGCGGACGAGGACGGTCCGAAGACGTTCACCAACCCCAACGGCTGTCTGTTCCGGGCGGAGAAGAACACCGAGGGCGACGAGTGGACGGAGCTGCTGGCCCCGCGCCCGGGGACGTACCGCATCGCGGCCCCGTACCAGCTGCGTCCGGGCACGCCCTGCCCGGAGGAACTGCGCGACGAGGGCTGACGACGGCCGTCGCCGGCCGTCGACGACAACGCCGGCCGGTAACGACAACGCCGGCCGGTAACGACAACGCCGGCCGGTAACGACGACGACGGCCGCCCCGCACGCGGCCGGGCGGCCGTCGACTCCCGCCCGGAAGCGGCTCGGCTCCGCCCAGCCCGCGCGGCTCCCCTCAGCCCGGCTCAGAGCCGCTTCGCGCTGCGCAGCGTCTTCGCGTAGTAGCCGTTGCCGTCCAGCCGTGACGTACCGCCCTTGTCGCCGATCGTCGGGCCGTTGACCTCCTCGCGGCTGGAGACGAAGATCTGGTGGCCGTCGGTGTCCACGCCCATGTACATCCCGACGTGGTCGAGCCGCTCCTTGGTCCGCGCGTCGAGCTTGAAGAACACCAGGTCGCCCGGCTGGAGGACGCTGATCGACTTCGGCCGCTCGTACGGCGGCGAGTCGCCCGACAGCTTGATGATGTCCGCGCCGGCGTTCGAGCGGGCCATGCCGTTCGCCGTACGCGGCAGACCGTCACCCTTCTTGTCGTCGGCCATCAGCGGGAACCTGCCCCGGTAGCCGAAGACCGTCCTGATGAAGCCCGAGCAGTCGATGGAGCGGTAGCGCATCTGCTCCGGCTGGATGGTGGTGCCGTCGCGGAAGGTGTACGGGATGCCCAGGTAGTCGTAGAAGTCCGACTGTTCGAGCCGGTAGTCCGCCCCCTCCCTGCCCTCGGGGTTGATCGGGCCGAAGTCGGCGTCGCCCGCGTACGGGGTGCCCTCGCCGTCCTCCTTCACCGGGGCGCCCTCGACGTACTGGAAGGAGTACGCGAACAGATCGTCCTCCTCGCTGCCGAAGAACTCCTCGAACCAGTCCTTGAACCACTTCTCCTTCTGCCCGTCCTTGATCCACGGCTCGGGCATCAGCCGTACCCAGTTCTCCGTCACCACCCGCGACTTGGTGCTCGTCGGCTCGGAGAATGTACGGCTCGGCCCGGTCAGGGTCGCGGTGCGGGCGCCGTCGGTGAAGGTGGCCAGCACGGCTCCGCTCCCGGAGCGCAGCACGGAGCGGGCGGGGTTCTTCAGCCGCTCCCACTTCTGCTCGCCGGACTCCGCGTCCCCCGCGGACGTCAGGTCCGGGGTGTCCGTGATCGCCTGGACGGCGGGCGCCTTCGCCTGTTCGTCCTTGCGGAGTTCGACGGTGAGGTACGCGCTGCCGGCGAGCAGCGCGATGACGGTCACCGCGTGCAGGGCACGTCGGCCGCCACGTTTCTTGGACTTGGCACTCATGAGAGGTCAGCTCCGTCAGGTCCGGGTATCCGGGTCGTGTGGGCGGTCCGGAGGCCGCTCATGTGGTGGGCAGGGCGCCGAGCAGGATGCCGGCGGTGAGGACGACGTACGCCATGAGCGTGACCGTGCCGGTGGCGAGTACGGTCGCGCCCTTCGGCTGCCGGACGAGCTGGTAGGCGATCAGGCCCGGCACGATGAAGCCCAGCGTCTGGTTGGCGTACAGCAGCGGGAACTCCAGCGACAGCACGAGCATCACCGTCGCCTGGAGGAGCACGCCGATGAGGACGACGGCGGAGAACAGCCGCTTGCCGTAAAGGATCACGAAGCGCTGGACGAGCAGCGTGCTCACGTACGTCAGCACGGTCACGCCGACGACCATGGCGGCGCGCTGGAGGTCCTCGACGAGGGTCAGCGCCAGCCAGCCGGGGGTGATCATGCCACCGGGGGAGAGGTTGGTCGTCAGGTAGCAGATCAGGGAGAACAACAGGCCCAGGCCGATACCTATGGCGGCGATCTCGGGCGTGAGAACTGCGGGGATCAACGGGGTTCTCCAGGACTCTGCGGGGGGTGCGGGGTGCGGCCGTACCGGGACTGCTGTTCTGGGCCGGGCTCGGACGGGGCCTTCGACCCGTCCGTGGTGTCGCCCGGCATCCGTACGGGCTCGAAGGGGCCGCGGGGCCGGGCGGGCCGCTGGTTCTGGTACCGCTGCTCGTACGCCTCGGGGTAGGGCTGGTACGGGTCGATGTGCGGCGAGTAGCGGTGGAGCGCCAGCGTCTCCTCGTGGCGCGGGTGCGCGGCGGCGGCCGGCGGGTTCGGGGACGCCTGCCCGGACGACGGCGGGGGCACCTGCTGGGGCGCCTGTGCGCCAGGCCGGGCGGCGGTCAGCCGGGCCACCAGTTCGGCGGCCGGTTCGATCGCCCGCCGGGGGGACTGGTCCGGCACGACCACCGGGAGCGCCGCCGTCGCCGCCGGATCACCGGCCGGGTCGGGCACCGCGACCGCCGTCGAGGCGGCAGCCGGGGCGGCCGGACCGGGGGCGGTTACGGCGCCCCGGACATCGCCCGGGACATCGCCCTGCGCCGGGTCCGGTGTCTCGTCCGCCGGCAGCTCGGCGAGCTGTTCGAGCAGCAGCTCGCCCTGGCCGTGGATGTTGCCGATCGCGACCAGCGAGGAGTCCGGCCCGAGCCGCGACAGCAGCTCCCGCATGAACTCCTCCGGATCGCGCTTGTCACCGCCCAGGTCCACCGCGCGCGAGCGCCACTCGGCCGGGATCGCGTCGATCGCGCTCTTGGCCGGGTGCCCGATGACGAAGACCTGGTCGGGCTGGAGGTCGGGGACGATCTCGCCCATCTGGCCGTTGCGCTCGACGCGGTCGGGACGGCAGTTGATGACCACGTTCAGCGGCCGGTGGATCGCCCCCAGGTCGAGGAGCTGGTTGATGTTCATCAGCGTCGACTCGGGGTCGTTCGCCGCGAAGACGTTCGCGAACCGCAGCCGCTTGCCTTCCGGCGTGACGTACCGTTCGACCGAGAGGACCCCCGGGTCCGGCGGGGCGTCGTACATGCCCTGGAGCGCCGTCTCGCGCTCCACGCCCAGCAGTTCGGCGACCTTCAGCGCGATGGCCACGTTCTCCTTGAAGGTGAACCAGCTGAAGCCGCGCAGCTCCTCGTCGCTGACCGTCTCCGGATCGGCGTAGATCAGCCGGCAGTTCCGCGCGTCGGCCTCCCCCTGGAGGATGTCGAAACGATCCTTCTCCGCCGTGACGCAGATGCCGTCCTCGGGCATCGAGCGCGACAGCGAGCGCGCCACGTCGTCCAGCGTCGGGCCCATCTCGGCCAGATGGTCCTCACGGACGTTGCACAGCACGCCGATCGTGGAGCGGATCAGCTTGGACTGGTTGATCTCCTGGAGCGCCGGCATGACGGCCATGCACTCGATGACCAGCGCGTCCGGGTTGTACGACGCCGCGCGGCGGACGATCCCGATCTGCTCCACCACGTTGGCGATGCCGAACTTCCGGTAGACCGGCTCCTCGGTGGCGTCCGGGTGGATGAAGCGGGCGGCCGTGCCGGTGGTCTTCGCGACGGTGATCAGATCGCCGCCGCGCAGCGCGCCCGCGCAGAGCCGGGTGATGGAGGACTTGCCGCGGATGCCGTTGACGAGCACCCGGGTGGGGATGCGGTTCAGGTTGGTGAAGTGGCGGTGCTGCTCGACGACGCCCGCGACCAGCAGGAACGCGCAGCAGACCATCAGTACGGAGTAGAGGAAGAGCACGGGTGGTCAGTTCCTTCCGGCGGGTGCCTGGGCCGGTGTCCGGTCGGGGACGCCGCTCGGGGCCGTCGTCCCCGAGCCGTCCCGCCTGCGCTGTTCGAGCACCTGCTGTCGGAGCAGTTCCAGCGAGCGGGCGATGGCGCCGACCTCGTCGTGGTGGCGTGGGTAGAGCACGGTGCGGCGGTCGCCGCCCGCCAGTGACTCGGCCTGTTTCGCGACCTCGCGCAGCGGCCGTACGACGACGATGTGCAGCCAGCCCAGGCACGCGGCGGCGGCGGTGAGACCGAGCAGACCGGCCAGGACGGTGCGGTTCTGGAGGTTGTACTCGGGGATGGCGAGCCCGGCGGCCGGCTGCCAGCTGACCACCATCCAGTTGAGCGAGCTCGCCGCTCCGCCACCGACGAACGGGGCCGCGCCGGCGACCTGCACGCCGCCTCCGTCGCGGTAGACGACGGCGCCCGCGCGGGCGCTCAGGCCGGTCTTCTGTCCGGTGCCGGCGGCCAGTTCGTCCAGCCGTGCCGAGGGCAGGTGCTCGAAGGCCAGATAGCCCGAGTTGCCGCCGAGGACCCGCCGTTCGGCGTCGACGACGCGGATCTCTCCGAGCCCCGGCCGCTTGAGGAGGGAGTTGATGAAGTCGATGCGGAACTCGCCGACGACCGTGCTGCCGTCGCGTCCCGACAGCTCGGCGTAGCTCGCGATGACGGGCTCCGTGCCGGAGTCGTTGAGGACGGTGATGTCGTCGGCGAACGGTCTGCCGTCCTCGCCGCCGCCGTCCTTGCCCCCGTCCTGCCCGTCCCCCTTGCCGCCGTCCTCGACTCCGCCGTCCTCGACTCCGCCGTCCGCGGACTCGCCGGACAGCCGGGGGGACTCGCCCGAGCGGGCCACGATCGTGCCGTCCGCCGCGCGTACGTACAGCGAGCGGTAGCGCGCGTGCTCGTTACGGGTGCGGTCCAGCACCTTCGTCATGTCCTCGGGCGAGGTCCGCTCACCGAGCAGACCGGCGACGGACACCAGGTCCGCGTGGCCCTCGTTGAGCGAGCGGCGCACCCGGTCGGAGAGGGTGTCGGTGCGCTCGCGCTGGTCGTTGGTGATCTGTTCCGGTACGACGGCGGTCGCGTCGGCCCGGTTCACCAGGAGCAGCATCGGGCCGGACCAGACGAGCAGCAGGACGCCGCAGACGACGAGCAGGGCGCGGGCCCCGATCCGGCCCCGGCGCCGGCCGGCCCCGGCCGCGTCCGGCTCGGCGCGCTCGCCGAGGAGCTGGCGGCGCAGCCGCTCCAGCGACTGTCCGATCCGGGCGGCCTCGCCGTGGCGGGGCACTCGGACCGGCCGGGTCAGATCGCCCCGGGTGAGGCGGCGGCTCTCCAGGAACAGCCGCAGCAGCGGCCGCTGGACCGTACCGAGCAGGACGCCGACGGCGAGAGCGCCGATCAGCAGCAGCGCGCCCGCGGCCAGCAGCCCGAACAGCGGGTCGGTGACGCGCGTCGGGTCCTCGGCCACGTCCACCATCGCGACGACCGTCAGTCCCAGCGAGGTGGCGACGGTGCCCTTGCCGGGTTCCGGGCCGGTGAGCGCCGCGTAACCGGCGACGGCACGGTCACCCTGGAAGGTGTCGCCGCGCAGACTGCCGCTGACGCCGGTGTAGCCGCCCTCGCCCGGCACGTTGGCCTTGAGGGGGTGCTCCTCGGCCCGCTTGGCGGCGACCTCGGCGAACGCCTTCAGCTGCTTCCTGGACCGCTCGACACCGGTGCGCTGGTCCTCGGTGAGGACCTGCTCGCTCTCCGGGATGCCGTCACTGCTGAGGATGCGTCCGGTGCTGTCGACGACGGCGATGGAGCGGAACTTGCCGAGGCTTATGCCGGGGAAGCGCAGGCTGCTGGAGGCGATGAGCAGTTGCTGGGGCTGCCCCTCCCAGGACAGCAGCTGCAAGGAGAGCAGCCGGGTCTCGCCGTTGGCGAGGCGCACCATACGGGGGCTGAGACCGTCCTTCTCGGAGAGCCTTGCGGTGTCGATCGCGGAGACCGGGACGTTCTCGCCGCGGGCCGCGAGCATCTTGCCCGAGGAGATCTCGACGACGGCGGTGCCCACCCACTTCTGGTAGACGCTGCCGATCTTGTCGACGACGGCGTCCGGCTGCGCCGGGTCCCCCGCGTTGAACAGTCCGGCGGTTCTCGCCAGGTCCGCTGCGCTCTCGTCGATGGAGGCGCGCATGGCCACCGCGCCGTCCTCGGCGAAGTGCTGCTGCGAGGTCATGACGGCCTTCGGCACGGACTCCTCGCCCGCGCGGCCGAAGCCGAGGGCGGTGACTCCGGCGAGGCCGAGCAGCAGCGCGGACAGGATCGCGATGGGTGGGCGGATACCGCCCAGGAGGGACATGTCGGCCCGTCGGCGGACCTTGTGCCGTCGCTTCGCGGGCGAAGCGGCCATGAGCGTTCCCTTTCGGATGTTCGTGATCGGCGGGCGCTGTGCGTGCGTGCGGGCGCGCGGAGAACAGCCCCAGCCGGAAGGGTCCGACTCGCAAGCCTTGGCGAAGGTTGCACGAAGAGTTACGGGTGTGATCTACGCGACGTTTGGACCGAGTGATTCCGTCAACGCGCGCGAGACGTCACGGTTTCCGCCCGATCGGGCGCACGCACGCCACCGCGTGCTCGCCCCATCAGGCGTCCACCGCCGGACACGCACCGGCACCGGGCGCACACGGCCGGACGCGCGCCGCAGGACACGCACCGGGGTTCGGGCGCACACCGCGCGCCCGGCCCACCGCCGCGCCGCCGCGCGCGCTCAGCCGGGCAGCTCGCTCAGCGGACGCAGACCGTCGTCGGCGGCACCCCGGTTGAGCATCGTGCCCCGGGTGCGTTCGAAGGCGAGCCGGTACTGGGCGCGCTCCTCCACCGACAGATCCTTCTCCGCGCGCAGCGCGCCCGCGATGTCCAGCAGCCGGTGGTCCCTGGCCGCGCCCTTGCCGCCCGCTTCGCCCGCGCCGTCCCCGTCCCCCTCGTCGCCCTCCTCGGGCGGGATGGTGACGAAGGTCGGCGCGTACCGGGCCTCCACGTCCCAGCCGCCGCCGGACTTCTCGCGGAACTCGAACCAGCCGATGGCGCCTTCCTCGGTCAGCCCGGACGGCACGTCGTGCCGGGCGAGCTGGTTCCCGAGGCCGTACGCGATCCAGGTGCCGTCCACCTTCTCCATCGGTTGCACCACGTGCGCGTGATGGCCGACGACCAGGTCGACTCCGGTCTCCTGCGCGATCCGCCGCCCCAGTCTGAGCTGCGAGGCGCTGGGGTCGGGATGGTGCTCGCGACCCCAGTGGATGCTGAGGATCACCGCCTCCGCGCCCGCCTTGCGGGCGGCCTTCTCGGCGGCGGCGATGGCATCGAACGAGTTCTCGTTGGCGAGCCAGGGCTTGTCGGCCGGTATCTCTCGGCCGTTGAACCCGAAGGCGTACGACAGCTGCGCGACCCGTACGCCCTTCACGTCCACGATCAGCGGCTTCGCGCCCTCGGCGGCGCTGCGCGCGGAACCGGTGTGCTTCAGCCCCGCCGCGTCGAGGGCGTCGAGGGTGCGGGTGACGCCCTCGGCGCCGTCGTCCAGCGTGTGGTTGGACGCGGTCGAGCAGGTGTCGTACCCCGTCTCCTTGATCGCGGTGGTGATCTGCGGCGGCACCAGGAAGTCGGGGAAGCTGCGGAAGGGGCCCTTCGGCCCGGCGACGACCGGCTCGAAGTGACAGATCGCCAGGTCTGCCCTGCTGATGACGGGCTTCACCCCGGCCATGATCTTGCCGAAGTCCGGGTCCGGGACATCGTCGCCGACCTTCTTGCCGACCGCCTCGGGGACCTGTGTGACACCGGCGTCCCGGTACGCCTGCTCGGTCAGCTGCGGGTGGATGAGGATGTCGCCCGCGGCGGCGACGGTGAACGCGGGATCGCCCTTGGGTGCCGCGTCGTCGCTCCGGCCGCCGACGGCGGAACAGCCGGCCGCGGTCGTCGCGAGGAGCGCGAGCACGAGCGCGGCGCTGCTTCGGGGCAGGCGCGGACCCCGGTCGAAGAAGTGTCGGTGTGGTGTCACCCTGATATTTTCACTACAACATGAGCCCCGATCCGACCAAAAAGGTAACGGTAACGACAAAAGTGGCCCGAAAAGCCCTGCTCTTCGTGCTCCTTGTGGCGGCTTTCGCCGTCTTCGTCCCGGTGCTCGACAGATCCCGGACCGACGGCCCGCTGCCCGGCCCCGGCCCGACCGAGGCCGCGGCCGGCCTGGAGAGCCTGCTCGCCTCGTACGCCACCGACGTCGTCGCCGACGCCCGCTACCTGCCGCCGGACCGCGCCGAACGCGAGACCCTGGCGCGGGGCGTCGCGCTGTACGTGGACGGCGAACACGAGCGCGCCGCGCGCGGACTGGCCGAGGTCGGCTTCGGCGTACGGATCGTGCGGGACACGCCGCAGGACGGGGACGGGCCCGGCCGCCGGTACGCGGAGATCGCCGACCGCACCGACGAGACCCGGCGCGGCTGGGGACGGGTCTACGTCGACCTGGACTCCGCCCCGCGCTACAGCGTCCAGGTCCCCCACCCGGTCGCCGACGCCTACACCGACCGGCTCGGCGCCGGCGTGCTGCGCGGCGCCCCCGGCGGCGTACTGGTCGTCGCCGGCGCCCACCGCAGGGCGGGCGAGGGGAACGCGGCCGACGTCGCCCACCGCCGCGACACCGTCTTCCACGCCGTCGCCGCCGAAGTCGTCGACCGCGGGCTCCCCGGCATCCAGGTGCACGGCTACGCCGACAGCAGCGTCCCCGGCCGCGACGTCGTCGTCTCCACCGGCGCGGGCGACCACGGTCTGCCGCGGGCGCGCACCCTCGCGGGCGCGCTGGACGGCGACGGGTTCCGGGTCTGCCGGGCCTGGGAGGAGAAGTGCCCGCTCGAAGGCCGCAACAACACACAGGGCAGGCTCGCGGCGGCGGAGGGCGTGCCGTTCCTGCACATCGAGGTGAGCCGGGCCGTACGGGGCGACACCGCCCGCGCGGCCCGCGCGGTCGCGGCGATGGCGGCGGCGGTCCGCGAGTGGGGCGCACGCACCGGAAATTGACCTGCGGACGGTCCGCCCGCTGATGCACAGTGACCGCCATGACCTCTCGCGTACGACACGTGACCATCGACTGCGCCGACGCCTACCGGCTCGCCACCTTCTGGGCCGAGGTGCTCGGCGCCAAGGTGTCCGACGAGGACGAACCCGGCGACGACGAGGCACTGGTGGCCGCCGACGGCATCACGCTGCTCTTCGTCGAGGTCCCGGAGGGCAAGGCGGCGAAGAACCGCGTCCATGTGGACCTCGAACCCCAGGACCGCACCCGTGAGGAGGAGATCGAACGCCTCCTGGCCCTGGGCGCCACCCTGGCGGCCGACCACCGCCGCCCCGACGGCCTCGGCTGGGCGACGCTGACGGACATCGAGGGCAACGAGTTCTGCGTCGAACGCGGCAAGGCCGAACGGGCGGCGGCGTCGGCCGGACTCTAGGTCGTGTCTTCGAAGTCCCGCCCGGCCCGCGACGCCTGGCGCGGCGCCTCGCCGCGTTGTCGTAAGTCGGCCGGGTACGCCCCGTACGAGACCGATCCTCCGTCTCGTAAGGGGCGTACGCACCGGCCGCCGCCGTCCCCGCCCTGCGGGCGGACGGCGCTACTTCGAAGACACGACCCGGGGTCCTGCCGTCCCCGCCGCTGACGGCGCCGGCCCGCGCGGGAGCGCACCGGGCCCGGCGGCCGGCCCGCTCACCGCGGCCGCGGACCGTCGGCGGTCGCGCGTGCCGCACGCGCGGTGTCGAGCACCCCCGCGGTGGCCTTGTGCGTCACCCGGGCGGCGAGGCGGTCCAGTTCGGCCAGTGCGGGCCCGTTGTCGATCCGCCCCAGGGCGAAGGCCGCCGCGTGCGCCACCTTCGCACTGCGCGGCCCCCGCGCGGGCACCTTCTCCAGCGAGGTCTCCACCAGCGCCCCCAGCACGCGCACCGCTTCGGGACACGGCGGCAGCAGGGACAGCAGCCAGGCGAGGCCGCGCACCGCGACGGCGTTGTACGGGTCGAAGACCTCGTTGAAGTTCCGGTCCTCGCAGAACACGGCCCGCACCGGGAAGGTGCGCGGAACGCCCACCAGCGCGAGCCAGGACACCACCTTCTCCCGCACCTGCTCGGGGCCCAGCGGCACGACGAGCTGCCCGGCCAGCCGGTCCCACTTCGCGCTGGGCCTGGCGGATTTGGCGGTGAGGGTGTGCGCGAACAGCGCCCGCCACGGGTCACCGGGACCGGGACCCACCTCTTCCAGGGCATGCTCGGCCCACTTCTCACCCACGTTGAGGACCGGGTCGGTGGGCTCCTCACCCGCGCGGACCAGTGGCGCGGCCGGGAAGCCGTACTCCATCCCACTGCGCCGGAACGCGGCGATCGCAGCCGGGGTGAGGGAACGTCCGGCGGCCAGCTCCGCCGCCACCAGCACCGAGAAATGGTCCTCGTACCAGAAGGAGTGGCACTCGCCGATGCCGTCGAGCACCTCGACACGCTCGGCGGACAGCGGGTCGCCCGGGAGATCCGCGGCGAGGATCCCGGCCAGAAGCAGCGCCCGCGACCGGGGCTCGGCGGGCTCCTCGACCCGGTGGCGGCGCCCGGCCAGGGAAGCGGCGAGGACGCGACGGCGTCGTGGGGGCAGACCGCGCAGCTCGCCCAGAAGCCGGTCCGACCAGCCGACACCCCGGTACCCGCTGTCCCTGACTCCCATGGCGTTCAGAGCCCTGTCGGCGAGCCCGATGTCATCCGCGGCGACGTGGCCCGGAACCCCTTCCGGCTCCCGAACGCCGGAGCCGCCGTCGCTGTTCGTCCCGTCGGCGCAAGTCGTCTGTCCCATGCCGACCGACCCTAGAGGGCCCCTCTGACATCGCACGCGCGCGGTGGGCCGGGCCCGCGCTGGGCCCGTGCCTCACATCCGGGATCTCAGCACGTCGACCTCACAGCCCGGCGCGAACGGGTCGAATCCGTGCCCGGCCAGCCAGCGAACCGCCAGCAGGCTCCGCACCGACCACCACGCGCGGATCACGTCGAGGTCGACGCCGGTGCCGTAGCCGGCGACGACGTCGTCGAGGTGTTCCTCGTGTCCGAGCGTGAAGGTGGCGAGGTCGTACAGGGCGTCACCCCGTCCCGCCTCGGACCAGTCGATGACGCCGGTGACCTCGTCGCCGTCGACGAAGACGTGCGCGATCTGCAAGTCGCCGTGCGTGAAAGCCGGAGTCCACGGCCGGAGCGCCGCCTCGGCGACCTCGCGGTTGCGGACGACCACATCGGCGGGCAGGAAACCGCTCGCCACGAGCCGCTCGCACTCGCCGTCGAGATCGGCGGTCAGCGCGGCGAGGTCCCGGCCGGCCCCGCCGGGCCGGGGCGGCAGCGGCGCGTCGTGCAGCTTCCTGATCGCGGCACCCGCCGCGGCCCATGCCGCCGGCGGCGCGGCCGACGGCTCCCCGAGGCGGCCGAGCACCGTCCCCGGGACAGCGGCGATCGCGAGCACGGGCGGCCTGCGCCAGAGAACCTCCGGCGTCGGGACCGGGGCGAGGGCCATCGCCTCGACCTCGACGTCGATGCGCGCCTGATCGGCGTCCACCTTCAGGAACACGTCGCCGACGCGCAGGGTCGCGCGCTCGGAGTGGGCGACGACGACCTCGACCTCATCCATGGGCGACCAGTATCCCGGTGACGACCGGCCGCGTCGCCGCATTTTTCTACGCGTGACGACACCGCCCACCACGACGCGCCGCCCGGCTGCCGCGCGCACGTCACCTGCGCAAGTGGTCCAGGCCCCCTTCGGGCACCGGGTAGGGGTGCTCCGCCGGAAGCAGGCGCCGGGCCGCGGCGAGGTCCCCGTCCCGTACGTGGCCGTGAATCGTGTGCGCGAGGCCGGTGACGTCGGTGATGGAGACCGTCCACTCGTCCGCGTAGCGGTGCGCGGCCTCCCCGCTGAGACCGAGTTGCAGCGACCGGTGGTCAAGCGGCGCCAGACGCACGTCGCGTTCCGGATCCCACTGGACGCGCGACGGGGAAAGCTTCAACTGCCTTTTCCAGGAGGCGTGGTCGGGATGCAGCCCGTGTTCGTAGTGGGTCAGGCAGGCACGCTCCAGAGCCCATTCGAAGCCCGCACGGGTGATCTCGACGGCGAGGACGGTCTCCTGACCCTCCTTGGAGCCCCATCCGCAGCGGTACATCATCCAGAGGAAGGAGGGCTTGATCCAGGTCATCCGGTCCCGCTGCCAGGCCGCCGGGAAGCGGCCGTCCCGCGCCGCGGGCAGGCCGATCCCCGGTCGGTACGCCTGGTAGACGGTGACCGTCGACTCGGTGTGCAGGGCGCGGATCCGGTACCGGGGTTCTGTCATGGGACCAGCGTGGGGCGTCCCGTTCGGTGCGCGCCATCGAATTAGTGCCGTGCTCGGCGCGCTGAACTGAGCGTTCCCTCCGCGAGGGCTTCGATGAAAGCGGTCCACGCGGTGGAGTTGAGGATGAAGGCGGGGCCGTGGGGGTTCTTGGAGTCACGTACGGCCATCGCCCTGCCGGGGAGTCGGGCACCTTCGACGCAGTTGCCGCCGTGGTCGTTGCTGTAGCTCGACTTGAACCAGTCGGCGCCGGACTTCGCTTCAGCCATGGTCGTCATCGGAATCAAAGCTCCTTCATTGCCTTCTTGATCAGGCTCAGGGACTCGTGCGGCCCGAGAGCGATGGCTTGCAGCTCGCTGAACGCTTCCTCATGCAGTTCTACGTCCGACTGCCGTCGACTTACCCATGCGTCGGCCAGGTTCTCGAAGTAGATGATCGGCTTGAGAGCGGCCCTGTCGTGGAACTGGAGCGTCGCGAAAGCCCCGTTCATCCCCGGATGGGCACCCGCCTTGAAGGGCACCACCTGGACCCTGACATTGGGCAGCGCGGCCACGTCAACAATATGTGTGAGCTGAGCCCGCATCACCTCCGGGCCTCCCACCTGCTGGTGTAGCACCGCCTCGTTCATGATCGCCGCGAATTTCAGCGGGGCCTCCCGGCGGAGCGCCTCCTGCCGTGTCATTCGCACGGCCACCATACGGGCGATCTCCTCTTCGCTGAGACCTTGGTGCGCACTCTGATGGGTCGCGCGCACGTACGCCTCGGTCTGGAGCAGCCCGGGGACAAACGCGCATTCGTAGTTGTGCAGAGCGACGGCCGTGGCCTCCAGCCCCAAGAACGCCCTGAAACCAGGGGAGATGACCGGGCGGTACTCCGTCGACTGCCACCAGTCCCGCTTCCGCTTGGTGACGGCCGCATACCCCTTCAGCTGCTCTGTCTTCTCCTCGTCAGCCCCGAAGATCTGGCAGAGGGCCATGACATCGACCGGCTCAACGACCGAGTTCTCTCCCGTCTCCAGCCGGGTCAGCTTCGACGGACTCCAGTAGAGCTTCTTCACGACCTGAGTCGAGGTCAGCCCGGCTTTCTGCCTGAGGTGGCGTAGCTCGTTGCCCAGGTGTAGGCGGCACAGAGCCGGGGTTGCCGACTCGATGTCCGTGATCATCTGCTGTCCTCTCGGAGCGCTTTCCAGTGTGTCGACGTTGCTTCTGCCTCCGCAAGGAACTTTCCGCGCCATAGCGGGAGCCACTGCGCCCTTGCGTGAACGCACCTTGTGTGAGCGGTGATTCACGGGAAGTTCCGCACGCAGAATTCGGCTGTGAAGTCTCATTCGTGATGCATCTGGTGCGAGGCTATACGCGCAGCTCACGCACCGCAGTCGATTCAACTCATTGCGTGAGCATGGAGATTCGACGACAAGGACTCCCGATGCCTCCCATGACGCGCAGCACAACTCCCGCCCCACTCACCGCCGTCGACATACGGGACGACGTCTTCCGCCTGGACATCTCCTTCCGCCCCCACACCCGCCGCGTCGCCCAGCTGCGTCATATCGCGGGTGCGCTCCTCACCGAGGGCGGTATCGGGCCGGACGTGGTCGAGACCGTGCAGCTCCTCGTCAGTGAGATCGTCACCAACGCCGTCGTGCACGGGTGCGCCGACCGCGTGCGGTTCTCGGTCTCCTACGACCGGAGCGGCAGCGGCAACGGCGGCGACGTGCTGATCGAGGTGGACGACGGGCACACCGCGAGGATCGAGGTGCGCAGTCCGGGGAGCGACGACGAGACCGGCCGGGGCATGTTCCTCGTGGACGCGCTCGCGCGTGCCTGGGGCCGGCACGGCACCCGTACCTGGTGCACCGTCGCGACGGGCGAGGCGTCATGACGCCCGACCGCCGTACGCCCGGCGCCCATTGGCGTCACCGGGCGCCGGGGTTCAGCCGGGACCCGGACACGCTCCGCCGGCTCCTCGACGCCCTCCACCGGGACCACCCCGTCGACTTCGCGACCATCTCCCGCACCGTCGCCGATGCCCTGACCCTCCGGCTGCCACCCGATCGCGCCTGGGTGGACACCACCACGCTCAGGCTCCGGGGGCATCTGCAACTCCTGCTGACGGAGTACGAGGGGGACGCCGACGCCCCGGCGACGCGCGCGCTGCACAGGGACGCCTACCGGCTTCTCGCGCTCTGTGATGCCTTCGACGCGGACACCCCGCCCCTGCACGCGTACGAGCTGATGCGCGCGCTGGCGGGGACCACCCGTTCGTTCGCCGGTCTCTGGCCCGGGGAGGAACGAGACCGGTGAGTGAGGCCAGGGCACAAGCGCTCTACGTCATCGCCGTCACCGCTGTCGGCGGCTCGATCGTCGTCGCGCTGTGGCGCGGTTGCTGATCCGTCACGGCCAAGTGATGACGGATGTCACTGCCCGCCCGGCGGCGCCGGACGAAGACTGGAGGTCGCAGGAGACGAGACGCGATCAGGGGGTGGAGGCATGTTCAACAGGTGGCGGCGTCAACTGGCCGTACGGCGGGTCAAGCCCGGGGACGGGCGGCCGCTGAAGCGCTTCCGGTGGTGGCAGTTGATCGGCCGCTCACTGTTCTACCTGCGACTGCCGCACGGCGACGGGGGGCAGAGCGTCTACGCCGTCGACGTCAGGCAGTGGGGGAACAAGGAGTCCGGCGAGATCGAGGCCGATCTGTATCTCGACGGCAGGCACCACGCCAAGTCCAGACTTCCCGCCGTCCTGCCCGTCCCGGGCGGCGCCGTCGAGGTGCGGGCGAGTGCGTTCGGGCTCAAGCGCTGCCACTACGTCACCGAGGCGGGGGCCGAGTACCAGCTCGTACCGGACCCGCACTCCGCCGAGGGGCGCCGCGCGCGACTCGACCGCGCGCACCCCTCGCTGAGCCGCTGGATCGGCTTCCTCTCTGCGGTCGTGCTCGCCATAGCGCTGCTGCTGCTCATCCCGCAGCTCATCCAGCCGCTCATCGAGATACCGCCCGTCGCCGAGCGCGTCGGGACCTTCGAACCGCCGGTCCGGCTGCCGCTGTGGCTCAACATCACGGTCACGGCCGCCAGTGTGACGGCCGCCATGGAACGGGCCCTGCGGCTGCGCTACAACTGGCTGCTGGACGGCGCCGCGGGCTGACCCGCGACGGCACCCGCCGGCCCGGTCGTCAGTAGTACCCCTTCTCCCCGTCCACCAGCTCACGCACCGCATCCAGGTGCCCCACGTGCCTCGCGGTCTCCTCGATCATGTGGAACAGCATCCAGCGCAGGCTCGCCGCCCCCGACCGGAAGTCGGTGTTGCGGCCCACGTCGTCCAGCGAGGCGTCCGCGACGATCGCGTTCGAGGTCGCGCACTGCTGCTCGTACTCGGCGAGGAGCCGCGCGAGCGGGACGCCGTCGACCATCATGTCCGCGTCCTCCGGGCCGTCGTCGAACTGCGGCCCGGTGGCGGGACGGTTGAGGAACAGGACCTCGAACCAGCAGTGTTCGACCCAGCGCAGATGGGAGACGACTCCCGCCACGGTCATCAGGGGCGAGGTCGGCAGCACGGTGCGGTGGGCGGCCTCCTCCGACAGCCCCTCGCACTTCCAGTGCACGATCCGGCGCTGCATGTCGAGCCAGCCGACGAGTTGGGTGCGTTCGTCGGCGGTGAAGTCGGGGCGTTCACGGGAAGTGGTCATGGGCGGGGAACGTACCCGACCCGCCTCGGGCCCCGCATCGCGATTTCCTGAGCCTCGGCCCCGTCGTCGCGTTCGACGGACCGAACGGCGAGCACGCTGCGTAGCAATGGGGTGACGGCGTATCGGCCGTCGCCCGGTCCGCCGTCGGCGCGACGGGATTGCGCGCCGCGTACGGTCGAACGGGCGCCCCCACCCACCCGGTTCGAGCCGCCTTGGCCGGACGTCGGCCCGTTCCCGTCGAGTCGTCGGCCGACAGTGGCCGGATATCTCCCGCGTCACGGGTTCGAGACCCCGGAGCAGCCGACGGGCGACGGGTTCGACAGGAGCTGGAGGGGTATGCGGTCGCCGTGCGATCCACCGGGGACGGCGCGAGCGCGACCGTCTCTCACGGTGCCCGTACGGGATCGCAGAGTGTCCGAGCCGTGTCCGAATAGCCCGCAAACGTCCCTTGGCGACTTTCATGCTGTCGAACGTGATCGTTCGCGGCGCCCGAGGGGATCGTTTGCCGTTCGGATGGCCTGACGTCTCATGTCGGCCAAAACGTGAGAAAGGCCGGATTGACACTGAGTCAGGCGGACACGGGGCGTAGTCATCACAGCAAACGATCCACAAACGACCCCTGTCCGGTGCTGCAACGAGAGCGGGAAATCGTCACTGTGTAGGGGCGCCTGCCACCGGTAGGGCGAGTTCCGGTTCCACTGGCCGATCAGAGAGCACCGAGCAGTTCTGACCATGTTGACAGTTGACAGATGTCTCATTCGAGAGGGCTGTACAGGCGCATGAGTGGCTATTTCACGACGGAGTTCCATGAACGTCTCCGGGCGCAGGTCCGGGCGTTCGCGGAGGCCGAGGTCCGTCCCCGGATACCCGAGATGGAGGCGTCGAAGTCCGTTCAGCACGAGCTGTCGCAGCTCATCGCCTGGCAGGGCTGGCTGGGTGTCACCATCGACCCCGCGTACGGCGGCATGGGCGCCGGGCATGTCGCGAAGACCGTCATCATCGAGGAACTCTCGCGCGTCAGCGGAGCCATGGGCGCCATGGTGCAGGCGTCGCAGCTCGGCGTGGCGAAGATCATCCACTTCGGCAGCGAGTTCCAGAAGAAGACCTGGCTCCCGGAGATCGCGGCCGGCGGCTGTCTGCCGACCATCGCCGTGACCGAGGCCGGGTCCGGCGGTCACGTGCTGGGCATGGAGGCGACGGCCCACCGCGACGGTGACGACTACATCCTCAACGGCGCCAAGGTGTTCGTCGGCAACTCGCACGTCGGCGATCTGCACGGCGTCGTGGTGCGCACGGGACCGGGCAGCAAGGGCCTCTCCGCCTTCCTGGTGGAGGCGGACCGCCCCGGCTTCTCCCTGGCCCCGCACCGGCCCGCCATGGGCCTCCACGGCTTCTCGTTCGGCGAGCTGATCTTCGACAACTGCCGCGTGCCGGCGTCCAATCTGCTCGGCAACGAGGGCGACGGGCTGCCCGTCGCGTACTCGTCCAGCATCCTCTACGGCCGGGCCAACCTCACCGCCGTCGCGCTGGGCATCCACCGGGCGATCCTGGAGGAGACGGTCGCCTTCGCGACGGCACGCCAGCGCTACGGCGCCCCGCTCGCCGAACTCCCCACGATCAAGCAGAAGCTGGGGAAGATGCAGTCGGCGTTCATGACGGCGCGGCTGACGGCGTACCACGCGGTGCACCTGCTCGACCAGGGGCTGCCGTGCGACGCCGAGCTGATGAACGCCAAGCTGGTGAACGTCGAGTCGGCGATGGACTCCGCGCGCGCCGCCATGGAGGTCCACGCCGCCATCGGCCTCTCGACGGACCGCCCCATCGAGCGCTACACGCGCGACGCGTTCCACATCTTCGCGCCCGCCGGCACCTCCGACGTCCAGCTCCAGCGGCTGGCGGAGACGGCTCTCGGCACCTCGAAGGGCGACTGGTCACGACGGCTGGCCGCCCACGCGGGTGCGGGAGCGGCCGCCGTCGTCGGCTGACCCCACCGACCGAATCTCCGGCCGGCCCCGCCGGACGGGCCGCTCACACGGTCCGTCCGGCGGGGCCGGCACCGGTCGTCACTGGCGCGGTCCGCCACCGGTGCGCTGGTAGATCAGGCGCATCAACTGGTCGCGGCTCTCCTTGATGAGCTGGAGGGTGTCGCGGCCGGTCTCCTTGCCCCGCGGGTCGGTGCCCACGAAGCAGACCGTTCCCAGCACCGTGTCCGTGCGCTCGTCGATGAGCGGCGCGCCCGCGTACGTGCGGATACCGATCAGGTCCACCACCTCGTTCGAGGCGAACCGCGGATAGGCGTACACGTCCGGAAGCACCAGCGCCTTGCGGCGGTTGAGGACGTCCGGGCAGTACCCGTGGTCACGGGACATGATCCGGCTCACCTCGGGGTTGCCGCCCGCCTCGGGACCGCCCGGACCGGACTGGCCCGCCGACGGCGTGTGCAGACCGGCGAAGAACTGATGGCCGGTGATGAAGTTGACCATCGCGTACGGGGCGCCCGCCGCCTGCGCGAGCTGAGTAGCGAACGCGTCGAACTCGGCGTCGGGCATGTCCCCGAGGCCCAGTTCACGCAGCCGGGCCTCGCGGTGCGCCAATTCCATGTCGGGCGCGGGGAGATGCAGGCCCGCTTCGCTGTCGTAGGTCATGAAGTGGCTCCCAGATCGCTGGAGTGCTGAAGGGGTGTTGCGGGGGGCGGGGTCTGGACGGCCCGCTCCCGCGCGCGGCGGAGCGAGACCGAGTGCGCGTAACTGACGAGGGAGACCAGTACGTGCTTCGCCGACGCGGGGTCGCGCGCGTCGCAGAGCAACACCGGTACGTCCGACCTGAGTTCGAGCGCCTCGCGGACCTCCTCCGAGCTGTAGCGGTAGGCGTCCTCCGCCTCGAACTCGTTGACCGCGACGACGAAGGGCACATCGCGGCTCTCGAAGTACTCGACGGCGGCGAAGCAGTCCAGCAGCCGGCGGGTGTCGGCCAGGACGACGGCCCCGATCGCGCCCAGCGACAGATCGTCCCAGGTGAACCAGAAGCGCTGCTGTCCCGGAGTGCCGAACAGAAGCAGCACCATGTTCTGCTTCTGGAGGGTGATCCGGCCGAAGTCCAGGGCCACCGTGGTGGTGGCCTTGTTCTCGATGCCCTCCAGCCGGTCGGTGCCCGTCGCGCTGCTCGCCGAGGTCAGGGTCTCCTCCGTCGAGAGCGGCTTGATCTCGCTGACCGCGCCGATCATGGTGGTCTTGCCCACGCCGAAGCCGCCACCGACCACGATCTTCAGGGCGATGGGATCGTCAGACGACATAGGTTCGTAGCCCCTCAAGCACTGCCTCCAGCAGATTCGGATCTTTCGGGTCGGCCGTTCTCGTGGGCATCGCCATGATCAACGCGCCGTCGTCCAGCAGGTCGGAGAGCAGGATCTTCGCCACCTGGACCGGCTGGCCCAGGGTGGCGGCGACCTCGGCCACCGACCGTGCCTCGCCTCGGCAGAGCGCGAGACAGTGCGCCGCCTCCGGGCTGAGATAGCCCTCCGGCGCCGTGGCGCGTGCCTTGAGGAGAGACGACAGACTCATCTCGTTCGTGGGCCGTGTGCGCCCACCCGTCAGGGCGTACGGACGAATCTCGTGCTCGTCGTCGTCCACCCACGGGGTACCGTCCAAGGCCGCCATGGTCAGTGCACCCGGTCGTCGACGGAGGACTGACGCAGCCGCGGAGGCGTACTCAGGTGCTCGGGCACGCTTTTGACCAGCTGCCCCATCTCGAAACCGACGGCACCCAGATCGGCGCTGTCGGAGGCCAGCACACCCAGCACGGCCCCGGGGCCGGCCATCGAAACGAAGAGCAGCCCGTTGTCGTGCTCGACCACCACCTGCCTGACCCTGCCGTCGGCGGGACCCTTGATGTCACGGACGCCGCCGGCCAGCGAGCACAGCGCGGTGCTGATGGCGCTCAGCTTGTCCGCCGAGTCGATGCTCAGACCGTAGGAATGCTTGCGCACTCCGTCACTGGATGCCAGGACAGCGCCTTCCGTACCGGGGACGCGCCTGATGAAATCAGCCATCAACCAGTCCAGATCGGGCTGCTGGG
Organism: Streptomyces sp. NPDC104581; assembly: GCF_055583685.1. Lineage (NCBI taxonomy): Bacteria > Bacillati > Actinomycetota > Actinomycetes > Kitasatosporales > Streptomycetaceae > Streptomyces > Streptomyces sp. NPDC104581. Next base: position 156,608 of record NZ_JBVJNN010000010.1, read on the forward strand.
CCGAAAAAACTTCGTTTGGCAAGAGAGTGACTCCGTAAGTGGTTGGGCGACCGCCGCGGGCAGCGTCAGCTCGTTCGGTCGGGGGGCCCCTGCGGGCTGTCCTCCGAGCTGGCGAGCCTGATGCCCGAGGCGAAACGAGCCATCAGATCCGGATTCGGGGCGACGACCTCCCGGTCGGCGTCGGCGAGCCGCGGGAACTCCGGCCCGCGGTACGTCTCGCTCCGCCGGGGGAGAGTAGGCCGACGACCTTGGGGGTTGGTGGCGTCGCTCGGGGGTGAGGCCGGGGTGGAGCGGGGGACCTCGGGGGGTGTGACGTCGGCAGAGCCGGTGGTGGAGCGGCCGGCACTGGATTGGCCGGAGTCGGGGTGGGCGGTCGCGGAGTGCCGGCCGCCGCCGGGGTGACCGGGGCTCGGGTGGCCGCCGCCGTGGCTGCCGTGGTGGTTGCCGTTGTGGCCGCCGCCGGTCGGGCCGTTGCCCGTGGCGTACACGTTCGGCTGCCGCTGGGGGAGCGGGGCCGGGGCCTCGCCGCCGCTGGATCCCGCCGAGGCCGTCGCCGTGGCCGCCGCGTGGGCACTGGGGGAGCCGATGCGGCGTACGGGCGGCGTCTCACCGTGCGTACCGCGACCGCCGTGGGCCGCGAGGGCGCCGGCTTCGGCGGGCAGGGGGCTGCGGTGGTCGGACGTGGACTGGGGGACCTGGTACGGCTGGTGGTGCGGCACCTGGTTCGGTATGTGCGGCACCTGGTTCGGCACCTGCCCCGGAACCTGGTGCGGCGCCGGCTGGGGAGTGTGCTGCGGTGCCTGCGGGGCTGCCTGCGGAGCGGCCGACCACGCCGCGCCCGACGCGGGCTCGCTGGAGGGACCCGTACGCTGCGCGTGCTCCGCCCGCTGCTCCTGCTGCCGGCGCTGCCCCTGGTCCGGTGCCTGCCGCTGGGCCGGCGCCGACGGGGCGGCGTCGAGCAGCGCGCTCGGCAGGACCACGACGGCCTGGGTGCCGCCGTAGATGTTGCGGCGCAGCGCGACGTCGATGTCGTGCCTGCGGGCGATCTGCGCGACCACGAAGAGACCGATCCGGCCGTCCTCCAGCTGCTCGCGGATGTCGAACTGGTCCGGCCTGGTGAGCAGCCGGTTCATCCGCTCCAGCTTCTCGGGCGCCATCGGCAGCCCGCGGTCGTCGATCTCGATCGCGAGACCGGCCGGGACGCGCTCGGCGCGCAGCGTCACCTGGGTCTCCGGGGAGGAGAACCGGGCGGCGTTCTCGACGAGTTCGGCCAGCAGGTGGATGACCTCGGCCGCGGCGTAGCCGGGCAGGGTGCCCTCGGGCGGCTGGATGACACGTACGCGGGCGTACTGCTCGATCTCGGCGACACCCTGGCGCAGCACGGTCGGCAGCGGGACGGGCTTGTTGATACGGCGGGGGACCGCGCCACCCATCACGGCCAGGCTCTCCACCTGGCGGCGGAACTGGGTGACGAGGTGGTCGACGCCGAAGAGACCGCCGAGCAGGTCCGGGTCCTCGACCTCGCTCTCCAGATCGTCCAGCCGGGCCAGCGCGCGGTTGACCAGCGCGTGCAGGCGCTGCGCGATGTTGACGAACACGTCCACCTGCTGGCGCGCGCCCGCCTCGGCGACCGCGGCCAGCGCCTGGTGCTGCGCGAGGCGCAGGGTCTGTTCGAGATCCGCGAAGGGGTTGCCCTGGGCGACGGCGTGCGGCGCCGGCTTCATGAGCTGGGGGCGCTCACCGCGGCTGATCTGCTCCAGCAGCCGGGCGATGTGCTGCTGCCCCTCGGAGGTCACGGCCTCGAACCGCTCCACCCACTGGCGGGCGGAGGTGGCGTTCGTGACCCGCTGCTCGTGCACGGCGGCGGAGACGGCGGCGGCCTTGCGGGTGGCGACGACGGTCGCGACCACACCGAGGACTGCCGCGGCGCCCGCGGCGGACCAGGTCGCCACGGGGTTCCCGGCGAAGTGCCACGTGGACCACACGCCCGCGCCCAGCACCACGACCGTGGCGACCGGCATCAGGGCGAGAGAACGGATCCGTGAGCGCAGACCCTTCTCGGTGGCCAGATTCCGGTTGGCGGTGGCGGTGGCGGGCGCCTGGGCGGTGTTCCCGGAGTTCTGGGACTTCCGAGCGGAACGTCCGCGCCGCCGACCGCTGCGACGGTCGGCGGGGGCGACGTGCGGAGAGAGTTCAGGCATAAATGTCCTCGGTACGACGGGGACCGGCGGATGAAGGTGAAAGGGCCGCGCTTCGGCGCCGGCTTGGGGCTCCATGGGCTTGTGCCACTGGGGCGGGTACCGCTCGGGCGAGTGCCGGGTGGGCGTACGCCGGGCGTCGCGGGCCCGACGGGCCTTCCGAGACGACGCCCCCCGGCTCGCCGTTCCGTCCGCCGCCCTCGGGAGCTGCCACGTCGGCCGGCCGGCGAATCCGGGCCGGCCGAACGAGCACGAGGGAGCGGACCATGTGTTTAAGGAGCCTTCACAGACGGGCAGTTGGACGGGTACAGGCACATGCCAGCGTCATTAAGAGCCAGAACAAGCTTGGTCCGTGGCCGCGTTCGCCGCCACGGCCGGAAGGGGTCGTTCAGCGGTCGCTTGACCCCATGGGCTTCACAATGTGAACCGCGCAAAAGCGGCTATTGGCCCGAACGCGAAGAGGCCGTCGGCAGGGCACGACGGCGATGCGACCGCCAAACGATCGATTTCGCCGGGCGCGGCGATCGGTATGGGGTCGCTCGTGAGGAGAACTTGAGCCGGACGTGAGGAACAACCTCTCAAAGAGTGCATCGCAATCCTCCACGCAACTCTCCCCAGTGGCAAGGCACTTCAATCATGCTTGTCCTTCACAACGCGGAGAATCGGTGAGGACGGGTCGCGAACAACCGGCGGTAGAGATCGATTTGGGCGTGGATGCCCGTGACGCAGGTCACGTCGGACAGCCGTAGCCGTAGCCGTAGCCGTAGCCGCTCGGTCTCCGGTCGTCACTTCGGATCGAACTCGCCCACGAAGCGCAGGACCTCGTCCAGCTGGTCCATGCTGAGCAGCCGGCTGCGCGGCCGGAGCATGCCGGAACCGCCGTACGCCCCCAGCTCCTGGCACCGGCGCAGCAGCCAGGGCCAGTCGATCGACAAGTAGTCTGCCAAAGCCCGCAGCCGGAGTTCGGAGGTGGGTCCGTCGATCACGCTCTGTGCGCGGGCATGGTCGACGGCCTGGGTGTACGTACGGACCTGGGACCGCTGATCCGTGATGCCGACACGCCAGATCCCGTCCGAGCGCAGCCAGTTGGCCACAATCACCCGGTCGTCGGGGGCCAGGACGAATTCGTCGATCTGTGAGTACTCCTCCTCGGCGCAGATCCACACGGACAGACCGTGCATCTCCATCAGGGCGACGTTGAGAAACAGCAGGATCCGCTCGTACGGCTCGCTGTCCTTGACCGACTGCTCCGGCACGCAGAACGCGTGCCCCGGCCGCACGGACGGATCGGCGCGCCGCGCCGCCGCACGGGCGAGATGCTCGTGCTTGTGCCGGAAGAAGAGCCAGGCCGCGCTCTCCTCCCCGGTCTGCTCGCGCGTCCAGTGGAAAGGCGGTTCCGTCACCTCACCGAGATGCCGCTCGATGTGCAGAGTGCAGAAGTACGAGCCCAGCCAGGCGGCACCCACCCGGGACAGCTCCGGCATCGCCGACCGGGCCACGGCCGAGCGAGGCATCGCTAAATGCCGCTCCAGCTCGCGTCGTTCACTGTCGAGAATGTGGTCGTCCGCCAGGAGGCTGTCCTCCAGGTTGAGCATCGCCCACAGGATGCCGAACGTCAGGTCGTCCAGCCGGTACGGCTTCGGTATCGGCAGCGTCCCGCGCGGATCGGCGTCCAGCTGGTAGCGGGCACGGGCGGAGTCCAGTACGTAGAGGCCCTCGCCGCCGCTGCCGCCGAGCGAGGCTATGAGCAGGGCACGTCGCGCGGGCTGGACGAACGCGCGTAGATGCGGATTCTCCTCCACGGCGATCGACACGACGTCGTCCTGCGACGTCGCCTCGTACATCTGGGCGGGCACCGCCGTACCGTCGAAGATCCGCATCCCGTCGAGGTACCAGAGCCCGCCCGCGCCGGCCGCCGCCTCCGAGGGGGAGAGGGACGAGCTGGACCACAGGGCGTCCATCGAGCGGGCGGTGGCGAGCGACGAGCCGTGGGGCAGCCGCGCGGGGACGACCTCGCGGCTGGGCACCCGCTGGAGCAGCAGGTCCACCTCGACGCCGAGCATGTAGGCGAGGACGGTGGCCGCGTCGCCCTGGGGCGACTGCGTGCCGGCCAGCCACCGCTTGAAGGTGATGCGCGAGACGGAGACGTTGCCGACGCGGCTGTTCCCGTACTCCTTCGCCGCCCGGCGCGCGGCGAGGCTGAACTGCACGTCGAAGACGGCGAACTTCGCCCAGTTGAGGCGTTCGAGCAGGACCCGCAGCAGCGTCGGCGGGCGCTGCTCGGGCTGGCCGGCGGACCGGTCCGCGGTTCTCTCGACGGACTGGTCCGCGCTCCTGGGGGCCGGCTTCTCGACGGAGTGGCCGGACGAGGGGTGGCTGGGGGAGTGGTGGCCGGTGGGGTGGTCGGCCGGGTGATCGGTCGAGGGGGCGACCGGGACGACCGGGTCGGCGGGGCGGGGTACGGGATGGCCGGTGGAGTGGTCGGCCGAGAGGTCCTCGGCCGGGACCGCCGGTTGGGCGTCGGTGCGTTCGGCCGCGCGGTCGGTGGGTCCGTCGGCGGGTCCGTCGCCCGGGTGATCGGCGGAGTGATCGACCCGGGGGTCGGCGGGGCGGTCGGCGGAGTGATCGACCGCGCGGGCGACCGGCTGATCGAGCCGGCGATCGACCGGATACTCGTTCTCCTCAGGGGTCACGAGCCGAGCCCTCCTCGGGCAGCCAGAACGGTGCGGTCAGATAGTCGAAGCGGAAATTCCATCCAGCTGACTCATCCTCACGGTGTCGTACGCACGGTCGCAAATGCCAATTCTGGCGCCTCGGCAGACACATGATCACTCCGAGTACGCGCCGCTGTCCAGCAGAACCCTGGCCAGAGGATCCACGGTTAGTCAACAGCCCTCACTATTGGCGCAGTTGAGAGGCGGGGTTCGCGGAACCGGAGGATCCGGTAAGCCTCCGAACCGCCCCCCGGGACGCCGCGCCGGCCTTCCGGGCCCTTTCCCGAGGTCAGTTCCGCTTCCGACGCGGCCACGTCGAAGTCGCCAGGGCACAGAGCGCCGGGACGTACCGGTCCGGACCCTTGTTAATCACCACAAGCGGCTCCGGGCAGCGGCCCGTCGGCAGTGGCGGTGGCGGTGAACTCCTGCGCGGCACCGGGCCTCGTTCCCGACGCGGCCGGGTCAGCGACCGGCGGCCGAGTGGGCGGCCGGGGTCATGTGGTCCGTGAACCAGTCACCGGCCAGCTCGGTGACCCTCTCCAGGGCGCCGGCCTCCTCGAAGAGATGCGTGGCGCCGGGCACCACCGCGAGCCGGTTCTCGCAGCGCAGCCGTGACTGGGCCGCGCGATTGAGGTCGAGCACCTGGAGGTCGTCGCCACCGACGATCAGCAGCGTGGGCGCGGTCACCTCGGGCAACCGGGGCCCGGCCAGATCGGGCCTGCCGCCCCGCGACACGACGGCGGCGATCCGGGCGTCCGGCTCGGCGGCGGACCACAGCGCGGCCCCGGCCCCGGTGCTGGCGCCGAAGTACCCCACGGCCAGTCCCTCGCACCCGGGCTGTCCGCGCAGCCAGCCGGTGGCTCCGGTGAGCCGCCCGGCCAGCAGCCCGGTGTCGAAGACATTGGCCCGGTCCGCCTCTTCCTCCTCGGTGAGCAGGTCGAACAGCAGGGTGCCGAGCCCGGCCCGGTTCAGTCCGGCCGCGACGAAACGGTTGCGCGGGCTGTGCCGGCTGCTGCCGCTTCCGTGCGCGAACACGACGACCCCGGCCGCGCCGTCGGGCACCGTCAGCCGACCGCGCAGCGTCGCACCGCCGACCGCCATGTACGCCTCTCCGCTCACCTCGCCGTCACCCTCCCGATACGTGCCCCGGCCCCCGCCCCCACCGTCACCGGCCGGGTCCACGGGCCCCGCTCCGGCCCGGCGGGCGCCCGCCGGGCGGTCGAGCGCCTCCGCGAGGCAGGCGACGACCTCGGCGTCATCGGTCTGGGCGAAGTCGACGTAGAACTGTCCGATCGCGTAGAAGTCCCGCGGGGTGTGCGGACAGACGTAGTCGTCGGCGTCCGAGCCCATCCGCTCGGTCCAGTCCCGCGGAGCCACGGGGACGGCCAGCACGATCCGGTCCGCCCCGCGCGCCCGGGCGATCCGGCAGGCCGCACGGGCCGTCGACCCGGTGGCCACCCCGTCGTCGACCACCAGGACCGTGCGCCCCTCCAGCCCGACCGGCGCCCGGTCTCCCCGGTACCGGCGGGCGCGGCTCTCCAGCACCTGCCGCTCGTGGGCCTCGACCCCGGCCAGCTCGTCGTCGGTGACGCCCGTCATACGCACCACGTCGTCGTTGATCACGCGCACGCCACCCTCGCCGATGGCCCCCATCCCCAGCTCCTGGTGGAACGGCACGCCCAGCTTGCGTACGAGACAGACGTCCAGCGGCGCGTCCAACGCCTCGGCGACCGCGGCGGCGACCGGAACGCCTCCACGGGGCAGACCCAGCACCACGGTCCCGGCGCCCCTGAGATGTCTGAGGGAAGCGGCAAGCCTGCGGCCCGCATCTCGGCGATCCATGAACAACACGACCCGACCTCCTTGCCACGAGAGGGGAGCAGACGAGCAGCGTGACAAGTGCTCTATACATCTATGATCGGCCATTTGCGGGAGGGACGCGCGCCGTGGCCGGACGCGGGCGGTTCGGCCCGCCGAACCTCCCCTGTCCGGGCCCAGGACCACACCCCCCCGCCCGGGGGCCCGCGCTGCGCGGAATCGTCACCGACCGTCACCTCGCGCCACGCGGACCCGGCCGGGACTCGACGGGAGCCCACCCGCGACGCCTGGTCCCGGTCCCATGGGCCGGGATGGGCTCAGTCGCCGATGTTGCCGGCCGGCGGGTCCGCTGATCGCCGCCTCGAACGCGCCCGCCCTGTCGGACCGGGCGTCGTACGGCGCTACGGCCGAACCGGCCACCCGCGCGTAACGCTCACCGGGCGCCCGTCCGCCGCCACACCGTGCCGCGCCTCTCGTACTCCAGCACCGTCTCCACCCGCTGGGCCAGTTCCGGGCCCACGTAGCGCTCCACCAGCCACAGCGCGACCTCCAGCCCGGAGGTGATGCCGCCACCGGTGATCAGGTCTCCGTCGTCGACCACCCGCGCGTTGATCACCGTCGTGCCCTGGGCGGCCAGGTCCGCCTTCGCGCCGGCGTGGGTCGTGGCATTGCGCCCCTTGGTCAGCCCCGCGGCCGACAGCACCATGACGCCCGTACAGATGCCCACCGGCAGTGCCTCCGAGGCGGCCAGCCGGCGCAGAAATCCACGGTCGCCGATGAGCTCGTTCACGCCCGGCCCGTCCTTGGCCGTGTAGCCGCCACCCGGCACCACCAGCAGATCCGCCTCCTGCGGCGACCAGCCCTTGTCCACCTCGACCTTCGTGCCGTACGTACAGGTGACCGTGGCGGGCCGGCCGGTCGTCACCATCGTCGTCGCCAACGCTCCGCCGCTCATGCGGCCGGCGAGACCGAGCACCTCCACCGGGGCGACGAAGTCCTGCTCCTCGACACCGTCGAACATGAGCACCTGCACCCGCAGCGGATTCGCCGCGGACACGGACGAGGCCGCTGACACCTCCGACACCTCCGACACCGCCGACACCTCCGACACCGCCGAGACGGGCGAGGCCGCCGACGCGCCCTCGCCCATCGCCCCCACTCCGGCCGCCGCCGTACCGACGGAAAGAGCCGAAGCCCGCAGGAACGAACGCCGTTCCATGACCGATCACCTCCCGGGAATCGTCGTCTGCACCAGATGTCGGGGGACATCCGCGTCCAGTTCCCGCGCTTGACCGGGTCGTCGTTATGACCTGGCGCCGGTCGTTCCACTCCACCGATTAGTTCCCGGTGGCGGCGGATTTCTCAATTGCCCGTGAATTGCGAGGGAACCGGATCGCTATCTTCCGTGGCAGGAAAATCGTGGTTACTCTCCCCCGCAGCGGACGTGGTACAGACCAACGTTGCCGCGGGTTGTCCACCCATGGCGTCCCGTGGCGAGCCGTACGGATAACGGAGTTGAGTGATGGCGAAGTCCTCGGGACCGGCGGTCTCTTCGTCGCGCCGGGAGAGAGAACGCGCTGGTTTCGACTGGGCCGCGCTCCGCGCCGATCTGCGGGGAGCCGTGCCGGACGCCTCACTGGCCCTGGTGGTCACCCTGTTGATCTACTGGCTGCTCTACGTCCGTGTGGAGAACGGGACTTCGGCGACCCTGAAGCTCATGCCGGACATGGCTGACGCGGGCGAGTTCTGGATGTACTGGATGTGCCAGGCGTTCGGCTGGTCGGCGATGCTGTGGGCCTATGTGACGGTGATATTCGGGCTGTTGCGTTCCGGGCCGAGACCCCGGTGGCGCCTGCTGCCCGCCGCACGGCTGGAGAAATGGCACCGCACCACGAGCCTGACCACCATCACCCTGATGTTCATGCACGCGTTCTTCTTCTTCACCGACCAGATCCGGACCAACCAGGACCAGTGGTCACTCGGGCGCAGCGTGTGGACCGCGTTCGTCGACGTCTTCGTACCCGGCGGATACGCCACCGGCACCGGCCGCGTCGCCATCCTGATCGGCCTGCTGGCGATGTACCTGGCCCTCCCGCTGGGCCTCGCCTTCTACCTCCGGCACCGGACCGGCTCGCGCATGTGGCTGGCCCTGCACCGCTTCGTCATCGTCGTCTACATCCTCAGCGCCTGGCACACCCTGCTCTACAGCAGCCAGGCGTGGTTCGACGGCCCCTTCCGGACCACGGTGTGGGCCCTCCAGATCCCGATGGCCGCACTGCTCCTGGTCCGCCTGCTGGCACCGGCCCGTCCCGGCGAACGCCTACGACTTCGCGGCCCCCGACGCCGAGACATCGCCCTCCCGGTCAGCGCACGGCTTCTCGGACGGATCGTGGTGGGGGCGACGGTCCTGGCGCTCCTCGCGGTCGTCCTCACCGGCGTGGACGGCGGTCGCGCCCCCAACGCCGACGCGCTCGTGCCATGGCCCCACAAGTGGGTGATCTGGGCGGGCCTGGCGCTGTTCACCCTGGCGGCCGTCACCGTAATCCGCCGCCTCCGCCCCCGAGCCCCCGCCACCCCAACCCCCGCCCCCCAGCCAAGGACTCCCACAACCAAACCGGCCGACCACCCCTGACCCCACCACCCCCAGACCCGCCATGGTTGCGCCACCCTGCTTACCGCAGCCGGGGTCGCTCCTCGTGTCGTGATGGAGGTCTTGGGGGCGCAGCCGGGTCAGCATCGCCATGGACGTCGAATACCACGTCGTCCGGGAAACGCAGCGCGAAGCGATCAGTCACAGGGACCGGCTGTTCAAGAGGCGGCACGGTCGTGGTGATTGCGGGCGTTGATGGCACAAGTCGATGTCAAAGGCCCCGGACCGTGATCGGTCCGGGGCCTTCTGGCTGGTGCCCCCGGCAGGATTCGAACCTGCGACACCCGCTTTAGGAGAGCGGTGCTCTATCCCCTGAGCTACGGAGGCGGGGATGGTTGCGATGCGTGCTGGTGGTGATCCGCCCCGGTGGGGTGGGTCTCGGGCCCCGAGGGCTCCGCTCCAGGCATTCGCGGGGTGCCCCGTCGCCGCGGAGCACCGCGCATCAGTGTAGCGGGTTGCCGCGGGGCCCGAGGGGCGGTGGGGCGGTGCGTGGTGGGGCACTACCGGCGGCGCCCGTAGTGGCCCCCGCCGCCGGTCCGCGTCGTGGTGCCCCCCCGCCGCCTGCGACCGTAGCCGGGCCCGTCGCCCGACGCCCCCCGCAAGCAGCGTCGCCCGATCAGGGGGTGTCGGGGGGTGGGCCGCAACCCCGGGAGGGGGTGGGGGGTTGCGGGGGTGATGAGAGATCTGCCCGATCCCGTGTGGCCCGTTGTCGTTCTGGCGCTGATCCAGGTCGGTGACGCGGTCCTCTGTCTCGGGCCCGTGCCGTTCGTGCGCGGGTGCTTCGAGGGTGTGGGGTTTCCGCGGCGGTGGTGGTGGGTCACGCCGCCCGTGAAGTTCGCCGCCGCCGCCGGGCTCGTCCTCGGGGTGTGGGTGCCCTGGCTCGGGGTGATCACCGTGTGGGCGCTCGTCCTTTATTTCCTGGTGGCGATTTTCACGCACGTCCGGGCCCGCGACTTCGGCCGCAACCTGTTCCTGAACGCGGTGGGCATGCTCGTCGTCTGCGTACTCGTCGCCCTGTACAGCTTCGTCGTGTAGATACGGAGTCCGGCGGGTTAAGTCTGGAGGGACACTCCGAAAACGGGGGCTGTGGAGCGGGTGTGAGGGCCGGGCGTGAGGGAACGCGATACCCCTATAAGGCTGTTGACACTCTCTTTGAGAGCAGAGATCATCAAAAACTCTACAGCAGAAAGCACTTCACCTTCACGGACGCCACACCGAGCCTCGCCCCCACCGGCGTGAGGCCCGGAATCGGCTTCGTGGCGTGGAGGGTTCAGCGGAGTCAGAGATCAACGGGGCAACGGGGAAGCAGTTCGCGCGCGGCAGCCGCCGCCGCCGGTTCAACGGCGGCCGTTTCGGGCTGAGCGTTTTCTTGGCGTTCCGAGGAGACGATCCGAAAGGACACCACAGGTCTTGACGCACTCGGCGACCGAAAGCGCTCACCGTTCCGGCTCCCACCCGGACGGCTCACATCCGGACGGCGACCACCCACTGCGCATCCGGATCCTCGGGCCGATGGAGATCAGCGGCCAGGGAGGGGACCGTACGCCGTCCGCTCCGATGGCCCGGCGGCTGCTCGCGGCACTGCTGCTCCACGCCAACGAACAGGTACGGACCTCCACACTCATCGACGAACTCTGGGACGGCGAGCCACCCAGGCTGGCCCGCAAGACCATCCAGACCTACGTGTACCAGCTCCGGAGAGCGCCGCACTCCGTGGGCGCCGGCGGCCCCGGGGAGCGGGTGGAGACCTGCCCGAACGGCTACCGGATCAGGCTCGCGCCCGACGAGCTGGACCTGTGGCAGTTCGAGCGGTACCTCGCGCGGGCCCGCGCCGATCTGGGCGACGGCGACCCCGAGAGCGCGGCCCGCACGCTGCGCCTCGGGCTCGCCCTCTGGCGCGGCGACGCGTTCGCCGACATCGAGACCGGGCCGGCGCTGGCCGCCCGTATCTCGCAGCTCGCGGACACCCGGCTCGGCGCCCTGGAGCTGCGGGTCGAGGCCGATCTGCGGCTCGGCCGGCACCATCGGCTGATGGCCGAGCTGCGGCAGCTCACCGCCGACCACCCGCTGAACGAGGAATTCGCCGCCCAGCTCATGCTCGCGGCGTACCGGTCGGGCCAGCGCGGCACCGCGCTGGAGACGTTCGGACAGCTCCGCCGCGGTCTGGTCCAGGAGCTGGGCATCGAGCCCTCGCACCGGCTCCAGCGACTCCAGCGCGACGTACTCAACGAGGCGCGCTCGCTCGAACTGGCTCCGGGCAGGCAGCAGGCCGTACGGGCCGCCGCGCCGGCCGCCGCCGATGTCCGGCCCCGGCGCGAGGTCATCGCCCAACTCCCCTCCGACACACCGGACTTCGTCGGACGGCGGGCGGAGCTGGCCCATATCGTCGCGCACGCACGCTCGGGCAGCGAGTCCCCTCTGACGGCTCCTCAGATCGTGACCGTGCTCGGCGGCGCCGGTACGGGCAAGAGCACCGTGACCGTCCGGGCCGCGCACCTGCTGCGTGAACACTTCGCGGACGGACAGTTCCACGTACGGCTCCACGACGAGAACGACCGGCCGACCGACCCCGCGGCCGCGCTGCGTTCCCTGCTGCGTGACATCGGCATGCGGATGGACGAACTGCCCGAGCCGATGGACGAGTTGGCGCGCATCTTCCGGAGCTGGAGCGCGGACCGGAGTCTGCTGCTGGTCCTGGACGACGCGTTCGGACCCGAACAGGTCGCGCCGCTGCTCCCCGGCGGTGCGCGGAGCGCGGTCCTCGTCACCTCACGTGTACGGCTGCCGGGCCTGCCCGGCGCCGTCAACGTCGAGCTGGGACCGATGGAGACGGACGACGCCGTCGAACTGCTCGCCTCGCTCGCGGGGGTCGACCGCATCGGCGCGGACGTCGCCGCCGCCCGGCAGGTCGTACGGCTGGCCGGCAACCGGGCGCTGGGCGTACGGGCGGCCGGCGAGAAACTCGCGGCCCGCCGGATGTGGTCCGTCACCGAACTCGCCGCACGGCTGGCCCCGGACCACCACCGGCTGGCCGAGCTGGGCAGCGGCTCGCTCGACGTCCGGGTGCGGATGGCGGGCGCCTGCGCCCGGCTCGCCACACCGGACAGCCAGGCACTGGCCTGTCTGGCCCGCGCGGGCGAGATGCCGTTCGACATCCCCCGCGCGGCGCGGACCCTGGCGATGGACACCTGGGCGGCCGAACTGCTGGTCGGCCGGCTCCTCGACCACCATGTGGTGGAGGTCGCCGAATCGGCGCCGGGCGCCGTGACCGTCTACCGCATCCCCGAGCTGATCCGGCTCGTGGCCCGGACGCAGGCCCAGGCGCCGGACATGGCCGTCGCGGAGCTGCGGCTGATGTCGGGGACGCCGTCGCGGGCGGGGCAGTCACCCGTGCCGTGCTTCACGTCCGTCCTGACACCGGCCGGGTGAGCCCGCTCCCGTCCGGTTCCGAGACGGGAGCGGGCTCCGGTCCGTGCGACTCGACGGCCGTGCACTTCCCGGTCGCCGGGCGAGCCTGACAGGCCCGCCCGGCGACCGGGGACGCCGGCGTCGGTGAATCCCCTCAGTGCACGCTCTCGCGCGTCGCCCTGCCGTCGGAGGTGCCGGGTGAACCGGGCGTGCCCGACGGCTCGTCCGGTGCCTCGCGCAGGCCGAAGCGGCGGTGGAAACGGGCCAGCGGCCCCGGTGCCCACCAGTTGGCGCGCCCCGCGAGGCGCATGAACGCCGGTACCAGCGCGCCGCGTACGAGTGTCGCGTCCATCAGGACCGCGACCGCCAGGCCGAGACCGATGGCCTTGAGGTACGAGATCCCCGACAGGACGAAGCCCAGCCACACGATGGCGATCAGTCCCGCCGCGGCGGTCACCATCGCGCCGGTGCGCTCCAGCCCCCGTGCCACCGCGAGCTGGTTGTCGCCCGAGCGGTCCCACTCCTCCTTGATACGGGAGAGCAGGAAGACCTCGTAGTCCATCGACATGCCGAACGCGATGCAGAACAGCAGCACCGGCACGGTCCAGGTGATCGTGTCGGTGACGGTGAACTCGCCGACGAACCCCTCCAGATGACCGTCCTGGAAGCCCCACACCAGCACACCGAACGTGGCGCTGAGACTGAGGCAGTTGAGGACCAGTGCCTTCAGCGGCAGCACCAGCGAACCGGTGAACAGGAACAGCAGGATGAACGTCGTGACACCGATGATGGTGAGTGCCAGCGGCAGCTTGTCGTACATGGAGTCCAGCGAGTCCACCAGCTCCGCGGCCGGGCCGCCGACCTGGACGTCGTACGGTGCCTCGGCCGCCCGGATGTCCTTGACCAGCTCCTCGCCCTCCTCACTGAGCGACTCGCTCTTGGGGATCACCGAGAGGTAGGTGCTGCTGTCCGCGCTGAACCGGTCGGAGCCCGGACCGGGCGGGGCGACCTGCTCACCGGCCGCGAAGGAACCGGCCTCGCTGTCGACCCGCGCCACGTTGCCGAGGGTGGAGAGCTTCTGCGCGTAGGCGTCGGTCGAACGCTCCCCGGTCGGCGGGGTGTCGTTCAGCACCACGTTCAGCGCCTGCGACTCCTGCGCGCTGAAGTCCTCGCGCACGATGTCGCTGATCTGCCGCGACTGGGTGTCGGCGGGCAGTACGCGGTCGTCGGCGAGGCTCATGTGCAGGTTCAGGAACGGCGAGCCGAGGAAGAGCAGCAGACCGATCACCGCGACCGCGACCGGGATCGGGAAGCGCATCACGGTCGTCGCGAGGCGGTACCAGAACCGCTCGGCCTCCGGCTTCGGCGGCTTCTCCTCCTTGCCGCGGTTCAGGACACGGATGCGGCCCTTGTCGATCCGCGGGCCGAGCGCCTTCAGCAGCGCGGGCAGGAAGGTGATGGAGACGATCGCCGCCAGCAGGGCGGTCGGGATGCCCGCGTAGGCGAAGGACCGCAGGAAGTAGAACGGGAAGACGAGCAGGCCGGCGAGTGCCAGCGCGACCGTCACGGCGGAGAACAGGACGGTACGGCCCGCGGTGCGCAGCGCGGTCGTGATGGCCGTGTCGGTGTCCGCGCCGCCGTGCAACTCCTCGCGGTAGCGCTTGAGGAGGATGAGCGCGTAGTCGATCGCGAGACCGAGCCCGAGGCCGGTCGCGACGTTGGTGGCCAGCACCGAGACGTCGGTGAACAGCGTGAGGATACGCAGCGTCAGAAGGACGGACACGATGGTCAGTCCGGCGACCATCAGCGGTACCAGGGCGGCGACGACACCGCGGAAGACGAACAGCATCACGACCAGCAGGACCGGGAAGGTGACCATCTCGATCAGCAGGAGGTCGTCCTGGGTGGTGTCCGTGATCTCCTTGTTGGCGACCGCGACGCCGCCCACGCGGGTGTCGAGGCCCTCCACCTTGGTGTCGTACTCGGGCTGGATCCGCTCCAGCGTCTTCTGCACCTGGTCCTCGTCGCCGGTGATCCGCACGAGGATCAGGGCGCTGTTCCCGCCCTCACCGCGCAGGGCCGGAGCCTTGCCCAACGTCCAGTAGGACAGCGCCTGTTCGACGCCCTTCTCGGAGCCGATGCGCTCGGTGAGCCGCTCACCGGCCGCGCCCACGGCCGGATCGTCGACGCCGCGTTTGTCCGAGACCAGCAGGGTCAGATTGGGGGCACCCGAGCCGAACCGTCCGTCCAGGACCGCCGCCGTCCGCGCCGATTCGGTCGAACTGTCGGTGAATCCACCGGCGGAGAGAGTCGATATCACGCCACCGCCCAGCGCTCCCGCGAGCACGAGGAGCACACCGGAGAGATAGAGGACCAGCCTGCTGCGGTGTGTGGTGAATCTGGCCAGTGAGGCGAACATTCGGCAACCTTTCGAGGGGGAACGCCGTTTCTGGGGGCGGCGTGTCGATCCCGTTCACACGATCAAGGTAGGGAGCGCGCGAGCCCACTGGCAATGACAACCCCTCGCTCGACGAGCCCGGTTGGGCGTCCGCGCGGAGCGCGTCGGCCGCCTCGGGCCGGGCCGGGTCCGGCCTTCGCGTCCGGTCCCTCGCATCCGCCTCCCCGCCCCCTGTTCCCGCCCGTCCCGGCCGTTCCGCGCGGCCCGGACGGCGCCACCGCCGGGTGGTCGGGACGGCCCGGACGACGGTTGGGCAGCATGCTCCCCGACTACGGTGCACCAGCGCGCGAATGCGCACAATGACAGGTGTGTGCGGGTCATTCCCTGGATGACTGCTATATCTAACAGGCGCTTCACCCTCCTAAATTGCGGCGAGAACAGGCGACAACAGTCGAGGGCAATCCGAGACATTCCCTGGAGGGTAAAGCGAATGAGCCAGCGTGAGAGGACCGCTGTCATCGGCGGAGGGATGGCAGGCTGCGCCGCCGCCAAAGAGTTGATCAAGGCGGGCCGCGAGGTTGTCATTTTCGAGGCGGCCGCCGGACTCGGCGGTCGGGCTCGCTCGTGGCACCGTTCGGAGATCGAGCCCTCCGTCGGCATCAACCTCTGGTTCACCAGCTTTTACAAGCTGATGTTCGAGCGAATTCGTGAGTACGGTCTCGAGGACCAGCTCGTGGAGATGTCCAACAACGTCATCGTCGTGGACAAGGGCCAGCCCGCCGAGCTGCTCTCCGACTCGCTGCGCAGCCTGCTCACGTACAAGCACGTCGGCCTCAAGGACCGGATCGGCTTCCTGACCGGGACGATGAAGGAGACGCTCAAGCGCAAGCAGCTCGACATCTTCGACCCGGTCAAGCTGGCGCCCTTCGACGACGGCACGACCGCGGCCGAGTACGCCCGCAAGAGCCTGTCGCAGCGCGGCTTCGACAACCTGCTGCGGCCGGAGATCGAGTCGTTCTGGCTCTGGCGCTGCGAGGACATCTCGGCGGCGCACGTACGGGCGATGCAGGCCCAGGTGGCCGGCGCGAAGTTCTACGTGTTCCGCAACGGCATGGAGGTCATCGCCGAGCACAACGCCAAGGGCGCCGACATCCGGCTCGAACACGAGGTCACCGACCTCCAGGTGACGGACGGCCGGGTGCACATCACCGCCCGCTCGGCGGACGGCGAGAGCCACGCCGAGGTCTTCGACGACGTCGTGGTCGCCACGACGGCGCCGGTGGCCGCCAAGCTGACCGCCGCGCTGCCGAACGACATCGTCGGCCGCGACACCCGTGAGTTCCTGGAGACCCAGGTGTACGAGCCCGCGCTGTCGGTCTCGTACCTGGTCGACTTCAGCAGCATGCCGTCCGAGGCGCACATCGTGGCGGCGGGCGCGGACGACCCGCCCGTCAAGACGATCATCACCTTCCCGCGCAAGGTCAAGGACGAGCAGGGGCGTTCGGTCGACAAGCACCTCGCGTTCGTCTACCCGGGCCGCGCCGAGACCCGCCGGCTGCTCGCGCTGTCGCCGGAGGAGCAGTACGCGGAGACGACCCGGCTGGTCACCCAGCTCTGGCCGGACTTCCCGGTCGACGAGGCGGAGCCGTTCGAGATCGCCGTACGCCCGCACGCGATGCCGCTGCCCGCGCCCGGCCGCTACCGGATGTCCGCGCGCGTCATCGGACTCCAGCACGCCCCGGTGGTCTTCGCGGGTGACTACTTCACCGCGCCGATCTCGGAGGCGGCGATGCTCTCCGGCATCCGCGCCGCCGAGAAGCTGACGACGGCCGGAAAGCTGACGACGGCCGGCTGAGCCGGGCCGCGGAGAGCAGGAGAGCAGGGGAGAAGACATGAACGCGTTCACTCCCGCCTCCGGCGCCGGAGGCCACCGGCCCGGTGGCGGCGTCGACACCGCGACGGGTACGACGCCCGGCCCGTCGGAAGCGGCCGCGGGTGCGGCGGGTCCGTCCCGTACGGCGGCGGACGGCGTCCGGCAGGCTTCGGCCGGCGGTACGCGGACCGATGCCGGCGGCCGTACGGCCACCGACGGGGCCGGTGCCACGGCGGACGGGCGCGCGGCGGGAGCCGTCGCGCGCCGTGCCGCCTCCGGCGCGGACACGGGCCTCGGCACCGGGTCCGGCGCGGACGCGGGAGGTTCGGCGGCCGGCCGCGGGCCCGGCGCGGGTGACGGTGGTGCCGTCGCGGGCGCTTCCCGTACGGCGGCGGACGGCGCACGGCCCGCCGGCGCGGGTGCCGGCGCCTCCGCCGGGCGGTCCGGGGTCGCCACCGCGCCCCCGGCGGGTACCGGCGGCGCGGGGCCCTCGGGCCCGCCCGCCTCCGGGGCACGGAGCCGGTTCGTCGCGTACGCGCGGCTCGCCAAGTTCGAGTTCGTCCTCGACTACTACCTGAGCATGCTCGTGCTGTGGACCGCGCTCGCCGGCAGCGCGCGGTTCGCGTCCGACACATGGACGACCCTGCTGCTCTTCCTCCTCGGGGAGATCGGCGTCATCTCCGCCGTCATGGCCCTCGACGACGTCAACGGCATCCGGGACGGCAGCGACCGCGCCAACTACCTCGGCACCGGCGGTACTCCGCTGCGGCCCCTGGAGCGCAAGCCCCTGCTCACCGGGGCGCTGACGGTCCCCCAGGCCACCCGGTTCGGGTATCTGAGCCTGCTCTGGGGCACCGTCTTCTGGACCGCGTCGGCCGTCGCCGCCCCCGAGCGGCCCCTCTGGGCGCTCGTCGTCACCGGCCTGGTGCTGTTCGCCGGGTTCCAGTACTCCTGGGGACTCAAGCTCAGTTACCGGGGTCTCGGCGAAGTCCTCATCATGGGCTGCCCGTTGGTCATCGTCGTCGCTCCCTACGGCTTCGTGACCGGCCATCTGCCCGCCCTCGTACTCGTGCAGGCGGTGCTGTTCGGCCTCTGGCAGATCCTGGTGTCCTGCTACTCCAACACCAAGGACATCAGCGGGGACGCGGCCGTCGGCCGCAGCACGGTCGCGGTCCACACCTCGGCGCGCGGCAACCTCGTCTTCATCGGCGCGCTGTCCACCGTCGACCTGCTGCTGACCGTCGGGGCCTCGGCCGTGGGCTGGGCACCGTGGTGGTTCTTCGCCGCGCTGCTCCCCGAAATGGCGCTGCGGCTGCGCCAGTTCACCTCCTTCAGCCGTAACGGAGACGCACTGCTGGCACGCAGGCGAGGAGTGGTGGCGTTCCGGACGGGCGTCGCCGGCATCGTCCTGGCCAACCTCATTCACTTCGCGAGCTGAGGGGTGACGGCCGCGGCCCGAGCCCGCGGCCCGAACTCCGGACAGGACAAACGGACATGGGTACCAAGAACAAGCCGACCGGACTCGGTCTGCTCTTCGACGAACACGCACAGGCGGGCCGCAGCACCCGCTTCCATCTGAGCCGGCCCTTCGACATCGCCCCCGGCGCGGGCTCCGAGTTCAGCGTGGCCGGCATCGCCGAGCTCGTACAGGAGACCGCCGGCCTGCTGTACGAGGCGGGGGCGCGGCCCGGCGACCGGGTCGCG
The DNA here is from genome assembly GCF_055583685.1 of Streptomyces sp. NPDC104581. Taxonomy (NCBI): domain Bacteria; kingdom Bacillati; phylum Actinomycetota; class Actinomycetes; order Kitasatosporales; family Streptomycetaceae; genus Streptomyces; species Streptomyces sp. NPDC104581. The sequence goes on from NZ_JBVJNN010000010.1 coordinate 175,371, forward strand.
ATAGCCAAGGACAACCACTGGGACTATCTGCTCCTCGCCTGCGCCACCGCGCGCTTCGGCGCCCTCCCGGTCCTGATCGCGGGCGGCCTGCCGGCACAGACCCTCGGCACCGTACTCAAGCGCGCCGACGCGCAGTTGTTCGTCACCACCGCCGACATCCTCAGCTCGGCGGACGAGCAGGGCGTGGACCTGAAGTCCCTCGTCCCGCGCACGGTGACCGTCGGCGCCGCGCTGCCGGGCACGGTGTCGCTGGACGACCTGCGCGGGGCGCGTACCCCGAAGGTGTTCACCACGGCCAGCTACGAGCCGATGGTCGCCACCCACACCTCCGGCACCACCGGGGTGCCGAAGCTCGTTGTGCACTCGGTCGACACCGTCCTCGGCCACCTCGGCCGTACGGAGTCGCTGCGCTTCCCGATCGTGGCGATGAAGCGCTCCGACACGGTGGCCACCGCCACCCCGTTCAACCACATGCGGATGATCACCTGGAGCACCGGCACGCTGAAGCTGGAGCCGAAGGACGCGCTGCTCCTCGCCGACGCCCGGCCGGCCACCGCCGAGCGGATGTTCGCGCAGCGCAAGCCCACGTATCTGGAGGCGCTGCCCGCGACGTACATCGGCTGGCAGGAACTGGCCGGTAAGCGACCGGAGTTGTACGGGGACGTCCGGCTCTACGTCAGCACCTTCGACGCGATCCACCCGCCCACGGTCCGCCGCTTCCTGCACGCGAGCAAGCGGCGCTTCCCGGCCTGGCTCCAGGGCTGGGGCCAGTCGGAGACCGGCCCCATGACCTTCCGGCTGCTGACCCGCAGGGCGCTGGCGTCCAAGGGCGACCGGCACCCCACGACGCGCGACGTCGGCCGCCCCATCCCCGGCTTCACCGGGATGAAGGTGGTGGACCCGGCGACGATGAAGCCGGTCCCCAACGGCAAGCCCGGCGTGCTGCTCACCCGCACCGACGGGCGCTGCATCGGCTACCTCGGCGAGCAGCGGCGCTGGCAGGACAAGGCGCGCGGCAAGTGGTGGAACACCGGTGACTACGGCCTGCGCACCGCCGCGGGCGCGTTCCGCCTGCTGGACCGCGAGGTCGACGTGATCCCCGGAATGAGCTGCATCGAGCTGGAGGACGTACTGGCCGACCGGCTGCCGCAGTTGCTGGAGGCCGCGGTGATCGGCATTCCCGGCCAGCTGCCGCTGCCCGTCGTCTCCACGCAGGACGGCACGCTGGACGAGGCGGAGTGGAAGCGGGCGACCGCGGACCTGCCGGCGCTGGGCGCGCCCCGGATCCTGCCGCTGGAGGAGATCCCGCGCACGAGCACGGGCAAGGTCCGCCGGGTCGAACTGCGCGAGCGGCTCCTGGGCGAGGAGACGTACGGCACGGGGCGCTGGACGTAGTCGCGGACGCCGGACGGGGGCGGGGCGGCGCCCCGCGCCCGTCCGGCTGTTCAGGACACCGGCCGCCGTCCGTGCGGCGGTCGGGACAGCACGTACCGCCCGCCCGGCGGGCACACGCCCGTGCGGCGATCGAGCACGAACCGGCCCAGAGCGTCGAGTAGGGAGCGCAAGCCATGTCAGAGGCACAGGCAGCCGCGGAGGAAGCAGGCACGCACGTCGACGTCGCCGTCGTCGGCGCCGGGATCTCCGGGCTCACCGCCGCGTACCGGCTGAAGGAGGCCGGCCGCGCGCCGGAGGTCTTCGAGGCGGACGGTGACGTGGGCGGCCGGATGCGGGCGCGGCAGAAGGACGGCTGGATCGTGGAGCAGGGCACCGAGACCCTGGCCTCGCACGGGTATCCGTCCACCTGGCGGCTGATCAAGGACGTCGGCCTCGACCGGGACGGCGGGGTGCTCAAGGTCGGCAGTCTCGCCGGTGTCTGGCGGGGCGGCAAGGCGCACGCGGGCAGCGGGCACTGGGTGGGCACCCTCACCGGCGCGGGGCTGTCGCCCGGTGGCCGGATGGCCATGACCGGGATGCTGGGCGGGCTGCTGCCGTCGCTGGGCAAGGTCAGCACCCGGCGGCCGGGGGAGAGCCCGCTCGGCCTGCGTACGGTCGCGGAGTTCGTCGACGGCAAACACCCCGACCTGCACGACTATCTGCTCCAGCCGGCCGCGAGCACCGGCTGGGCCTGGGACACCCGGCGCTCGTGCGTCGCGCCGCTCGTGGCCACCATGGTCGCCACGCGCGGCCTGCACGGCTGGCGCACCTACCGCGACGGCATGGACGCGCTCGCCCGGAAGGTCGCGGAGCGGCTGACCGTCCACACCGGGAGGGCCGTCCAGGAGGTCGGCGAGACCCCCGACGGCGGTGTACGGCTGGTCTTCACCGACGGCCGCGTGGTGACGGCCCGTGAGGTCGTGCTCGCCGTGCCGGCGCCCGTGGCCAGGAAGCTGTATCCGTCGGCGCCCGCCGAGGAGTCGCCCTTCCTGGACGCCACGTCGTACTCCCGCATGATCCGTGTGACCCTCCGGGTGGACCGCCCCCTGGCGGTCCGTCAGTCGCGCGGCACGAAGAAGGTCTACGCGCTGCTCATCCCGGAGAAGGAGGACGGCTATCTGGCCGGCCTGACCTTCGAGCACTTCAAGGCGGCCAACCGGGCGCCGCGCGGTCAGGGACTGGTCAGCATGCTGAGCGCGGAGCGCGCCACCGACGAGCTGATGGACCGGCCCGACGAGGAGGTCGTCGAGAAGCTGCTCGGGCGCGCCACGAGGTACGTGCCGGAGCTGCGCGAGGCGCTGGTCGAGTCGGAGGTGCACCGGTTCCCGTACGCCGCTCCCGAGGCCACTCCGGACGCGCTGCGGCTCCAGGGTGCCTTCCTCGACCGGCCGGTGCGGGCGGTGGAGTTCGCCGGGGACTGGGTGTTCCAGCGGCCGACGAGTGAAGCCGCCGTGCAGGCGGGGGAGTTGGCTGCTGAGCGGATCCAGTCGCGGCGGCGGAGTCCGGCCTCCGCACAGGGGCCGGTGCCGACGGCCAGTGCCTGATGGCCGGTGGCTGATGGCCGGTGGCTGACGGCACGCGCGCCGGCGGGTCCCGCGCCGCCTGCCTGATGTCGCGCCCGGCGGTGCCTGTTTGACGGTGTGCGCCCGGCGCGCAGTGCCCGAACGGCCCGCATCGGGCCACACCTTTCATCGAGTCGCCCCCTCGCCGGACTCCCGGCGGGCGGGCGGCTTTCCCGTGGTCGGAGCGGGGTTCCGGTTATGTTGCGGGTGTGACTGGAGTGACTCCAGTGACCGCGCATTGACCAAGCCTTGACCGATCGTTGGACGCGGCCTGTGAGGTTCCGGGGGAGAGAAAATCGAGTTGGTCGTGCGAACAAGATGAGCCACGGGGGCTGGAATGCGCGCGCAGAACAACGGAGAACCGAGCGGATCCGCACGGATCGCCGAGCCGGTGCGAACAGGCGGAGACCTGGCGCACTCCACCCATCAGCGGGCGCGCTACGCGCTCACTTCGCGGGTCGGGAGGGACACGGAACTGGCCGATCTCAAGGCCCGCGCCGCCGTGCCCAACGGACAGGTGCTCACGCTCACCGGTCCGGTCGGCGTCGGCAAGAGCCGACTGGCGGACGCCCTCTTCGAACAGATCGCCGGTGAATTCGCCGATGGCGGCCGGTACTTGGAACTGGACACCCTCCGGCTTGAAACGAACGACCCCGACGGCGGGCTCGCCCGCGCGGTCGCCGAGGCCCTGGAGCTGACACCACCTACGCCGGACACCCGTGTCGACGACACGTCGGGTGAGGACGGCGCCGCGGCGGATCGTGCCCCGCTCGATCGGCTGCGCGACCATCTCGGCGGACGGGACTTCCTGCTGGTGCTCGACTGCGGCAGCCGGCCGCCGCGCGGCATCGCCGAGCTGTGGGAGGCGGTCGGATCGGCCGCCCGGCGGCTGTGTCTGGTGACGGTCGGCACCCAGGTGCTCGGAATGTACGGCGAGCACCGGGTGCCGCTCTTCCCGCTCGCGGTGCCCACGGCGCGCGACACGGCCGACCTGGCCCGGCTGGGACAGGTCGACTCCGTCCGCCTGCTGGTGGACCGGACCAAGGCGGTACGGCCGGGATTCCGGCTCACACAGGAGAACCGCGAGACCGTCGCCAAGCTCTGCCAGATGCTCGACGGACTGCCGCTCTCCATCGAACTGGCCGCGTCCCGGCTGAAGGTCAGCTCGCCGCGAGCCCTGCTGGACGAGCTGAGCCGGTCGCCGGGCACACTGACGGAGCCGGGCACGGCCACGGACACGGCGGCGGGCCCGGACACGCTCGGTCTCGCGCCGCAGGCAGTCGAACTCCTCGTACGGCTCGGGGTGTTCACCGAGAGCTTCGGGGTCGCCGAGGCCGCCGGTGTGTTCGAACTCCCGCTCGACGTCACCCGGCAGGCGCTGGAGGAGATGGTCGACCACAGCGCGCTGCTGACCGAGGAGCAGCGGGACGGCAGCATCCGCTTCTGGATGCTGCGCAGGTCCCGGGCACGGGCCCTGGAACACCTCGCGCGACAGGACGCGCTGGGGCCGGTACGGGCCGATCACGCCGTGTTCTTCATCCGCCAGCTGCACGGTATCCGCAGCGAGTTGGAGGGTCCCGGCCAGACGGCGGCGCTGGAGCAGTTCGACCACTGGCACCAGGACGTGCTCGCCGCGCTGGAGTTCCTGGTCGAGGCGGACAACGGCGAGGCGGTGGCGACACTGGCCACCGCGGCGCAGCCCTACTGGCTGCTCCGCGGCGAGGTGAAGAGCGCCGAGCACTGGCTCTCCGCCGCACTGCGGATCGGCATCGACCGGCGCCCCGTACGCCTGGCCGCGCTCGAAGCGCTCGGCGAGGCGCTGCTCCTGACGGACGACCCGTCGGCCGCCAAGCCCTGGCTGGACGAGGCGCTGGCCGCGTACACCGACACGGCCGACGGGCCGGGGATCGTGACCGTACGCCAGCACCTGGCCAGGCTCGCCCAGATCGAGGGGAACCTTCCCGCCGCCGAGAACCTCCTGACTCTGGTCCTGGCGGACCTTGATCCGCGGGGAGGTGGTCAGTGGTGCCGGGGGGCAGTGCTGGCCCGTCTCGCCGAGGTCCGCCGGGACCGGGGAGACATCACGTCGGCGGCGCGGCACGCCACGGAGGCCGTACGGCTCTTCGAGCGCGTCGAGGACGCCCGCTCGGCGGCCCGCGCCAAGCTCACACTCGCCGGTCTGACCGGCAGTCAGGGCGACTGCGACCGGGCCGAGCAACTGGCCTGCCGCGCACTGCTGTTGCTGCACGACCGGGGTGATCTGCCCGAGGTGGCACGCGGACTGGCGGTCCTGGCGGAGCTTCTCACCCACAAGTACGGCCGTTCGGCGGCGGTGTGGGAGCGCGCGGCTCTGCTGCTCGGCGCGTCGGACGCCCTGCGCCACCGGGTCGGCGACACCCTGGCGGGCCAGCCGAACGCCGTCAGCGGCACCCTGCTCGGCCAGGTCAGCGAACGGATGGGCCGCAGCGCCTTCGACACGGCCTGGCACCGGGGCGGACTGTGCACCCCGGACGAGGCGGTGACCCAGGCCCTCGCCCTGATCGAACGGCCGGACCACCAGCCGCGCTCCACCGACCTGGTCGGCTCACTGACCAGGCGCGAGCACGAGGTGGCGATGCTGGTCACGGAGGGCCTGACCAACCGCGAGGTCGCGCGCAGGCTCGGCATCGCGGAGTGGACGGCGGTGAACCACATGCGCAAGGTGATGCAGAAGCTCGGCTGCACCTCCCGCGTCCAGGTCGCGGGCCGCATGCTGCGCCCGATGGACTCCCACACGGGCCCCCAGGGCGCGGCGGCGGGCGGCCTGGTGCGCCGCTAGGGTCTGCGTCTGGATCAGGCCGGATGAGCGTGCGTGCCGGGGCACGGCGCCGGTGGTCGTGATCCATACGTCTTCCACGGGCGCGACCCACGGTGGTGCGCGACGAGGTTGTCGGTCGGCGGGGTGTCCACCACCCCGCCGACCGCGAGATGTTGGACGCATCAGCCTCACGCATGGTGAGGGACCGACCACCCCCCCCCAGGAACCATGACCCCCCACCCCGCGCGGCCCGTCATCGATACGCATGTCCTTCTGCGGGACGGGGACAAGCTCCTCTTCTCCCAGCGGGGAGGTCCCTACGGTCACGGCCGCTGGCACATGCCGTCCGGGAAGCTCGATCGGGGGGAGACCGTCAGTGCCGGTGCCGCGCGGGAGTTGATGGAGGAGACCGGGGTGCGGGTCGATCCCGCCCGGCTGCGGCTGGTGCACGTCGTGCACCACCGGCAGAGTGAGGGCGTGGAGCGGATCGGGTTCTTCTTCGAGGCCACCGAGTGGACCGGCGACCCCGTCAACAGGGAGCCGGCGAAGTGCCTGGCCCTTCAGTGGTTCAGCGTCCACGAGCTTCCCGAGGACATCATCGAGTACCCGAGGGAAGGGCTCCTCGGATATCTGGCGGGCTCGGGTGCTCTGGCGGAGCACGGGTGGTGAGGAGCCCGCGCCGTTCCCGCGCCCGGCGGGAACAGCGCGCCAGGTCCTGTCGTCGAACTGGCGTCCGGCTCGCGGAGTCCGGCGCGTGCCCTCGCCGCGTTGTCGTAAGTCGCCCGAGTACGCCCGGTACGAGGAGGGCGGCCTCCGCCTCGCGAGCGCACGCACCGGACGCCGTGAGTCCCGCCCTGCGGGCGGACGACGCCAGTGCGACGACCAGGACCTAGCCGGCGGCGTCCTCCGCGAGCGTGTGGGCCACGAGCGCGTTCGCGTGGCCGTGGCCCATCGCGTGGGTCGTCTTGAGCCAGGAGACGAGTTCCATGTGCTTCGTCAGCGGCGAGGAACGGATCAGCTCCTGCCACTCCGCGACCGGCCGGCCGTACTTCCTCTCGATCGAGGGGAAGTAGGCGGCAGGGCCCTTCACGGTGTCGGTCATGTCGGCGGTGTCCCCTCGCTGGTGGTGTTCTCCGCCTTCATGACCGGTGGCGGGCGCCGAACTGATCGGTCGACCGGAAGTGGCCTTCGCCACTTCCGATCCCCGCCGGGCTCCCCGTATCAGACCCCGGCCACGACCAGCGGCTCGCCGGAGGGGACTCCGTCGGCCTCCATCTCCGCGGCGATCTTCAGGGCCTCCTCGATCAGGGTCTCGACGATCTTCGACTCCGGCACCGTCTTGATGACCTCGCCCTTGACGAAGATCTGCCCCTTCCCGTTACCCGACGCCACACCCAGATCCGCCTCACGGGCCTCACCCGGACCGTTCACCACACAACCCATCACCGCGACCCGCAACGGGACCTCCATCCCGTCCAGACCCGCACTCACCTCATCGGCGAGCTTGTACACATCGACCTGCGCCCGCCCGCACGACGGACACGACACGATCTCCAGCCGGCGCTGCTTCAGATTCAGCGACTCCAGAATCTGCAGACCGACCTTGACCTCCTCCGCCGGCGGCGCGGACAGCGACACCCGGATCGTGTCGCCGATACCCTCACTCAACAGGGCGCCGAACGCGACCGCCGACTTGATCGTCCCCTGGAACGCCGGCCCCGCCTCCGTCACCCCCAGATGCAGCGG